>JAFGHU010000096.1 GCA_016929955.1 Bacteroidales bacterium | reverse complement strand
AGGAGATATCTTGGTTTTTTTAATGCATACCAATGTGTTTGAAATTCCTCGTCAATACGATTTGATGCGCACAAAATACATTAAACAAGACAAAAGCCGAACCTATTGCGGCATCATAAACATCTACAATTTTCTTGCCGATTCGTTTAAGTATCAGAGAGAAAATGATTTGGGATATTTGATTGGCCGTATATTTATCAATCACGAAAAACATTTTCTTATCGAAGGGAAAAAGGAAATCGGGATGGTTTATAATAACTTTGAGGAGTCGGTTTTTAATGTCGATGCGGCACACGAAATCGTAACTTCTGCCATTGAATATACTGTAAATTTTGATTTACTAATTCCGCCTTTCGAGGCTGTAAAGATGGTTAGTGTTTTCGATATCCAAAAGCATACGCAAAGCTTATCGATGCGAACAGCCAAACGATTGGGCTACAAATTTCAGGCCGACGAGAAAAAAGTGGAAGGCCAGCATAAAAAATACATAAAAAAATAGGCTCTCTTTCGAAAAGCCTATTCATTATCTATATGAGATAAATTTGTAAAACCGCTTGAGAATCTCCTAAAAACGTGCCGTATATTGCAAATGGATGTTAATAAGCAACTTATGCAAATAAGGTTTCTTTTTAGATTCATTTTCTGTTCGTTTATGTGTAAATATGTTCATAAACGGACAATAGGATTATTCGTATTTTTTGTGCAACTTTTATTTAGCGGTATAAACAGCGATAAGAAGTATCAGCATCTACTTTTACTTTGAATTTTACATTTTTCTCAACAATAAAAGTTTCAAACTCGCCATACACTTTCCATTCTTCTTGTCCGGGTAATTTCACGTTCATTTTTCCACTGGTTACTGTCATATACTCAATAGTGGAGGTGCCAAATTCGTATTCGCCTGCAGCCATAACCCCAATAGTTGCGTCGCCACCTTTTGTTTTAAAGGCAATAGATTTTACTTGCCCGTCAAAATATTCGTTGGTTTTAAACATATTTATAAGATTTGATTTTCAGCGAAATTAAAAAAAATTGAGTTATCGTTTACTTTATTATAAATTGAATATATTTGCATCCGAAAATGATAAAAATGAAAAAATATAACAAGCAAAAGAAACACGTTTTGATGTGATCAGGCTTTGTTATAGATAGATTATAAATAGTTTAAAGCCTGATCGAATTCGATTGGGCTTTTTTTTGTAAAAAAATTCGAATGATAGTACAAAAATTTGGTGGTACATCAGTAGGTGATGCACAAAGAATGAAAAACTTGATTAAATTAATCGAGTCGGACAACACTAGAATAGTGGTGTTATCTGCCATAAGCGGAACTACCAATAAGTTGATAGCCATTGCTGAGCATTTATATGGCCAAAAAAAAGACGCTGCCTGTTCTCAAATTAAGGATTTGCAAAAGGAATACTTTTCTGTTGTGAATGAATTATTTGAGACCGAAGCCAAAAAAACAGAAGCGCAGCAATTAATAGCGGCTCATTTTGCTTATTTAAAGAAATTTACGGAAAGGATATTTACACTTTTGCAAGAAAAAGCCCTATTAGCACAAGGCGAATTATTGTCGACTGCACTTTTTCAACTTTTGCTGGAAGAAAGAAACCAGGATTCTATTTTGCTTCCTGCACTTGAGTTTATGCGTATCGATAAAAATTTAGATCCTGATGAATATTATATCAAAGAAAATTTGGGTCGGATTCTTAAGAATTATCCCGATACAAAATTGTTTATCACTCAGGGATTTATTTGCAGGAATGCCTATGGCGAAATAGATAATTTAAAACGAGGAGGAAGCGATTATACGGCATCGCTTATTGGACAGGCCGTACAGGCTGACGAAATTCAAATTTGGACAGATATCGACGGTTTACATAATAACGACCCTCGGTTTGTTCGCGATACAAAACCGGTGGCTGAATTATCTTTTGATGAAGCGGCAGAACTCGCTTATTTTGGTGCTAAAATTCTGCATCCTTCAAGTATACTTCCCGCCAAAAAAAGCTTTATACCTGTTCGTTTAAAGAATAGTTTACTCCCCGAAAGAGCGGGAACAATCATTCAGAACACGATTGAAAAGTCTGGAATTAAGGCTATTGCGGCCAAAGATAATATCACCATAATCCGTATTAAATCGGACCGGATGCTTTTTGCCTATGGTTTTTTACGAAAAGTTTTTGAGGTTTTTGAAATTTATAAAACGCCTATTGATATGATTACGACTTCGGAGGTGGCGGTTTCGATGAGTATCGACGATACGCATAATTTGGAAGCGATCTTAAACGATTTGAAGAAATTTGGTCAGACCGAAGTGGAGTTTAATCAGGTAATTATTGCTTTAGTCGGACATATTCCTACGTCAGAAAATGGATACGCCACACTTATATTTGATGCTTTGCTCGATATTCCAATCAAGATGATTTCTTACGGAGCCAGCAATCATAATATTTCTATATTGATCGATCAATCGCATAAAGTAAAAGCACTCAATGCTTTGCATCAAAAACTTTATACCACTCCTCAATGATGAAACTGGATTATACAACAATAAAAACGCCGGCCTATCTCTATAATTTAGATGTATTAAGGCAAACTTTGAAAGTGCTTAAAACGGAAGCTGAACACTATGCCTATCATATTCATTATGCGCTGAAAGCAAATAACAACGAAAAAATATTGGAAGAAATTGCCGATGCCGGATTAGGTGCTGATTGTGTTAGTGGCAACGAAATAAAGGAAGCCTTAAAGCGTGGATTTAGGGCAGAGGCAATAGCTTTTGCCGGAGTTGGCAAAACAGACGAAGAAATAAATTTCGCATTAGATCAAGGCATTTTCAGTTTCAATTGCGAGTCTTTACCCGAAATTGAAGTCATTAACGAATTGGCATCAAAAAAGAATACAAAAGCATCAATCGCTTTGCGAATAAATCCAAATGTAGATGCCAATACGCATAAATATATCACTACCGGTATAGAAGAAAATAAGTTTGGAATTAATTTGTGGGAAATTGATTCGATTTTAGATCGGATGGATAATATGAAAAATGTCGAATTAAATGGTTTGCATTTTCATATTGGTTCTCAGATTACCGATTTGGATACCTTTAAAAATCTGTGCAATCGCATCAATCAAATTCAGGAAAAATTTTATGCGCGACAAATAATTGTGAATCATATTAACGTTGGTGGTGGATTAGGAATTGAATATTATGATCCTGATAATGAATTGATTCCTGATTTCAAGAGCTATTTTAAAATATTTCATGATTTTCTTGAGCTTAGGCCTAAACAACAGCTTCATTTTGAGTTGGGGCGCTCCATAGTTGGTCAAATGGGAAGTCTTTTAAGCAAAGTAATATATGTAAAGAAAGGCAGTGTTAAAGACTTTTTAATTATTGATGCCGCAATGACGGATTTAATCCGCCCTGCGCTTTATCAAGCCTATCATAAAATTGAAAATTTAAGCTCCCAAAGTACTCAGGCAGTAAAATACGATGTGGTTGGTCCTGTATGCGAATCTTCAGATATTTTCGCAAAGTCACTTGCTCTACCATCAAGCAAAAGAGGCGATTATATTTTAATTCGCTCCGTTGGAGCCTATGGACAAGTGATGGCCTCGAATTACAATATGCGCGATGCTGCGCAAGTGGTTTTTATCGAATAGAAAGGCTTACATTATCCTTATGAAGTTTTGAATCCTAGAGGTGACAGCTTTTTATAAGATATTATATAATAGACGTGTAAAAATAGGAATACTGAACAAGGAACACCCATTAACGATTTAAGAAGGGAGAGTTTTGCAAAACTCATTTTTTGATCCAACTCTTCGTTAAAATCTTCTTCAAAATCCTCATTTACGGAAGTAAACTGTGGTT
>JAFGHU010000095.1 GCA_016929955.1 Bacteroidales bacterium | reverse complement strand
TGGCGTAATTGGTAGCCGCGCTAGACTTAGGATCTAGTGCCGTGAGGCGTGGGGGTTCGAGTCCCTTCATCCGCACTAAACCGTTGAGATTTCAACGGTTTTTTTATGCCAATTTTGTAACATTCTCCTCAAAACGGCGTCTTAAAAAGCGTATAAAATAGACGCTATGAGAAAACAAAACACGATCATCTTACTACTTTGTCTGCTCGGCTTTTCGAGTTTAAGAGCACAATCGGATCAATTTTCTAAATTTTATTTTGGAATTCCAACGAAAACAGCGGGTATTGGATTTGGTAATTCACCTAAATTCACAGGTATACGCTTTAATTTCGCGGATAAATATGTCGATCAAATTAATGGAATAAATATTACGTTTTGGCAAAACAAAGCGAATAAACATGCTGTTGTCAATGGGCTTTCGTTAGGAATTTTGCCTACAGCGGCAACTATGCGTCCGGTAAATATTGGTGTAGTTGGCCTTGTTGCCTATGATAATTTAAGCGGAATTAATCTGGGCGGTTTAGGCTTGGGAGCTGGAAAAAATTTAAATGGGATTTCGATTGCATCGCTTGGATTAGGAAGTGGCGACCAATTAAATGGTATTGCGGCGGCAGGTTTAGCCTTGGGATCAGGTGGAGATATGAATGGCTTGTTTATGGCCGGTTTGGCAGCTGGTTCGGGTGCAGATATTAACGGAATTGCAATTGCCGGTCTTGCCCTTGGTTCCGGAAATAATATCGATGGAATGGCAATGGCAGGACTGGGATTAGGTGCTGGAAATGATATTCGCGGCATAGCATTTAGTGGTTTAGGATTAGGCTCTGGCCGAGATATTCGGGGCATAGCACTTGCGGGTATCGGAATTGGTGGCGGCCGCGATTTAAGTGGAATATTTGTCGGAGGAATTGGCGTGGGTAGCGGTGGCTCCGTCCGAGGAATTTCGGTTGCAGGGATTGGTGTTGGCGCTGGACAAGATGTTTTGGGGCTTACTTTTGCAGGGGTTGGTATTGGTGCCGGAAGAAACTTGAGCGGTATACAAGTGGCAGGATTTGGTTTAGGTGCCGGCAAAAAGATAAAAGGAATAAGTGTTGCGGGCGTTGGCATTCGATCGAACGAAGAAATTAGCGGTATTCAATTGGCTACTGCATATATTAGAAGCGATTATATTATTCGTGGAATTACTCTTGTTCCGGGTTATTTAAAAGCAGAAAAATACAAGGGCTTTTCTGTTTCGGGATATTCAAGAACCAGCGAAATGACCGGTATTTCGATAGCACTTGTAAATTCAACAAAGAAATTAAAAGGTGTTCAAATCGGTTTAATCAATTATGCCGGAAACAATAGGAAAGGCGCAAGAACTTGGCCTATACTTAATATTCACTAGATTTTAAAATCGTTTTAGTTTAAAAGCTTTGGGTTAAAAGTTTAAAGTTTTTGGAAATAGCTTCGCTTAACTTTAAACTTTTAACCTTGTGTGCTTAATAGCGATAAGCAGCTTTTCGCAAATCATTTAAATTACGGATCGGTTTTGGCGGTTTTAACTTATCGGCCAAAAACTTATAAATTTTTACTCGAATCTGATTTGCTTTTTTCGTATCAATTCGATCGAAAGAATGGCCTCCGGGGATGGCTTGATAAATTTCGTATTCAAACTTTTTACCATCAGCTTTTAAAGATTTTATCAAGTGTTCAACTTCCAAAACATTCACATCGTCATCGATTGTATTGCTGTGGATGAGAAGGGGAGTATCTCCCATTCTGTGCGTATTCCATGCCGGCGAGCGACGTCGGTATTCTGCAACATCTTCATTAACTGTTTTTCCAATGTGATAATCGGCAGAATAAAGATCGAGGTAATCTTTTTTGTGATAACCCATGCGCGAAATTAAATCGCTAACCGGAACACCGGCAAAAGCAACTTGGTAGTCGTTGGGATGATCAAAAATATTGAGCAAAGTAATTAAACCTCCGTGGCTCCATCCTATAATTCCAACGCGGTTTTTATCAACGATATCGTAATTCTCAACCATATGGTTTCTGGCGGCATAAACATCTTCAGTTTCTAATCCTCCATAATCAATATTACGATAATAGGATGCGCCATAGCCTGTGCTTCCACGATATTCAGGAGCCACAACAATATAGCCTTGCGCCATAAGCTCGCGAATAATATGCGTGTAATAAGTGGTTAAATTGGAATGAACGCCACCATGTGGCAATACAATTAGCGGGTATTTTTTGTCGGGGACTACGCCTCTTGGTATAAAAACATAGGTCCAAAATTTCAATGGATTGTTAAAACCCATTGCGGTTGGATTTTTCATATTTGATCGGGGTGGACCGGTAATGAATAGCTTATCGACAAAAGCAACGTCTCCCAAACGTTCAAACCATAAGATATCATCGCTTTGCTTAGCTAACATATCTAAGCGGTGCCTTAGGTTTTCGTTGTCTCTTTCGAGCGATTTTAATTTTTCTAATATTTCATTCGATTTGTCCTGTGCCTGAATGGTTTGGCTTCCTAAAATTAAAGCAATAAATAGTACGAAGCGTAAAAGGTATTTCATTGGCTTGTTTGTTTTTGATTTCTATAGTTTCAAAAATACAATATTTTTTTAGCCGTTTGAACTTTTCCGAAAACTAAAAGAATAAATAAGTAAAAGCGGTGCTACGCGGGTCGACAATTTTTCAAGGAATAAAACCTTCCTTTTTTTAAAATAATACGTATATTTGCAGCCCTTTAAAACAAGGTAAATATTTTGATTCTTAATCCATTAATAATTCAATTTATCAATGAATATCACAAATGAAAGCACAGGAGGTTTAACAGCGCTTATTACTGTTGAAATTAACGAAAATGATTACGCCGAAAAGGTAAAAAGCGGCTTGAATGTATACCGTAAAAAAGCCAATATTCCGGGTTTTAGAGCCGGTAAAGTTCCATTTGGTATTATAAATAAAATGTATGGGAAAGCCGTTCTGGGCGAGGAAGTTAACAAATTGCTTTCTGAAAAATTGAATTCCTATATTACAGAGAATAAACTCAATCTTTTAGGAAACCCATTGCCTTCGATAAGCAAAGAAGATAAAGTTGATTTGGAAAATGAAAAAGATTTCACGTTCTATTTCGATATTGCTTTGGCTCCTGAAATTACATTAGAATTAAACGATAAAATCAAGGTGAATTTCTTTGATATTGAAATAAGCGATAAGATGCTTGATGAGTATGTTTTGGATATTCAATCGCGTTTTGGCGAACATACACATCCCGAAACTGTAGTTGAAGGTAGCGAAGTAGAAGCCGAATTTAAACAGTTGGATGCTGAAGGAAATGTATTGGAAGGCGGAATTGCACATACCGGGAAATTTAAAGTTGACGATATTAAATTAAAAACAATTGCAAAACTCATTTTGGGTAAAACCAAGGAAGAAACACTAGTATTCGACCCAATGAAAGCATTTAAAGATGCAGATAAAGTTGCGGTTATGCTTGCCGTTACTAAAGAAATGGTTGAAGACTTAAAGGCTGATTTTCAAGTGGAGATTCTTAATATTCATTTGACAATACCCGCTGAAAATAATGATGAGCTATATAAAAAAGCCTATCCATCGGCAGAAATAAAAAATGAAGAGGAATTTAGAGCAAAAATCAAAGAAGATGCCTCTAAGCAATTTGTCGCCGAAAGTGAAAAATTATTTCTTTCCGAAACGGTAGATTTGCTTATCGAAAAAGCAAACATTCAAATTCCTGCCGAATTTATGAAACGTTGGATTTTAGCCAATAACGAAGATAAACTAACGGCAGAACAAATCGAAATGCAATGGACAAGCTACGAACATTCGTTAAAATGGCAGCTTTTGCAGGAAAAACTTTTCCAAGAACACAATATTCTTGTTGAGCCTACTGAAGTTCG
>JAFGHU010000094.1 GCA_016929955.1 Bacteroidales bacterium | reverse complement strand
TTTGTTTCGCCCTATACCAACCGCGTGGAAATAAAAGGAGCCGTCATTCGAAATAAGCTGTTCGATATGAAAACGGCGGAGTCTTTAAAAGATTTAATTTATTATGCAGGCGGATTTAATGGCAATGCCTATACCGAGCGCGTTAAAATATTTAGAAAAACAGGAAAGGAAAATCGGGTTTTGGATGTGCCTACCAGCGCCATGGAGGCCATACTGCTTATGAATGGAGATGAAATTCGTGTGGATTCCGTTTTGGCCAGATACGAAAACAGAGTGCAAATTTCGGGAGCCATTATGCGCCCCGGTGTTTATGCGCTAGACAGTACAAGCACCTTAAAGCAACTCATTCAAAATGCCGACGGACTTCGCGAAGATGTATTTAGCAATCGCATTTCTGTGTTTCGTTTGCAAGACGATCTTTCTATAGAAAATTTGGCGGTTGATTTAAAGCAGTTGATGCAATCCAATCTGGATTTCCCATTGCAAAGAGAAGACTCTATTCATATTCCTTCTATTTATGATTTGCGCGATGAATTTACACTGCGTATCGAAGGCGAAATTAAAAAGCCCGGTGTTTATCCTTTTACAGAAAACACTAAAGTAGAGGATTTGATTATTCAAGCCGGAGGATTGTTAGAAACGGCTTCTTTGGCTTATGTTGAAGTTGCCCGAAGAATTAAAGACGATCACGCCCTACAATCGACCAGTCAATTGGCAAAGATTTACAAATTTCCAATCAATAATGATTTGAAAATCAACGAGTCAGCATCTGACTTTATCCTTCAGCCCTATGATCAGGTTTTTATTCGTCGATCGCCGGCTTATATTCCTCAGTTGATGGTAAGCATTGATGGAGAAGTAAATTTTCCCGGAAAATACAGCATTACCACACGCACCGAACGCATTTCCGATTTGATTCGCAGAGCGGGTAATTTAACCTCTGAGGCGTATATAAAAGGAGCAAGTCTGATCCGGAGAAAATCAATGGATAAAATATTGACGGATAAAGCGATTAACAGCATTGCCACCGAAAAAGAAGATGCGAACAAGATCGTTGTTTCCCAATCGCAATATGATATTATTGGTGTGGATCTCGAAAAAATAATGAAAAATCCGGGCAGTCCCAACGATTTGTTTTTACAGGAAGGCGATTCGATTCGAATTTTAAAACAATCGCAGACCATAAAAGTTAGCGGATCGGTATACAGTCCAAATGTGATTCCTTATTATCAAGGCTTTACGCTGAAAGATTATATTACAAATGCCGGCGGATTTACAAAAGAAGCAAAACCCGGACATATTTATGTAGTGTATGCAAATGGTTCGGTAAGGAAAACAAATAAAATGCTCTTTTTCAGAAATCATCCAAAAATTGAGCCCGGTGCAGAAATTATTGTTCCTGCAAAATCAGATAAAAACCGAATTACTTTAAGCGAAACCATCGGCATTACTTCGGCGGCTTCTTCCTTGGCTTTATTATTAGTCACTATCATCAATGCAGTTAAATAACACTATGCTTTAAAATCAAACAAAATGGATACAAAAATTAAGGTGGAGCATAAAGAAGAAGGCATAGAACTTTTAGCGCTGGTGAATATCATCAAAATAAAGAAAAGAATCGTTTTTATTTCGGTGGGCATTGCCTTTGTATTGGCGCTTTTATTGATTATTCTCACACCTAAAGAGTATAAAACACAGATGAGTTTATTGGCCGAATCCAATTCGAAAGGCGCGGCCAGTGGATTGTTGGGACAATTGGGCGGACTTACCGGCGGAAATTTGGGATCTTTGATGGGTTTGGATCTAAGTGGAGGAACAGGAAGTGATGCATTAACACCTGATTTATACCCGAATATTGTAAAGAGCACCACTTTTTTAATGGAAATATTAGGAGAGACCATCATAGAACCGGATAGTCAAAAGAAAATTACGGTTGCAGAATATTTAAGCGATTATACAAGGCCAAGCATATCCGGTATTCCGGGATATCTACTTAACCTGATAAAATCGAGTGATGAAGAAGATTATAATTTCAGAAAAGATGCGGTTCAGCCTTTAAAACTGAGCCTTAAGCAAGAAAGTTTGGTTGAGGCCTTATCGGGCTTAATTGAGGTTGATGTAATCAAATCAGGTGGAGGATTAACGGGAGGAGAGAGTAAAATTATCAATGTAAGTATCGAAATACAAGACCCCTATTTGTCGGCAGTTCTTGCTGAATTGGTAGTCAGCAACCTAAAAATGTATATTATCAATTACAATACGGGAAAAGCCAAGCAAGATTTGGAATTTATTGAGGCGCGTTATCTGGAAGCTCGCGAACGCTATTACAAAACACAACAAGCGTTGGCCGACTACGACGATAGCAATATTAATGTGATTTTGGCCTCTGTTAGAACCAACCGTCAGCGTTTGGAAACAGAAAATTCGCTGGCTTCTGGTTTATATAATGGTTTGGCACAAAAATTAGAACAATCCAAAATTATTGTTCAGGATAGAACCCCGGTTTTTACGGTTATTGAACCTGCAAAAGTGCCGCTAAGGAAAAGCAAGCCAAAAGCAAGTTTGATTCTGATAGGAATGCTTTTTGTTGGCGTTTTTGTTGGCGTAAGTATTATCCTGGGACAGGAATTTGTTAAATCCTATTCGCTTGGAAGATAACACATTAAAAAGATAATTTTTCTACTAAATTAAGAACAGCAATTCGGGATTAGGAATATGGGTAATTTTTATGAAATCATTCAAAATTTGTTGAGTACGAGTACGATAAATATAGCCATAGTATTGATTACTTCTTTCGCTATTTCTTTCTTTTCTATTCCGATGATATTGAATTTTACACGATCGAAAAATATATTTGATAAGCCAAATGGGCGAACATCCCATTATGAAAATACACCCACACTTGGTGGTGTAGCTATTTTTGCAGGGATAACAATCTCGTTGCTATTGTTTTGTAATGCCACTTCTTTTAACGGGCTTCAATATATAGTGGCAAGTTTGATGCTTGTATTTTTTATTGGGCTTAAAGACGATATTTATACCATTTCATTGACAAAAAAATTAGGGGGACAGCTTCTTGTTATTTTTATTTTGATTTTTTTGGGTGATTTCAGATTTACAAATCTTGGCGGGTTTTTAGGAATATATGAGATTTCGTATATCACAAGTGTTGCTATTAGTGCTTTCGTTTTCATTGTACTTATTAACTGTATAAACTTAATTGACGGAGTAGATGGTCTGGCTTCCGGATTGTCGATTCTGATTGCATTTATTTTTGCCATTTTCTTTTATAGTCATAAAAATACAGCGTTTACGTTAGTATCAACAAGCTTACTGGGAGCTTTAATACCCTTTTTTATTTACAATGTATTCGGTAAAAGAAACAAGCTTTTTATGGGTGATACAGGCGCTTTAATTATTGGGGTCATCAGCGTTGTCCTCGTTGTTGAATTTAATGAGATAAGTGCGTCGAATACCTCTGGTTTAATTGCAATTACTGCAGCTCCGGCGATGAGTATAGCTTTGTTTTTTATTCCATTATACGACACCTTGCAAGTATTTACCCTCCGTTTATTCAAGAGGAAATCCCCATTTTGTCCGGACAAGAACCATCTACACCATCGCTTACTAAGATTAGGGTTGAGTCATGTACAAACAAGCATAATGCTGATTGCAATAAACCTGTTCGTTTTTGTTTTGAGCTATTTCCTGCAATTTTTCGGGGTTTTGGCCTTGAGTTTTTTAATTTTAGTCATTGGCTTAGCGATTTCGTCAATCCTTTATTTTCTATTGCTTCAAAAGCAAAAACAAGCCTAGTGGCATTACAGGTTAATGGGTTTAGTATTTCTAACCACAAAAATAATTATGATCCCATACGCTAAAATCCGGCCATTTTTACCTTATTTATTTTGGATATGGCTATGTACCATACTCATTTTGATGCTTATTCCTACAGATGGAGTTTCGGCTTTTAGTTTTCCGGGACGGGATAAAATTATTCATTTTGGTCTTTTCTTTATTTTGGGGTTCTTTTATTTATTACCCCGCTATAAAATAAGCGCTCCGTTCCGCCTTTCAAAAGCAAACAGAAACACTTTCCTTTTGCTTATTTTTTCTATTGCTGTTGAATTTTTGCAACTCAAATTAGCCTACCGCTCTTTTGAAATATTGGATATTCTAAGTAATTTGTTTGGAGTAAGCAGCGGAATCTTATTTGCAAAACAGTATTTACCAAAAATAATCAAAGAATAATTTATTTATACCTCCAAAGCAATACTCCATTACTCCGTCTCTCCATCTCTCCATCTCTCCATCTCTCAGTCTCTCAGTCTCTCAGTCTCCTCGCATTCTCCATCTCCCAAGCGCTCCATCGCTCCATCGCTCCATCGCCTTATCACTTAGGCTCTCAGTCCCTTAGTCCCTCCGCCTCCCAGTCTCTCCCTCGCTCCTTCGCTCCCTCGCTCCTTCGCCCAAGCGCTCCTTCGCCACATCACTCCATCGCCCCTTCGCCCATGCGCTCTCAGTCTGTAACCCACAGCCCCCAATTGCGTCTACATTTCGGTTAGCAAACGATTTACAAACCTAAAAAAGCAAGAGTTATGGAGTTATTTTCAACAGCAGTATTGGTTCCTTTAGGATTTTTCCTGTTTATTATTGTATTGGTTTATATGGGTCACCAAAAAAAGATTCGTACAATGCTCATAGAAAAGGGTTTAGATCCTGATACCTTTAAAAAAGAGAGTCATCAAGAAACGGCCACAAGAATAGGTATATTTATGACTGCGGTAGGTGTTGGCGTACTTATTGCCAATGGTATAGCGGCTCTTGGTTGGTTGAGCGAAGAAGTTGCCTTTCTTTCTATGTTTTTCATTTTTGGTGGAGTAGCTTTAATTGGAAGCGCACTTCTAAAAAAGAAGGAATAAAGATAATCGACCAAAAAATTTAAGCGCGACAAGTGATTGTCTTTAAAAGCAGGTTAAAGTATGTGTAGTGCAGGCTTAGCCTGCTTTTTTTCGTTTGTACGGCATTGAAATCCGCTCGTTTTGTTAAAAAAAACAGCTAACTTAGCAGCTTAAAACAATAGGTTTATGTCTGAAAATACAGTTATTTCGATTCGCGATGCGGATGTATTTCAAGGAGATCATCTGGTGCTTAAGCATGTGAATCTGGAATTGAGCAAGGGAGATTTCTTTTATATTATTGGAAAAACAGGAAGTGGAAAAAGCAGCTTATTAAAAATGCTTTATGCCGATTTGCCCTTTACAACCGGCGAAGCACAGGTTGTAGGTTATGATTTACGTAAACTGAAAAGCAAAGAAATTCCTTACCTGCGTCGAAAACTAGGCATCGTATTTCAAGAGTTTCAACTATTGCAAGATCGGAATATCGAAGAAAACCTCAATTTTGTGATGCGTGCTACCGGATGGAAAGATAAGAAAGCCATGAAAGAAAAAGCGCTGGAGGTTTTGGGGAAAGTCGGACTCGAAAATAAAGGCTATAAAATGCCACATCAGGTTTCCGGTGGCGAGCAACAGCGCTTAGGCATTGCGCGTGCTTTAATTAATGATCCCGTTTTGATTCTCGCCGATGAGCCAACAGGAAACCTCGACCCACAATCATCCGCAGGAATTATGGATTTGCTTTTTGATATCAGTAAAAATGAATGCGCCGTTTTAATGGCGACTCACGACTATTCGCTGTTTGAAAAATTTCCGGCTCAAACTTATGTTTGTGAAAATGGCCGACTAGTTGAAGGAGAGAAGGAGACGAAATAAGCGATGGAGCGAAGAGGAGATGGAGCGAAAGGGAGAAAAGAGACTGGGAGACTGAGAGACGGAGGGAGATTATATTTGGAATGGATCAACTAAAAAATAAAAAAAATGAAAATCCGTGCGCATAGAGATTTAGAGACTTATAAGCTTGCTTTTGATGCTGCTATGTTGATTTTTGAATCAACTAAAAAATTCCCAAAGGAGGAGGTGTATTCGTTAACTGATCAAATTCGGAGGTCATCCAGATCCGTGTGTGCCAATTTAGCAGAGGCATTTAGAAAACGCAAATACCCAAAGCATTTTATCTCCAAACTTAGTGATTGCGAAGCAGAAGCGGCTGAAACTCAAGTTTGGCTTGAATTTTCTGTGGAATGTAATTATATTGATCAAGAAAAATACAAGGATTTAGTTTTTAGATATGACAAAATTCTTGGGAAACTTGGTAATATGTCATTACAACCCGAAAAATGGAGCTATTAATTTACAAATTGTATACTGGGTATATGTCCCTAAGTCCCGTCATCTCTTAGTCTCTATGTCCAGATAAAACAGATAATCTTTAGATTAAAATATGTCGTCGAAAAATTACATAAACCGAGAAGTCAGCTGGTTAAGTTTTAACGAGCGCGTGCTGCAAGAAGCGATGGATGTTTCCAATCCTGTTTTGGAGCGATTAAAATATTTGGGTATTTTTTCGAATAATCGCGATGAGTTTTACCGCGTACGTGTGGCTACCCTCAATCGGATGAAAGCCTATAAAAAAATTGATCCCGGACAAAAGCGTGAGGTCACCAGAACTTTGCGCGATATTCATCAAATTGTATCCGATCAGGAAGCTCATTTTACACAAGCTTATCACGATATTTTAGAAGAACTGAAAAAACAGCATATTTTTATCATCAATGAAAAGCAGCTCGATGAGGATCAAAAACAATTTGTAAAGCATTATTTTCAGGAAAATATCCGCTCTTATCTCTTCCCTTTATTGGTAGATTCGATAACGAGTTTAACTCATTTTAAAGACAGCCATATCTATTTGGCCGTAAAAATGAGTAGCAGTAAAAAATTGCAAAAAGATAATTTTGCCTTAATCGAATTGCCCACCGAAGAAGTGTCGCGCTTTATTGAATTGCCTCAGGTGGGAGAGAACAGATATATTATTTTCCTCGACGATGTGATCAGGCTAAATTTAAAAAGCATCTTTGGTATTTTTGGTTTCGACACTTTCGAAGGTCATATTATTAAGTTTACACGCGATGCGGAATTGGATATCGACAGCGATTTATCCAAAAGTTTTTTGGAGACCATGAACGAAAGCATTAAACAACGTGTAAAAGGCGATGCTGTGCGCTTTGTGTATGATAGTGGTGTGGATGCTAAATTTTTAAAGAAACTCCTGGTTAAGTTTGGAATTACGCAAAGCGATACATTACGGGCAGGCGGGCGTTATCATAATTTCAAAGACTTTATGGATTTCCCTATCCCTAACGAGGTGGAAACGGAAAAGCTATTCGGCAAAGCCAAGGCTTTATTGTTTGAAGAGATGCCTCCTTTTGCGCACCCGGATATCGATCCTAATAGAAGTATGTTTGAATTGATTCGCGAGAAAGATATCATGTTTCATTATCCTTACCATTCTTTTCAACATATTATCGATCTGGTGAGAGAAGCGGCTATCGATCCAAAGGTGAGGGCAATAAAAATGACTTTTTATCGCGTAGCCGTAAATTCTAAAATCATCAACTCCTTAATTAATGCCGCAAGAAATGGCAAGCTGGTAACCGTTTTTCTCGAGCTTCAAGCGCGTTTTGATGAGCAAACCAATATTATGTGGACACAGAAATTGCAGGAAGAGGGTGTACGCGTTATTCAAAATATTCCCGGGTTTAAAGTACATGCCAAATTATTGTTAATCAGGAGAAAAGAAAAAGGTAAAAATGTATATTATGCCAATATTAGCACAGGTAATTTCAACGAATCCACGGCGAAAGTTTATGCCGACGATAGTTTGTTGACCTGCGACAAAACCATCTGTCACGACGTAAATAATGTATTTCATCTTTTTGAATCGAAATATTTAATGCCCACTTTTTCAGAATTGATTGTGGCTCCCTTTAAATTACGAAGTTTTTTTATGCAAATGATGAACCGCGAAATTCGACATGCAAAAGCGGGCAAAGATGCCTGGGTTATTCTAAAACTGAATAACCTGGTGGATACCAAAATCGTAAATAAGCTTTATCTCGCCAGCAAAGCAGGTGTTAAAATTAGCCTGATCATTCGGGGAATTTGTGTTTTAAAAGCAGGAGTGGAGGGCTTGTCAGAGAATATTGAAGCCTTTGGCGTTGTCGATCGCTATTTAGAACACTCGCGGGTATTTGTTTTTGCAAACAATGGTCATCCCGAAGTATTTTTGGCCTCAGCCGATTTAATGACCCGAAATCTGGATTATCGGATTGAAGTGGCTTGTCCTATTCAATCGCCACCGCTTAAAGAAGAGCTGATAGAGATGTTGAAGATCCAACAAAACGACAATGTAAAAGCCAGGTGGTTGCATCCGGATAAAATTAACGAATACCGAAAACCAAAACAGCAGGATAATCCTTGTCGATCTCAAAACGAAATATACGCTTTTCTTAAAGCACAAAGCAGATAAACAAGTGGGTTTTAGTGCTAAAGATTCTTTATTTTTGATATCCGCTTAAGCAAAATACAGGTTTTATTGGCGAACCAAAGCGTATATTATTTGAAAAAATAGTATGCATGCATACAATATTTTTTGTACTTTAGCGTCTTAAATCAGAGAACATTTACCGAATGAAAAATCGAAATTTATTTGGTTTTTCTAAAATAAAAAAACAAGAAACTTAAATTTAAGAAAATGGATTTTCAATTTACCGAAGAGCAGCTTATGATTCAGCAAGCTGCCCGCGATTATGCGCAACGCGAATTGATTAAGGACGTATTAGAGCGCGACGAAGGAGCCGTTTACCCAACGGAACATGTAAAAAATTTGGCTGAACTTGGGTTTATGGGAATGTTGGTTAGCGAAGAATGGGACGGCGGAGGAATGGATACCGTTTCTTATGTGTTGGCCATGGAAGAAATTTCTAAAGTCGATGCTTCCGCTTCTGTTATCATGTCTGTAAATAACTCTTTGGTCTGTTATGGATTAGAAAAGTTTGGTACGGATGCCCAACGCGATAAATACCTCAGACCTTTGGCCAGAGGAGAAAAAATAGGCGCTTTTTTATTGTCAGAGCCTGAAGCTGGTTCCGATGCTACCAAGCAAAGAACCACAGCCGAAGATAAAGGCGATTATTATTTGATAAATGGAACCAAGAACTGGATTACCAATGGAAATACAGCCTCGACCTATCTTGTCATTGCTCACACGCATCCTGAAAAAGGACATCGGGGCATCAATGTTTTTATCGTCGATCGCCATTCCGAAGGAATTTCAGTAGGCCCACACGAAAACAAAATGGGGATGCGCTCGTCAGACACGCATTCTGTAATGTTTACCGATGTAAAAGTGCCTAAAGAAAATCGCATTGGCGAAGATGGTTTTGGATTTAAATTTGCCATGAAAACCTTAGAAGGAGGTCGAATAGGAATTGCTTCGCAAGCTTTAGGTTTGGCTTCAGGAGCTCTGGAATTGGCCACGAAATACGCCAAAGAGCGCAAGGCTTTCGGAACAGAAATTATCAATCATCAAGCCATTGCTTTTAAATTGGCCGAAATGGCTGTAAAAGTGGAGAATGCGCGTAACCTTTGTTTGAAAGCGGCTTGGTTAAAAGATCAGAATCAGCCTTACGGTATAGCAAGCGCAATGGCAAAACAATATGCTGCTGATATTGCTATGGAAGTGACAACAGACGCCGTTCAGATACATGGTGGATATGGTTATGTTAAAGAATACCATGTAGAGCGTCTGATGCGCGAAGCTAAATTGACACAGATTTACGAAGGCACCTCTGAAGTTCAAAAAATTATTATATCAAGAAGTTTGATGGGTTGATTCGTTAATGAGCCAATGTGCCAATGTGCTAATGTAATGCTTCGCCAATAAGGTTTTCTACTTAAAAATTTATAACGAAAGGATAGTAATGAAAAGGAAAACTGGAAATGCAATTGTTGATTTAAGTTTAGAGTACGCACTTGCTATAATTGAATTTTCTGAGAAACTTGAGGAAACTAGAAAATATGTAATTGCAAAACAACTTCTCAAAGCAGGAACATCAATTGGTGCCAATATATGGGAGTCTCAAAATGCTGAGAGTAAAGCGGATTTTATTCACAAGTTAAAAATTGCAGCTAAAGAAGCTGACGAAGTAGAATACTGGTTGCTCTTATGCCAATTCTCAGAGAATTACCCCAATCCGGGATTCTTGTATACAGATTTAATAAGTATTAAAAAGTTACTTTCAAAAATAATTGCATCATCTAAAGCCAGTCTAATAAAAGAAAACGGAAAGAACAATAGTTAAATTCAACACATTAACACATCAACACATTAACACATTAACACATCAAAAAATTAATAATTCAACAATTTAAATTATAAAAAATGAAAATACTTGTGTGTTTAAGCAATGTTCCCGACACCACCACAAAGATCAAACTCAACGGCGATCAAACGGCTGTTGATATGGCAGGTGTGCAATGGGTAATTAACCCTTGGGACGAACTCGCACTTACACGTGCATTAGATTTAAAAGAAAAATCAGGTGGAAAAATTGATCAGATTACAGTGATTACTGTTGGTGAAAGTTATACAGAACCAACGATCCGCAAAGCTTTGGCTGTTGGAGCGGATGATGGCGTACGTATCAATATGACACCGGGCGATGACTATGAAGTAGCTTCTAATATTGCGGCCTACCTCAAGGACAATCCTTATGAAATCGTATTGGCCGGTATCGAGTCGAGCGATTATAATGGATCAGCAGTTGGAGGAATGTTGGCTGAATTTTTAAAAGTTCCTTCCGTTTCTTCCGTATCTTTCCTGGATATCGAAGGTGAAGAACCCCTTATGAAACGCGAAATTCCCGGAGGTACGGAAACCATTAAAGTTCCGGTGCCATTTGTCGCTATAGTTCAAAAAGGGATTGCCTTAGATCCTCGTATTCCGGCTATGCGTGGAATTATGATGGCGCGTAAAAAACCACTTACCGTGGTTGAGCCCGCTGGCGAAGGCGCTAAATCGACATTTGTTCAGTTTGGCATGCCTCAGCCTAAAGCAAAAGTAAAAATGATAGATGCCGAAAATGCAGGCGAACTTATTACGCTATTGCACGAAGAAGCCAAAGTTATCTAACGCAAAAAAATTAAAATTATGTCAGTTATAGTATATACCGAAAATTGGGACGGAAAATTTAAAAAATCAAGTTACGAGCTTGTATCCTATGCCCATGCCATTGCCACCGAATTAGGTGTCGAAACCATAGCCGTTTCAATCGGAAAAGTGGCCGATGAGCAATTAAACGTATTAGCCAAATATGGCGCCAACAAAGTAGTGTGCGAAACCAGTGAAAAATTTGCTGTACTGGATAATTCAGCTTATGCCTCAGTTATTGCACGAGCTGCAAAGGCCAATAATGGAAAAGTGGTTGTTTTTGCCAATAATTTTACGGGAAAAGCTGTGGCGCCGCGCGTAGCCGTAAAGCTCGAAGCCGGAATGGCCAATAGCGTTACCGCTTTACCACTCAGTTTTGATCCATTTGTTGTACAGAAAAATATTTTTAACGGAAAAGCAAACGGTCAACAACAAATCAATTCGGATATCAAAGTGATTTCTTTGGCTCAGAATTCTTTCGGATTGAAAGAAAATGAAGTTAGTTTAAGTATTGAAGCGTTTGATGCCGGACTGGACGATGCTAAATTCAATACGCAACTGATTGAAAAGAATCAAGTTACAGGAAAAATTATCCTTACCGATGCTGAGCTTGTTGTTAGTGGAGGTCGTGGAATGAAGTCGCCGGATAATTGGGGTCCAATTGAAGAACTCGCCGGCGTATTGGGCGCAGCAACAGCATGTTCACGTCCGGTTGCAGATGAAGGATGGCGCCCTCATGGCGAGCATGTTGGTCAAACAGGTAAAGTGATTGCTCCTAATTTGTATATCGCTTGTGGAATATCAGGTGCTATTCAGCATTTGGCAGGCGTAAGTTCATCTAAAGTAATTGTGGCCATCAATACCGATCCGGAAGCGCCTTTCTTTGAGGCTGCTGACTACGGAATTTTAGGTGATGTTCAAAAAGTATTGCCTCAATTGGTCGAAGCTGCTAAAAAGTTTAAAGCGCATCAGTAAATTACAGTCAGACCTGTTAGGGTTTTGAAACCTAACAGGTCTATTATTATCTCGTGGGCGATAAATAAAAAGCATTTTTTGTTGATGCACTGCTAATTTCTTCCCATTTATCCGTATCAATTTCTATCGCCATAAGCGATGAGGTCGGTATCGAGTCGACCAGCTCACCACCAAGAGCGGTCACAAATTCTAGTATTTTAGGTGATAAGACCTGTTAGGTTTTTGAAACCTAACAGGTCTAATTTTATCCTTTGGGCGATAAATAAAAAGCAATTTTTGTTGATGCACTGCTAATTTCTTCCCATTTATCCGTATCAATTTCTATCGCCATAAGCGATGAAGTCGGCATCCAGTCGACCAGCTGTCCGCTTAATGTCGTTACCAGTTCGCTAATACCGGGATTATGACCAACCACCAATACCGATGAAAGGGCATTGTCGAGCGTGTAAAAAGTATCAAGCATTACGCTAACAGGCGCCAAATAAAAGTTACTTAATTCTTGAATATCGGCTTTAGGAAACTGAAAGAGATCGGCCATATATTCTGCAGTTTCTATTGTTCGTACTGCGTTACTGCATAAAATAGTATCGAAACTTACCTTTTTTTCTTTGAGTAATCCTCCAATTTTTTTGTTTCGCTTTATTCCTTTTGAAATAAGTTTGCGTTTATAATCCGCTTTATCAAAGCCCTCTTCGGCTTTTCCATGGCGCATGATATAGAGCGTTTTCATATTCTTGCATTTTTACAGTGCGAAAATAAGCATTCTATCATGTTTAGAACAAACAATAATGCGATTTTATCAAAATCCAAAGGAAATGAAAAAATGCATTATGAATTAAAACTGCGAAGTATTACTATTCAATCCCTTAATCCTAATTTAATCGCCATAATTTTGAATTAATTAAAAATTACTTGTAGGTTTGTTTTTTAATCGTTTTTAATGAGCCATTTTAATTGCGAGACGGAATAAATCGATCCTCTTTTGGCTTGGATGATAAGGCGATGTATATGCGTTTAAATAATTATTTATCAGATAAAACACAAATGAAAAAATTTTTACTTTTTACTTTCTTGGGTCTAGCAAACTTTATCTATGCGCAAGATAATATTTTAGAAGCGCGCGGAATGCTCGGCCAAAGCGTTAGCGTTAAAGGAATAGTTACCAATGACGACGAATTCGGCCCAATTCGTTATTTTCAGGACAATACAGCAGGAATTGCAGCCTATGGCTCTGCAATCGACAATGTAAGAAAAGGCGATTCTGTTACAATCACAGGTACCGTAAAAGCCTATAACCAATTGTTAGAGATTGATCCGATTACAAGTGTAGTAATTCACTCTTCGGGTAATCCATTACCCGACCCGATAGAGCTTACTCCCGATGAGTTAAACGAAACTTTCGAGGCCATGCTGGTCACTGTAAATAATGTTACTTTTACCGATGCCGGAGGTGTTTTCTCGCAAAAAAAATATGAGTTTACAGCCGGAAGCGAAAGCGGTTATATTTATGTAAAATCGTCGCAGGCAGATATTGTCGGACAGCCTATCCCTAGCGGATTGGTACATCTTACAGGAATTTTATCGCAATACGATTATACCAATCCAACAGCCGGTTATCAGCTATTGCCAAGAACCATTGCCGATATTGAGCAAGTGAGTTCAATTTATTTTACAAGTACGCTTGAAAATACAAATTTTACGAAGTCGGAACTCGATTTTACTTGGACGACCAATTTGGCGGGAACTACAGAAATGTTTTATGGCTCCACGCCAGAAAGCGTAGCTGATGCGCATGTGAGTGTTTCTGGGGAATCCACGAGTCATACACTCGCCTTATCGGGATTGTCGGCTGGCCAGATCGTTTGGACTCAAGCCTTTTCGGTACTCAATAATGATACTGCTTTTTCGGGAATTACGCCTTTTGCCACAATTTCTAATTCGAGCGGAGAAATGAAAGTGTATTTTAATACACCCAACGACGAAGCCTATTCGAGCGGAACCGATGCTTTGTTTTTAAATCAAGCCATTGACGATACATTGATTGCCTATATCAACCGAACAAAATACACACTGGATTTAGCCATCTACAATATGAATAATGCCGGAATCAGCAGTATTAGCAATGCTTTAAAAGCAGCAGCCGATCGTGGGGTTCGTGTTCGGGTAATCGGCTGCGGAACTACGGCTAATTTTGGCGTCGACGAGCTGGAGGGTTCTGCAGTAAATGTGTTGATTGGTCCGGGCGATTCGGAGCGAACAGGCATTATGCATAATAAGTTTGTGGTTTTTGATGCGGAATCGGCAGATGCCAACGACCCACTGGTTTGGACAGGCTCTACAAACTTAACGGAAGGCCAGATAAATTTGGATGCCAATAATGTGATTATAGTACAAGATCAAAGTTTAGCACGAACCTACCAGATCGAGTTTGAAGAAATGTGGGGATCAACAGGCGATCATGCAGATGAAGATAAAGCCCTCTTTGGATTTCATAAAAAGAACAATACACCTCATGAATTTGAAATTAACGGAAAAAAAGTAGAATGTTATTTTAGTCCTTCGGATGGCGTAAACGCTAAAATAGTGGATTATATCAATACCACCGACAAGGATTTAAGTATTGCAACTATGCTGCTTACGCGTGACGAAATTGCCGATGCAATTGCAGAACAAGCCGACGATGGTGATGCAGTAAATATGTTAACGGATGCAGCCGGTAATAACGATTCTGGTGTAAACGCAACGCTTTTGGCTGCTTTAGGGGCTGATCATTACGTGTATTATGGAAGTTCCGGAATTATGCATAATAAATATATGGTAGTTGATCAAGGAGATGAGGATTCCGATCCGCTGGTATTAACGGGTTCGCACAACTGGAGTGCTGCGGCAAATAACGATAACGACGAGAATACACTCATTATTCATGATGCCACGATAGCCAATCTATATTATCAAAACTTTGCCTATATTCTTAAAGAAAGCAACGGAATTATCTTGGGTGTAGAAGACTTTGATTTTAATCAAATAGCCGATGATAATCAAATGCTTGTATTCCCTAACCCGGTACAAAACGGGACTGTAAATTTATCGGTTTTCGCCTCCGGATCGGAAGAGGCCACTTTACAAATGTTGGATATGACGGGTAAGCTTGTCTTTACTCAAAAGCTTAAGCTGATCAATGGAGCTAACCATTTGAATTATCATTTTTCCGAAAACTATAAAGGAACTTATATCCTGCGTTTGATTAGCAATCAGAAGGTGCACATTCAAAAAGTTTTATTTGAATAAAAAGCAATGCATTTAGTCTATTCATCGTGTAAAATTAAGCGTGAGGGTTTCGCATAAGTGAAACCCTCTGTTTTTTAGGCCGGACTTATTAACCCGATGCCGCTTTACTTTTTGCAGCCTAAAATAATTGCGACCGGAGATACCTAAATTTTAAATTTAATTCTCTCATTTGCCATATTTTTCGTAAAATTGCACAATTATTTGAATGAAATATTTTTATGCTCGGCAAAGGACGAATAAAACTATGATAATCAGACGTATACAATACATTTTAATTTCTGTTCTTATCCTCTTTAATACAGCGATTTTTGCGCAACATGGAATAGAATCACAAGAATCAAAGCCCTTAAACGAATCGGAACTCCATCAGGAGGAAGCGTTTAATGCCGGCGAAATGATTTTAGAGCATATTATCGATGCTTACGAATGGCATATTTTATCTTTTGGCGATTTTCATTTAAGTATTCCTTTGCCTGTGATTATATATCGCGATGGGCACCTGATTACTTTTTTGTCGAGTGCTTTTCATCATGGCCATGTGCCTGCTCTTTTCGATAAAAACAATCACCGTATTCACGCCGACGAAATAAATCCGGATCAAAACCTTGCTTTTGGTTTGGCTATTATGACCGAAGGCGCACATAAAGGAAAACTGGCCTATATCGATACAGAGGCCTATCTGCATAATCATCAGGTGATTGAAAATACATCCGCCGGAATGCCTTACGATTTTTCGATAACAAAAAATGTATTGGCACTTTGGTTGAGTTTGATTGTTATCGTTTGGGTATTTGTAAGTGTTGCCAATTCGTATAAGGCACGTAAAGGGATGGCGCCAAAAGGATTGCAATCGATGCTCGAGCCGTTTATCATTTTTATTCGCGACGATATTGCCAAAGCATCTATAGGAGAAAAGAAATACGAAAAATATTTGCCCTATTTGCTTACGATATTCTTCTTTATCTTTTTTAACAATTTATTTGGCTTGATTCCATTTTTTCCGGGAGGAGCTAATCTTACCGGTAATATCGCCATCACTATGGTACTTGCCCTATTTACTTTTGTGATAACCAATTTCAGTGGTAATAAAAGTTATTGGACGCATATTGTAAATACGCCGGGCGTTCCCTGGTGGCTGAAAATACCTATGCCTTTGATGCCCATTGTTGAAATCGTTGGGTTGATTACAAAGCCTTTTGTATTGATGGTTCGTTTGTTTGCCAATATAACAGCAGGCCATATCATTGTTTTAGGTTTTATCAGTTTGATTTTTATCTTTGGAAATATGCATCCTGCCGTAGGTTATGGAGTTAGTATTGTTTCCATTGCCTTTTCTATTTTTCTAACATTCCTTGAATTTTTGGTGGCCTTAATTCAAGCCTATGTGTTTACCTTATTATCGGCATTGTATTTTGGTGCTGCTGTTGAGGAACACCATTAAATGAACTTATTTACTAATTAATAAATTATATATTATGTCTTTATTAACCATTTTATTACAAGCCGTAGCCGATTTAGCTCCTTATGCAAAAATGGGTGCCGGAATTGGTGCTGGTATAGCTGCTATTGGAGCAGGTATGGGTATTGGTCAGATTGGACGCGGTGCTGTTGAAGGTATTGCTCGTCAACCTGAAGCTGCTGACGACATTCGTTCGAATATGATTGTCTCTGCTGCCCTTATCGAAGGAGTTGCCTTCTTTGCTATTGTGGTATGTTTGCTTATCGTTTTCTTATAAGCGATCCTGCATAAGAATCAAACACTTTAACGGTTGGTTAAAGTGTTTGATTTTAATTGATTAATTAAAATAGAAATTAGAATATGGAATTAGTTAGTCCCGGATTAGGCTTGATTTTTTGGATGACGCTTTCCTTTGGTATTGTTCTGTTTCTGCTGAGCAAATATGTTTGGCCGATAATAATGAACAGCTTAAAAGAAAGAGAAGAAGGCATTGCCAATTCATTAGAAGCCGCTCGTAAAGCACGCGAAGAGATCAAAAATATGCAATCGGATAACGAGCAATTGCTAAAAAAAGCACGTGAAGAACGCGAAGAATTGATGCACGAAGCTCGTCGCTTGAAAGAAGATCTTATCGAAAAAGCAAAGGCTCAGGCCGCTATCGAAGCCAAGCAAATGATCGAAAATGCTAAATTGGCTATCGAGCAAGAAAAAGCAGCTGCTTTGGGTGAATTAAAGAATAAGGTAGCCGATTTATCGATCGAAATTGCCGAAAAATTAATCAAAGCAGAACTGACTAAAGCAAATAAGCAAAAAGAGTTAATGGATAAGCTTATCCATGAAGCCGACAATCAACTAAATTAAAAAAAATGAAGCAAATTCGTCTGGCTAACCGATACGCTAAAGCCCTTTTTGAATTGGCATTAGAACATCAAAAACTAGAATCTGTTGCAAAAGATATGCAACTGGTTAATGGTGTGGTGGCTGAAAACAGAGACTTGGCTTTGCTGTTGAAAAGTCCGGTTGTTAAAGCACACAAGAAAATTGCGGTTTTTAATGCTTTGTTCGAAAAGCAAGTGGATGCGTTAAGTTTAAAATTTTTAAACCTTTTGGCAAAAAACGGTCGTGAAGACATCATACAACAAGTTACAGCGTCGTGGTCGACGATATACAACGATTACCGCGGAATTACGGAAGCCTGGTTAACATCGGCAAATGTTTTGGAAAAAGATGCGAGATCAGCCATTCTGGCTATGCTTAAAAAATTAAGTGGGAAAGAGGTTGATTTGCACGAATTTGTGAATGCAGATTTAATAGGTGGTTTTGTGGTTACTTTAGGCGATTATCAATACGATGCCTCAACAAAAACACTAATTAGGAGACTAAAAGATAATATTAAAAATAACCTGGTGATTGCCGGGAAATAATAGAGAAACAAAAAAGATATGGCTCAAATTAATCCCGCTGAAGTATCAGCAATTTTAAGACAAGAGTTAGCCGGCTTTAAAACAGAGGCGGAATTAGAAGAAGTAGGGACTGTCCTTCAGGTTGGCGATGGTATTGCTCGTATTTACGGACTAACAAATGCACAAGCCGGTGAATTGGTTAAGTTTGAAAAAACGAGAACATTAGCCTTGGTAATGAACCTGGAAGAAGATAACGTGGGTGTGATGTTATTGGGTGGATCTACCGGAATTGTAGAAGGCGATATTGTTATGCGTACAAAAAGAATTGGTTCTATCCAAGTGGGCGAAGGCATGCTCGGTCGTGTTATCAACCCTATGGGATTGCCAATCGATGGTCAAGGTCCTATCGAAGGAAAAACCTATGAAATGCCCTTGGAGCGTAAAGCACCTGGTGTTATTTATCGTCAACCGGTAAATGAGCCCTTATCTACCGGAATTAAAGCCATCGATGCAATGATTCCTATTGGACGAGGTCAGCGTGAATTGATCATCGGCGACCGTCAAACCGGAAAATCGACCATCGCTATCGATACAATTATCAATCAAAAAGAATTTTACGAAAAAGGAGAGCCTGTTTATTGTATTTATGTGGCTTCTGGACAAAAAGGTTCTACCGTTGCCAATATCGTTCAAACCTTGAAAGAAAATGGAGCTATGGCCTATACTACTGTGGTTATGGCAACAGCATCTGATCCTGCGGCACTACAATATTATGCGCCTTTTGCAGGAGCTGCCATCGGCGAGTTTTTCCGTGATACCGGAAGGCCTGCTTTGGTTATTTATGATGACCTTTCAAAACAAGCCGTTGCTTATCGCGAAGTTTCTTTGTTGTTGCGCCGACCACCGGGACGCGAAGCTTATCCGGGTGATGTCTTTTATTTGCATTCTCGCTTACTAGAGCGTGCAGCTAAAATTATTGATTCTGACGAAATCGCTTCTCGTATGAACGATTTGCCCGAAAGCATTAAATCCATTGTAAAAGGTGGAGGTTCATTAACGGCTTTGCCAATTATCGAAACGCAAGCCGGCGACGTATCGGCCTATATTCCTACTAACGTAATTTCGATTACCGACGGACAAATATTCCTGGATAGTGATTTGTTTAACTCCGGAATCCGCCCTGCTATTAATGTGGGTATTTCTGTTTCGCGAGTAGGAGGAAATGCACAAATTAAACCAATGAAAAAAGTAGCCGGCACTTTAAAACTGGATCAGGCGCAATTCCGCGAATTGGAGGCCTTTTCTAAGTTTGGTTCCGATTTGGATGCTTCCACATTGTCGGTATTGAATAAAGGAGCAAAAAACGTGGAAATCCTGAAGCAAAATCAATATTCGCCCATGCCTGTGGAAAAACAAGTGGCGATTATTTATTGCGGAACACACGGTTTATTAAGCAATGTGCCTGTAACTAAAGTAAAGGAATTCCAGGATGAATATCTTCATTATTTGGAAAGCCATCATCAAGATACTTTTGATGCAATTGCTCAAGGAAAATATACCGATGAGATAATGAAAGTTTTAGATGATGCAGCCAAGCATGTTGCTGCACGCTATAAAAATGATTAAAAAATTAAATTTGCCAGCGCATGCCTAGTTTAAAAGATGTAAGAACACGTATTGATTCGGTAAACTCAACCAAACAGATTACCAGTGCTATGAAAATGGTAGCTGCTTCTAAGTTGAGAAAAAGCCAGAATGCAATTAACAATATGCGCCCTTATGCTGCAAAATTAAATGAGATTTTGCAAAATCTAACCGCCAGCCTCGATCAGGAAAGCATGGGTATTTATGGTCAGGAACGGGAAGTAAAGCATGTATTAATTGTGCCTATAACATCGAATAGGGGATTGTGCGGTGCTTTTAATAGCAATATTATTAAAGCGGCCCAACAATTAATCAATGTTGATTTTGCAGATCAAAATGCTGCAGGAAATGTGCATGTGTTGACGGTCGGAAAAAAGGCTACGGATCATTTTTCTAAAAAAGGACATAAGCATATTGGTCAGCACGACGATTTGTTTAACGCGCTAAATTTTGCAAATGTTTTTCCACTTGCTGAAGAGCTTATGCAGCGCTATGCCAATAAAGAGTACGATCGTATTGTGTTGGTTTATAATCATTTTAAAAATGCAGCTACACAAGTTGTTACTAGCGAACAATTTCTACCGGTAAGCTCAAATAAAGAGGAATTTACAGTTGATTTGAATGCTGATTATTTATTTGAACCCGGAAAGCAAGAGATTGTTGAAGAGCTTGTTCCAACGATTTTAAAGGTGCAATTTTATAAAGCGATGCTCGATTCTTTTGCCGCTGAACATGGTGCGCGTATGCTTGCTATGTCTCAAGCAACGGATAATGCCACCGAACTGATCAAAGCCTTAAAGCTTCAGTACAACAAAGCAAGACAAGCAGCCATTACCAACGAAATTCTTGAAATTGTTGGTGGAGCAGAAGCCTTGAAAAACGGATAAATACAATCAAGGGCCGATAGCTAAAGTGAATGATCGGATCTTGTTTTAAAAAATAAAAGCGATGAACACAAAAGTAGAAGCCAGTTTAAACAAACAAATTAATGCCGAGGAGCATGCCTCACGTTTATATTTTGCCATGGGTGCCTGGTGCGATAGAAATGGATTTGCAGGAAGCGCTAAGTATTTATATGCGCACGCCGAAGAAGAGCGCATGCATATGATTAAACTCGTCAATTATATTAACGAAAGAGGGGGAACCGTTGTTATAGATGCTTTGCCTAAGCCACAAAACGATTGGTCCGAAATTCTGAATGTCTTTAAAGATGTGCTTGCTCACGAGCAAAAGATAACAGAAATGATAAATGCCATGTTTGAAGTATGTATGCAAGAAAAAGATTATTTAACATCCAATTTCTTACAATGGTATATTCAGGAGCAGGTTGAAGAAGAATCGGGAGCACGTACGATTTTAGATAAATTAACCTTGGCAGGAAATACGCAAGGTGGTCTGTTTCATTTCGATAAGGAAATGATGACAATGGCCGCAGCTTCTGCTGCAAATCAAAGCGTTCAATAAAGGCGATACAGAAAGAAAAACAAAAAAATAATTCACTAAATTATACTTTGCTTTTTCAAAAAAAATGTATCTTTGCCTCGCATTTCGCAATTGACCCATGGTGTAACTGGCAACACGTTTGATTTTGGTTCAAAAGAGTCCAGGTTCGAGCCCTGGTGGGTCAAC
>JAFGHU010000093.1 GCA_016929955.1 Bacteroidales bacterium | reverse complement strand
TTTTATTTATTAATTATATTGTAAAACGTCATATTGGTCACGGAATTCCGGCAGTATTGTACTCTATTGCCAAAGAAGGAGGAATTATTCCGCTCCATAATATTATTTCAAATATTGTAACTTCGGTGTTCACCGTTGGATTTGGAGGCTCTGTTGGATTGGAGGGACCTATAGTTTTAACCGGTGCTACAATTGGTAGTGGGGTTGGGCAAGCTTTCCGCTTGAGTTATCGACAAATTACGCATCTACTGGCCATTGCAAGTGCGGCAGCTCTGGCAGCTATTTTTAAAGCACCAATTGCAGCCATTGTTTTTGCTATGGAAGTGATTATGATCGACTTAACCATGGTCGCTTTAATCCCCTTATTATTGGCATCTGTTTCAGCAGTAATAACCTCTTATATCTTTATGGGAAGAGGAGCCGTATATGCCATTCAAGCTACCGATCCCTTTGCAATTTCAGATCTGATTTGGTATGCCCTTTTAGGCATTTTTGCCGGTTTTGTATCGATCTATTTTACCAAAGTTTATATCAAGATTAGCGAACTATTTGCAGTAGTTAAGCAATGGTATAAGCGATTATTCATAGGTGGTGGATTGCTTGGTATTTTGATATTCTTATTTCCGAATTTATACGGTGAAGGCTACGAATTTATTAATGCTGCGATGCATGGCGATTTATCATTGATGTTCGAAAACAGTCTCTTCGAAAACTACCAGCATCATATTTGGGTGATTTTAGGTGTAATGTTAGCGGTTATCCTTTTAAAGGTTGTTGCCACTTCGCTAACTTTTGGAGCGGGAGGAATAGGTGGTGTTTTTGCTCCTTCTTTATTTTTGGGAACAATATCGGGTATTTTCTTTGCGAAAATCACAAATTTAACGACCTTTTCTCAAGTATCAGAATCGAATTTTGCTTTGGCAGGAATGGCCGGAATTATCTCGGGCGTTTTACATGCTCCTTTAACCGCTATTTTTCTTATTGCCGAAATTACAACCGGTTATCAACTGCTGGTTCCTTTGATGGTTACTTCCACATTGGCCTATGTTACAGCGCGTTTGTTTGTATCCAACTCCGTATATACCTATCAATTAGCAGCTCGTGGCGAACTGATGACGCATCATAAAGATAAAAGCGTAATGCAAATGATGCGTGTTACCAAACTGATTGAAAGTGATTTTAAATCCATACATCCGGATGCCAGTTTAAGAGATATGGTCAGGCTGGTATCTAAAGCAAAGCGGAATATTTTTCCGGTGATTGATGATGATCAACATTTTTATGGCTTAGTAACACTCGATGTTATTCGCGATGTGATGTTTAAGCCTGAGCTTTATGATGAACTTAAAATATCAGAATTTATGTTTCAACCCTTGGCCACGGTAAGTCCTGATGAATCAATGGAGCAAGTGGCTAATAAATTCAATAAAACGGGAAATTTTACCATGCCCGTTATTCTCGACGGAAAATACCTTGGTTTTGTATCGCGTGCCAATGTTTATTCCGCCTATCGAAAATTATTAAGAGATTTTTCTGATGATTAAATGCAGCGTATAATGACAAAATTAAGTGTAAATATCAATAAAATAGCCACCTTGCGGAATGCACGCGGAGGAAATATTCCAAATGTTTTACAAGCCGCATTGGATTTGGAGCGATTTGGTGCTCAGGGCATTACTGTTCATCCGCGCCCCGATGAACGCCATATTCGCTATAGCGATGTGTATGAATTAAAACCTGCCTTATCGACAGAATTTAATATCGAAGGATATCCAAGTAAAGCCTTTCTCGATTTGGTTTTGAAAGTAAAACCCGCACAAGTCACTTTGGTACCTGATCCACCTGAGGTTTTAACCTCGAATGCAGGTTGGGATACCATCGCAAACGAAAGCTATTTAACCGATATCATAGGCCGATTAAAAGAAGCCGGAATTCGGAGCAGTATTTTTATCGAAACCGACGAAAAAATGATTCGGAATGCAGTAAAAACCGGAACGGATCGCATTGAGCTTTATACTGAATCCTATGCTTCAAATTATTCGACGGATAGAGAAACGGCCCTAAAACCCTTTGTTGAAGCGGCAATTGTTGCTAATGAAGTTGGTTTAGGAATAAATGCCGGACACGATTTAAGTTTGGAGAATCTGAAGTATTTTGCTGATCATATTCCGGGCCTGCTAGAAGTTTCTATTGGCCATGCACTAATTAGCGAAGCATTGTATTTAGGCCTTGAAAACACGGTTCAGATGTATCTAAATCGAGTGAGGAAATAGAATATTTATTAGGGAGATTTTATGAGCTAAAATTTGTTGATCTATAGTGAATTGGAGTTTTTGTGGCATATTTTTCCGCCACTAAAGCACAAAAACAACAAAACGCACCAAAAATTTTTAATTTGGATTAATATAAAAAATAAATTTAATATAGTTATTAAACGTATGCAGCTATTTTACAGAACTTACGGAAAAGGGAAACCCTTTATTATCTTACACGGACTTTTCGGGATATCCGACAATTGGGTAAGTTTTGCCAAAAAAATAGCGGATTTGGGCTATCAGGTTTTTGTACTCGATCAGCGCAACCACGGTCAATCGCCTCACAGTCCCAATTTTAATTATTTGGCTATGGTTGACGATTTATTTGAGTTTATCGACGAGCATGAATTGGAAGAACCGATCATTCTTGGTCATTCGATGGGAGGAAAAGTAGCGATGCGCTTTGCTTTGGAAAACCCCGATTATATTTCCAGATTAATTGTAGTTGATATCAGTTTGCGTCAATATCCGGCTCGCGATTACCATTTAAAAGTGATTCGGGCGATGAAAAAAGTGAATTTCGCAACAGTTAAAACGAGAAAAGAAGTGGAAGCCATTTTAGCCGAAGACATCGATTCACGTCGGATTCGTCAATTTATAATGAAAAATCTCTATCGAAAAGAAAAAAACGAGTTGGCCTGGCGGATGTGTTTGGATGCTATTGCCAATAATTTGGATGAGATGTTTGATGGTATTGAAGCTGAACAAGCGCTGGATAAGCCGGTACTTCTTGTTCGTGGCGGAAAATCCGACTATGTTTTAGATTCTGATTTACCTCCTTTTAAAAACGCTTTCCCCCAAGCAAATATTAAAACCATTCCAAATGCAACACATTGGGTACATGCAGAGGCACCTGGGTTGTTCTATGCATTTGTGGAGGAGTTTTTGGCGGATTAACTGCGCCTAAAATTTACAATACAGTTTTCTCGTATAGTAAATCTTTGAAGAATAAAATTACTTTTTTTATTTCATAATTTAATCTATATTGTTATATTTGAACAGTATATAAACAAATAGTTCATATACTAAGGGGGAAAAGAGTTTAATGCGTCAGATTTATTTTGGAAGTTTTATAGGGCAATATGAATATTGTCTGAGCGAACGTAGTGTGTCTTGTATTGAAGATACGCATAAAAAATAAATCTAAAGATGCGATTGGTCAAGTCTGACAAAACCGGAAAATCTACTATAGCACTTTTGATAAGTGTTGGCCTCTCTGTTTTTATACTTCTTGTTGTTTTATTTTCAGCCAATAAATACAGCGTTTTATTAGTCAATAAAGAATCATCAACCAGTAGAGAAAAATACTATTACCACGATTTTGATAAAGACGGGAATAGTGAAAAAGTTTTTATCAATACGGATAATTACGGTATGTTAGGGCTTATAATTTTTAATGATTTTGGAATTATTAACCATTGGAATTTTAAGGGCGAATGGGCAAAAATGGCAGAGCCTTTTATGGGAGATCTTAATAAAGAGTGAAAATAAGTGGTTATTTAAAAAGATATGTTTTTTATATCCAGCACCATTAAAAGCGGTTGAAAAAAACTAATTAAAAAAAAGCCTTTAACATAAGCTACATTTAATGCGGGGTTTGGCGCGAAAATGAACGATTGTGTTTACAATAAAGTTACTAGAAACCTGAAAAGGAGTTGCAATAAAATTCCGCATTAAACATAGCCAAAGAGTTGTGTTTCAGTATAAAAAAGCCGACGCTCGGTCAAGCGTATTTGGTTTTTGCCGACACGCAAAGCCAGCGTTGAATATCCAAAAGAGCGTGCCCTTTTCGCATCTGAACAGAATATCTACATTATATACACAGTTTTATGAGATGTGTAAAATAAACTGACTAAATTTGTAGCTAATAAAAATAAAGTTTAACAATGAACAGAATTAAGGAAGTATTAGAACAGAAAGGGATTAAACAAACCTGGTTGGCTGAAAAACTTGGGAAAAGCTACAATATGGTAAATGCTTATGCTCAAAATAGACAGCAACCACGCTTGGAAACCTTAATGGACATTGCGGAGATTTTGGACATTGACGTGAAAGAGTTAATTGTATCAAACAAATCTGAGCAAGAAGACAGATGAAATCAACCGAAATAAAACATAACGTTCAAAACCTCATTGACAATTTCTCAAAAGAAGAGTTTGTCTTTGACTTGTTAGTTGCCTACGGCATTTCAAAAACCTCTGTAACTAGACTAAAGAAAGGAGATTACAA
>JAFGHU010000009.1 GCA_016929955.1 Bacteroidales bacterium | reverse complement strand
TTCGCTTGCGCTCTGCCAACGAAATCGGTAAACAAGTGGTCGGTCGCCATTGTTTAAATAGCCATACAAACCGCCTATTTCGTTGGTAATGGAATATGTTTTTGTGTTTAATTGAATGCCACCGCCATAAAGCAAGGCATCGTTTTGAAAATGTGCCTCTAAATTGGTTTGCCAAACATAAAAACCTAAATCGGTATACATTCTTATCGATTTAAGACGCTTGTTTTGGAACTCATATGCTTTGCCTAAACTTAGATTAAAATAATAGCCTGGCGAATCCGGAAATCGGGCAGAGCCAAACTCGTTTCCCGAGGCTGATCTGATATTGATTCCGAGTAAAACATCGGGCCATCCAATTCGGTCGCTCAAAAGTTGAATTTGTGTTCCGAGATATAAATCGCCTGAAGCAAATCCTTTACCCTCATAATTTCTTGAAAATCGTTGATCGCGAATCACCGTGTCGTAGGCATAGTATTCAATCGGAACTATGCTTAAAATAAGGCCTATTTTGTTTTTTTCGATAGGAATAAAAACTTTGCTATATATATTTAAGGTGTGCTCATGACTATTAAAATGTTCTTCAAGCGCTGTTTCTATTTCCAGATTGCTTTTTAATTTTCCTTGATTAATTTCAGGAATGGGAAATGCATTAGGTCCGAAATAGCCTGGCGACATAATTAAATAGTCTTGCCAAGGTGTAACTCCATCGTGCTGATGAATTTCGTACCACCACCAATGGTAATTTTGAGCAAAGGCAAAAGAACTACTAAAGCTGAATAAGAAAACAAATATAAATGTTTTCAGTTTGTCCATAAATTCTTATATATCAATTGATTCAAAGACTATTCGTTCTTTTTCGTAAGTTTTAAGCTGTTTTTGTACGTCTAATTTTGTTGACGGATTGGCAAATGAAACGGCCAGCGCATTGAGATTCATTTGATAGAGTTCGGAACAGCTAAATCCTTGTTTTAAGAGTAAGAAATATTCCTGACTTAAGGAGCTTGAAAACATGGCCGGATCATCCGAATTTATGGTGCAATTCAATCCTAAATCGAGGAGCTTTCTAATGGGATGCATCTCTCCGCTTTTTACAATACCTAAGGCATAATTACTGCTAGGAGAAATTTCCAATGGAATTTGTTTTGTAGTTAAAAAATCAATCAGTTTCGCGTCTTCCAGACTTCTAACTCCATGCCCGATTCGTTCTGCACCAAGGGCATTAAGTGCTCCCCAAATGCTTTTTGGGCCTTCTGTTTCGCCGGCGTGTGCCACCAAATGCAACCCTGCTTTTTTTCCTTTTTCAAAGGCTTTTATAAAGAGTTCAGGAGGGAAACCCCTTTCCGGACCTCCAATTCCAAGACCTATAAACAATCCTCTTTTATAGCCTTCAATAACAAAATCAACCACCGCCATTTGCGTATCGACTAACTCTCTGGAAATATCAGGAATGAAATTTATTTTTACTCCATATTTTTCAGAACCTTCTTGTATTCCTTTTTCTATTGCATCTAAAATAGTAGGAGTCTCAAATTTTTGGATGATAAAAGACGCGCTTATAAAAGCTTCGGAATATACAATATTTTGTTCGGCTTGTTGACGGTAAAATTCGGTGATGATATAGGTATAATCCTCCGGTTTTTTTAAGGCGGTGATTGCAAGGGTATAAACTTTTAAGAAATGACCAAAATTTTTAAAAGCAAAAAAACTCTGCCATTCTTCCAGCGATTTTACCCCAAAATCAAGCTTGTTTTTTTGGGCGAGATTATAAAATACTTGAGCTTGAGTTGCCCCTTCGAGGTGAACGTGTAACTCTATTTTAGGCATATGATTTACCTGGTCCACCAATGCTGATGGGAGATTATTTCTGTCGAATTGCATACGTGTAATTAAATTGGCTATTGTTTTAACTTATTAAGGTGGCTTTAAATTCAGGTTTTTTTCTAACCAGACTGGCCTGTTCAAAATCGTAGCACAAATTTATAATCTTTTTTTCTGAAAAAGCCTTTCCGAAAAAGGAAAGTCCGATTGGAAGTCCGTGAATAAATCCTGCAGGTATCGTAATATTAGGATAACCGGCGTTTGCAGCAGGCGAAGAGCTTCCTCCATGAAAATTATCGCCATTGATTAAATCAACGGTCCAAGCTGCACTTCCCGTTGGAGCTACGATAACATCCAAATCATATTCGTCCATTACTTTATCAATACCTTCAGGGCCTGCCAATTGTTTCATTGTTTTAAGCGCTTCGATGTATTCGGGACTGTTTAAATCGCCTTTGGCATCAGATTCTTCCAGAATTTCTTGTTTGAAAAAGGGCATTGCGCTATCCGCATTTGCTTTGTTATAGGCAATAATATCGCTCAAACTGCGGACTTTAACCTGATCGCTCATCCCCGACAAATACTTGTTTAGACCGACCTTAAATTCATATTGCATGACAAGATAAGCGGCGCGAGATGCTTCTCTTGGATGCCGATAATCGCTCAATTCTATCAATTCGGCGCCCAATGTTTTCAATGTTTCCAGCGCTTTTTCTAATGCGGCATCCACTTCTTCGTGAAAACCGAAAAAGTTACGAGCAACACCCACACGGGCTCCATTTAATCCGCCTTTTTTTAAAGCAGAAGCATAATCAACTTGCTCATCGCACATAGCCTCCAAAAGTAAAGTCGCGTCTGTTAAAGTCCTGCCCATTGGACCAGCTGTATCGCAGGAATGAGAAATAGGAATAATACCTTTTTGACTCACCAAACCTATGCTTGGTTTTATTCCGACAACGCCATTAACTGTTGACGGACAAACAATTGAGCCGTTGGTTTCAGTTCCGATAGCAATGGTGCAAAAATTTGCAGAAACAGCGGCTCCTGATCCTGAGCTCGATCCGCAAGGTGTCCGATCGAGGATAAAAGGATTTCGCGTTTGTCCTAATATACTGCTCCATCCACTCGACGAACGCGTAGATCGGAAATTAGCCCATTCGCTTAAGTTTGCTTTGCCTAAAATGATAACACCGGCCTTACGAAGTTTTTTTACTAAAGTGGCATCTTCACTTGCAATATGATCTGCAATCGCAGTGGCTCCGGCATTGGTGTGCATTTTATCTGCGGTATCTATATTTCCTTTGATAAGAACAGGAATTCCATGCAGGACACTTCTTATCCTTCCTTCTTTTCGTTCTTTATCCAATTGATCTGCAATAGATAAAGCATCGGGATTAAGTTCAAGAACAGAGTTAAGTTTGGCTCCTTGCTTGTCCATTTCCTGAATTCTATCGAGATACATTTCGACGATTGAACGTGATGTGTACACGCCGGAGTTCATTTTTTCTTGAAGCTTAGCAACTGTAATTTCATCCAGCTCAAAAGCTGAGAATTCGTGATTTTCGTTTGCGGCATATTTGTTTTTATTGTTATCGCAACTTGTTAAAGCCTGGGTAGCAATTATTCCCGCACCTGCAATCGCTGATGCTTGTAAAAAATTTCTTCTGTCCATAGTATAGGTTTATTTGATTTGTTTTGTGTAAAACTACAAAATAATTGGAAATTATAAAATGGAGGATAAGCACAAAAAAAGCCCGAATTTTTTAATTCGAGCTTTTGTAAACTGTTTTTCCGATTTACCATCCCAGCAGGTAGGCAAATATCAATGGAGCCACTATGGTAGCGTCTGATTCAACAATGAATTTTGGGGTATTGATATCCAGTTTGCCCCAGGTAATTTTTTCGTTGGGGACTGCACCGGAGTAAGAGCCATAACTCGTGGTTGAATCGCTAATCTGACAGAAATAGCTCCAAAATGGAGTTTCTGTACGTTCTAAATCTTGGTACAGCATCGGAACAACACAAATAGGGAAATCGCCTGCAATTCCGCCACCGATCTGGAAAAAACCTATTTTATTTTCTTGCGTGTTTTTGGTATACCAATCGGCCAAAAAAGCCATATATTCAATTCCAGATTTCATCGTCGACGTTTTCAACTCGCCTTTGATGCAATAGGAGGCAAAAATATTTCCGAGTGTTGAATCTTCCCAGCCCGGCACTACCATAGGCAGGTTCTTCTCAGCTGCTGCAAGCATCCAGCTGTTTTTGGGATCGATCTCATAATAGGGTTCCAGAACACCTGACAGCAGGAGTTTATACATGTACTCGTGAGGGAAATGCCGTTCTC
>JAFGHU010000092.1 GCA_016929955.1 Bacteroidales bacterium | reverse complement strand
GCATGCAACATAAAAAAATAACAATTAGGGCAAATACAAACCCTGAATTTACGGTGCTTAATATTTACGCAAAAGTTATTGAAAAAGAATCTGAAAACTAATTTAAATTAAATATATCCAATGAATTTATTATCAATAGTATTAATGGCTCCTACCGATGGAGCGGAACAAGGTGGATTTATGCAATTCTTGCCTTTAATTCTTATCATTATTGTATTCTACTTTTTCTTTATTCGGCCTCAAATGAAAAAGAGTAAAGAACAAAGAAAATTTCGTGAAGAATTAAAAAAAGGGGATAAAGTGGTTACGCTTGGCGGTATTCATGGCAAGATTTTAAATATCGACGAAACTACGGTTATCATTGAAACTGAAGGACAGGGACGTTTAAAAGTTGTAAAAAGCGCCATTGTTCCTGAAGGAACTGTAATTGGACAGCAAAAATAATTTGCGGATTCCAATAGTTAAAAGCTTTTTGTGTTCGGCTAGCCGAAACACAAAAAGCTTTTTTTATCTTTACGCTATAATATTTTATATATCACGATAAGATGAAGAATATATTTGCTGATCAGCGCTCTATTACTTTTCTAATTTCCTTGTTAATTGCTTCTGGATTATGGCTTTTAATTAAGCTCTCCGGCGATTTTCAGACCAATCAGCAAGTGCGCCTCGAGTTTACGAATTTTCCGGTAGATAAAGTTTTGATAAACAAACCGGATTCGCTGCTGCAGGTTAAAACCGACAACAATGGTTTTGATGCCTTACGTCAATATCTTTTTAATCGAAATAAAACAATCACTATCGATTTATCACGAGCAAAACATCTGGATATCAACAGCAAAGTACAAAAATATTATATTCTGAGTTCGAGTTTGTATAACGAAATTGAGGAGGAGTTTAAAACTGCCGAACAGATCTTAAATATTGAGCCCGATAGTATTTTATTGTTATTTGAAAATTTGGCTTCTAAAAAAGTAAAAATTGAGCCTCAGCTCGAGCTCAGTTATAATCCACGGTTTAAACCCTATTCTAAAATGAGCATAACACCCGATAGTGTTTTGCTTTTCGGACCGGTTTCGCAACTCAAATCAATCCAGTCGATTAAAACAAAATTATTTACTTTTCACAATATCAACATACAAGTAGATACGCTTTTAACTTTTGTTTTACCCGGTGATAAATTAAAAAGCAAAACAACCACAACAGAATTAAAAATCGACGTTGAAGAATATACCGAAGGAAAACTGGAATTGCCGATACAAATGAAGGGAAATAATAAAATCCGCTATAAAATTTTCCCTTCTGTAGCTCAGGTAACCTATCAAGTTGCATTAAAAGATTACGCCAAAATTACACCTTCTTCTTTTAGGCTACAAGCTGTTCCGGATGCACTTGAAACGGGTAAGTTGCAACTCCAATTGAGTCAACAACCGGAAAATATTATAGTCACTAATATTCAGCCTGCAACCGCTGAATATATTATCATACGATAATGTTGAAAATAGGATTAACAGGAAATATTGGAAGTGGAAAATCGTTGATTTGTCAGCTTTTTGAAAAATTAGATGTACCTGTATTTTATGCGGATACCGAAGCGAAAAAAATAGTAGACAGCACGCCATTAAGATCAAAATTAGTGGCCGAATTTGGCCAGGATATCATTGATTCGCAGAGCAAAATCGTCGACAAAAAAAAATTAGCCGCTATTGTGTTTACGAATAAACCTGCGCTCCAAAAACTAAACAATCTTATTCATCCACTTTTGCGTGAGGAATTTAAAAACTGGTGCAATCATCATCAAAACAAGGCCTATATCATTCAGGAAGCCGCCATTTTATTCGAAAATGGATTTTCCGATTTATTTGATAAGACTATAGTTGTGGCTGCACCTAAAAACATCCGATTGCGTAGAGTAATGGACCGTGATCATACCACTGAAAAAGAGGTTTTAGCAAGAATGGAAAACCAATGGACCGATACTAAAAAGGAAGCTTTAGCAGATTACATCATTCAAAACGATGGCTCACAATTGGTTTTGCCACAAGTTATAAAACTGCATCAACTATTTTCAAGATCAAACAATTTCTAATTTTAAACACTTATGATCAAAAAAATTAGTCAACAGCTTAATCTTCAAGAAGCTCAAGTTAAAAACACTTTAGAACTTTTGGAAGCAGGGGCTACTATTCCTTTTATTGCTCGTTATAGAAAAGAAAGAACAAATCAACTGGATGAAGTTCAAATAAAAGCCATTCGCGATTTAAATGAGCAATTTACCGTTTTAGAAAAACGGAAAATTAGCATACTGGAAAGCTTAAAAGAAAATGATTTTCTTACTAATGAGCTCGAACAAAAAATAAAACAATCAGATAATTTAAGCGAGCTTGAAGATCTGTATTTACCTTATAAACCAAAACGTAGAACACGCGCTACTATTGCCATTGAAAAAGGTTTAGAGCCTTTGGCCAAATTACTAATGGCGCAAAACCATAGCCATATTGAAGAAGCAGCCACACGATTTATAAATGCCAAAAAAGAAGTAAATACACTTGATGAAGCATTGCAAGGCGCTATGGATATTGTTGCCGAATGGATGAATGAACATGCCACTATGCGCAAAAGAATGCGTCGCCTTTTTGAGAAAGAAGGTCAGATTACGTCCAAAGTAATCGAAAAGAAAAAAGAAGAAGCGCAAAAATTTGAAATGTATTTCGACTGGGCCGAAAATATTCGCAGCATACCATCGCATCGTTTACTGGCTATTTTTCGGGGTCAAAACGAAGGATTCCTGAAGGTGCATATTCAACCTGAGCAAGAAAAAGCGATTGAAATTCTAGAACACTATTTTATTAAAGCACATTCAACGACAGCCGATTATCTCTCAAAAACAATTAAAGATTGCTATTCGCGATTATTAAAACCTTCGCTGGAAAACGAGTTGGCAAAAACAGCTAAAGAAAAAGCCGATATTCAAGCCATCGAAATATTTTCAACCAATTTACATCAGCTTTTGATGGGCTCGCCTATGCGCGATAAAAGAGTTTTGGCTATCGACCCCGGATTTAGAACAGGCTGTAAATTAGTTTGTTTAGACGAATCGGGCAG
>JAFGHU010000091.1 GCA_016929955.1 Bacteroidales bacterium | reverse complement strand
TCATTATTCGCAAGCGCATCCGATGCTCCACCTTTAACGTTAGGAAATAAAAGGCTTAAACTTTCCCCAATACCGTAACTCCATTGTGTGGCATAGTCTTTATCTAGTCCACTTGTTTGAATATCGCCTTCTTTTACCAATTCGGATTTTCCACGCATAGAAAGCGCTGAGTATTCGGAAGTTACCAAAAGGTTCGTGATGTTTGGCAAAATGGCCAGGATAGCAGCCAGAATTAATATGGCGCTTGCTTTAAAGAAATTCGGCAGCTGTTTTCTTTTTAGTTGATCGATAAAAATAGCGGAAACCAAAATCAAAACAAACAATAATAAATAATAGGTTATTTGAAAATGGTTGGCTGAAATCTCCAAAGCAGCAAATAATGCCGTTAGTATTCCTCCCAATAAATATTTGCCTCTGTAGCTTAAAATAATTCCGGCTATTACGGGCGCCATATAAGCAATCGCATGGGCTTTTGAATTATGACCGGCGCCAAGAATAATGATAAAATAGGTCGAAAATGCAAAAGCAATAGAGCCTACAATTGCTAGCCAGGGATCGACTTTTAATACAATTAACAGGATAAAAAATCCGGCAAAGTATAAAAACAATAAATTAACGGGATGAGGGAGCCCAAGCTTAAATACTTTATCGATTTTATTTACCCAATTATTGGGATATAGTGTAGATATTTGATAGGCTGGCATACCTCCAAACATTCCGTTTGTCCACAAAGGTTCTTCACCATTTGATGCTCTGAAATCGGCAATCTCTTTCGACATCCCTTTGAATACCGTAATATCGTGCTGCTTTAATTTTTTTCCTTGCAACACAGGACTCATATAGGCAAAACTAAGTGCGATAAAAATAAGGACAGCCGCTATATAGGGAAATAATTGTTTCAAACTTTTTAAATCCTTCATAGATAAGGGGTGTTATTTGGATTGATCGTCTTTTATTTCTTCGAAATCAACATAATCGCCGAGTTTTTCTTTTTCTCCGCTAGGTTTTGATTTTGAGCTTTGCGAAACATTAACTTCGCCTTCTTTTTTCGAATCTTTTTGTTGATATTGCTGATTCATTTGATTTTGAGCTCTTTTCATAAAACTTTTTAATAAAATTGGCAAAAGCCAACGGATGATGTATGGAGCTACCAAAAAAATCAAAAAAAGTATTAATAGAAATTTCAAAATGGTTTTGTTTTAATTGTTTATTATGCGAAAATAAAGGTTTTTTAGAGACAAAGACATTTGTCTTGTATCGAATTCTATCATTTTAATAAAAATTAAGGACTTACAGTCACGCACCTATTAATTAAGATATTTTTAACTTAAAAAAAGTGCGTATACTGTAACTCATCAAGAAAAATTTGGTCTATCTATTATAAATGAAATAATACAAACTAGAACTAATTTAAATGAGAAAGCTATTTTACTTCAGTTTATGTCTCTTAATGATGCCTCTATTGGCCTTTACACAAGAAATTCCAAAAAAGAATTATACAGCAATTCAAATAGATGATGCCCCTGTAATTGACGGCTTATTGAGTGATGGAGTGTGGGGAAAAGGAGAGTGGATCGATAGTTTTATCCAACACGAACCTTTTAATGGAAAAGAAGCCACCCAAAAAACGGAATTCAAAGTTTTATTTGATAAAGATAACCTCTATGTTGCAATAAAAGCATACGATACAAGTCCTGATAGTATTGTTCGTCGATTAACCCGACGCGATGATCCTGATGGAGATTTTGTAGGTATAGCATTTGATAGTTATCACGATTTACGTACTGCTTTTATGTTTGCCGTTAGTGCGGGTGGCGTTAAGTTCGATCAAATGCTAACCGAAGACGGTGAAAATGAAGATTCTTCGTGGGATCCAAATTGGTGGGTAAAAGTTGATTTTAACGAGCTAGGTTGGGTAGCCGAAATGAAGATTCCGTTTAGCCAATTGCGTTTTGAAAATAAATCGGATGGTGTTTGGGGTATGGAAGTTTTTCGTCAAACCTATCGGCATAATGAACTTGATTTCTGGCAGCATATTTCAAAGGACGTACCTGGTTTGGTTCATCATTTTGGTCAATTGAGTGGCCTTGAATCGATAAAACCGCAAAAAATATTTGATGTCACGCCTTATGCTTTGGCAAAGGTAGAAAGTTTTGAAGCTGAAGCAGGGAATCCATTTGCCGACGGATCAAATTCCAGTATAAATGGAGGTGTAGACGCAAAAATTGGTGTAACCAATAATTTAACATTAGATTTAACCATAAACCCCGATTTTGGACAAGTAGAGGCGGATCCTTCGCAAGTGAACCTTACAGCCTATGAAACCTTCTTTCAGGAAAAAAGGCCTTTCTTTATTGAGGGTGCAAATATTACCACATTTGGCATTGGTATTGGTGATGGAGGTGTGGGCAACGACAATCTCTTTTATTCCAGAAGAATTGGTCGCAGACCTAAATTGTATCCCGACTTAAATGATAATGAGTTTGCCTCAGTTCCGGTTTTTACTCCAATTCTTGGAGCAGCCAAACTTACCGGCAAAACAAGTAATGGCCTCTCAATTGGCATTATCGAAAGTGTTGCAGGTGAAGGAAGAGCAGAGATTGATGATAACGGAACCCGCCGTTTCGAAACCGTTGAACCGCTTACAAATTATTTTTTAGGTCGCGTTCAAAAAGATTATAACAACGGAAATACCATTGTAGGAGGAATGATTACAAGTACCAACCGTTGGCTGGATGAAACAACCGAAGATCATTTTCATAAAAATGCCTATACCGGAGGTGTTGATTTTACGCAGTATTTTAAAGATAAAAGCTGGATGATTAATGTAAATGCGGCATTTAGTCAAGTTAATGGAAACGAAGAGGCAATCTTACGTACACAAGAATCTTCGGCACGTTATTTTCAGCGAGAAGACAATGATTATGTAAACTACGATCCAACAAAAACGTCGATGACCGGTTCCGGCGGAAGATTACAAGTGCTTCATCAGAAAGGGCATTGGACGCATTTGGGCGTTCTATTGTGGAAAACACCGGGATTGGAATTAAATGACATCGGTTATTTACGTCAGGCAGATCAAGTATTTGCTATGTACTGGGGGCAATATCGGGTTTGGGAGCCTAAAGGAATTTATCGTTCTTGGAATCTGAGTGGTGATTTTTACAATATGTGGGATTTTGGTGGTGATTTATTGGGCCATGGATTGGAATTAAATGGAAATTTGACGTTCAAGAATTTTTGGAGTTTATGGAGCCATTATAATTTAAATACAAATGGATATTCCAATACCATGTTGCGAGGAGGACCGCAAATGCGAACCGCCGGAAGTCAAAATATCCAATACAATATCAGTTCCGACTCAAGAAAAAAACTGCATTTTTGGGTTTATAATAACTACGGAAAAGGTTTCGACGACAGTTCAGACCACTTTACCATTTCTTCAGGCTTTACGTATAAGCCAATCAATACATTATCGGTATCAATGAATGCCGATTACAATAAATCGTTTGATGAACTTCAGTATGTGAGTCAAGATTCATACAATAACCAAGATCGTTTTATTTTTGCATCACTCGATCAGAAAGTACTAAGTGCTTCTATACGTATTAGTTATAATTTTACTCCCGATTTAACACTCCAATATTGGGGACAGCCTTTTATTGCCAGCGGAAAATATCTGGATTATAAAATGATCAACGATCCTATGAATAAAAATTATAGCAGTCGTTTTGATCTTTATAATTCAAATCAAATGAATCTTGTGGATGATGTTTATAATTTTGATGAAAATAACGATGGCATTGTAGATTATAGCATCGATAAACCTGATTTTAACTTCCAGGAATTCTTATCAAACCTTGTAATCCGTTGGGAATATAACCCGGGATCTTCCATTTATTTGGTTTGGAATCAAACACGCAGCGGTTTTACAGACAATGGAAATTTAAATGTTGGAGACGATTTGGATAATTTATTTGCAGATAAAGCCTATAATATTTTCCTTATCAAGCTCAGTTATCGCATAGGAATATAATATTTTCCTTGCCAGCTATCGCGACGTTCAAGTTCTTTTTCGATGCGGTTGAGAATTTGATCATTGCGGATTTTTCCCCAACCCGGACTGACTAAAAAACGCGGTGGAACTTCGCCGGCAAAGCGTTCCACAACAAAATTAGGGTTTAATTTCTCTATAAAATTAACCATAAACTGAATGTATTCTTCCAATCCAAATAAGTTAAATCGCTCAGGATATTGAAGATATTCCTTTTGCATTGCTGTTTTTACAATAATTTGCAGTTGGTGAAATTTGATATTGTTTAGCGGAAGTCGGGAAACAATATCGGCCTCAGCCATCATTTCTTCGCGCGACTCACCGGGCAAACCAAAGATTAGATGAGCACCTACTTTTATTCCGGCAGCAGCCGTTTTTTCAATCGCTTCTATGCTTTGCTCAAAGGTATGTCCGCGATTAATACGCTCTAGTGTTTTATTGTAAACCGATTCAATGCCATATTCCAGAATAACATAGTGGGTTTTACTAATTTCAGCAAAATACTTTAATTTTTCATCATCGATACAATCGGGTCGAGTGCCAATAACCAAACCAACAATTTCCTCTTTTTCAAGTGCTGGTGCATAAATCCGTTTGAGATTTTCGAGCGAGGAATACGTATTGGAATAGGCCTGAAAATAAGCTAAAAATTTATTCGCTCTGCGGTATCTGTTCGCATGAAATTCAATGCCCTCTTCAACTTGCAAGTCAATTGTTTTTGCGGGCGTATTATAAGAGGGATTAAACGAATCGTTATTGCAATAAGTACAACCACCACGTGCCACTTTTCCATCCCGATTAGGACAGGTAAAGCCGGCATCGATGGTAACCTTTTGTACACGTTCGCCCATTATCTTTTCAAAATATTGAGCATAGGCATTAAATCTGCGCTGATGGTTCCAAGGATAATTCATCCTGCAAAAATAGAAAAACCCGAAAGCCAAACGACTTTCGGGTTTTTATATATTATGTTATTTATA
>JAFGHU010000090.1 GCA_016929955.1 Bacteroidales bacterium | reverse complement strand
TTAGCTCCTTTCGAATCTGCAATAAGGACCACTGCCTATACGCCTCAATATGTGTAAGTTCCAGAATCCATCGCGTATGTGCAACGCCTTTAATCTCCACACGAGTTCCGCCTTTGCAACTTACATTTACATCTTGTCGGCCTGCTCCCATTCCCGTGCGAACTAATCCTGTACTTCGATTCAAAAAGCGGATATAATCACAAGCTTCTTTCACCTCTTCAGGATTAATCATATCAGGATAAGTCACCGTTTCGATAAGTGGCATACCCAAACGATCCGTTTTATAAATACGTTGATGTCCAATATCAGAAACTTCTCTGCAACTGTCCTCTTCAATACTCAGCTGAATTAGTCTTACTTTTTTATTTTTTAAGGGAATTTCTCCTTCAACGCCCAAAATTGCCGTTCGTTGAAAACCAGTAGGAATACTTCCATCGAGGTATTGTTTTCGGGTGATATGAACTTCGCCAACAATATTCAATCGCGACAGCAAGGAAATTTTTAAGGCAATTTCCAAGGCTTCTCTATTGATAGGAAAAGGCGGCGTATCATCAACTTCATAGGTACAAGCTGTTTCGTTTTTTAAACGGTAAGTAATTTCTTTTCGCGTCTTAAACTCCATTAAAGCAGTGCCGTCGTATTCGCCTAACTCACTAAGTGTTGGACGCATATGACGAATAACTTCCGCATCAAAATCGTTGTGCTTTTGAAACTGACCTGCCGGACAATGACAAAAAAGCTTTTCTTTGGTTAGTAATTGCTGATGAACTTCGAGGCCCGACATAAAGCCAATGCGATTGTAATCGGCTTGAACAGCCTTTTGACGATCGACATAGCCTATATTTTTTTTTGTATCGTTGTAATTTTTTAAAGGATCAAACTTTTTCATTTGACAAGATATTTTACAAGTAATCGTTTTTAAAAACGATATTTTCCGAACTATTTCGGTTGTGATTTATGTTTATGCGTTTCAAATGTAGGGAATTTTATCCGATTTTATGCGTAGAGAAAATTCGATTTATTAGAAATTTGCAAACATCATTTTACGCTTTTCGATTTTTCTTATTTTTGGACAAATTCAAATGTATGTATGCCATCATCGATGTTGAAACAACCGGAGTAAATGCGAAAAGTGATCGCTTAACAGAAATTGCGATCATTATCTTTGATGGAGAAAAAATAATCAATGAATTTTCGAGTCTGATTAATCCGGAGCGCAAAATCCCTTACCGAATTACGCAACTGACCGGTATTAATAATAAAATGGTAGAAAATGCGCCCAAATTTTATGAGCTTGCCAAAGAAATAGTTGAGATAACTGCCGACTGCACTTTTGTTGCCCATAATGCCGCTTTTGATTATCGCTTTATTCGTGCCGAATTTGAAAGTCTGGGCTATAATTACGAGCGAAAAACTTTGGATACGATAAAACTCGCTCGTAAATATATTCCGGGCTTACGCAGCTATAGCCTGGGAAATTTATGCGATGAAATTGGAATCTCGGTAAACAATCGCCATAGAGCCATGGGCGATGCTCAAGCTACGGCCGAACTGTTTAAGCGCATCTATCAATACCATCCCGACTTGGATGGAGTTTCTTTAAAAGGATTGCATTCCAATTTGAAAAAAGAAAAAATTGATGCGCTTCCACAAGAAACCGGCGTATATTATTTTTACGACGATAATAAAGAATTGATATATGTTGGGAAAAGCAATAATATCCATAGCCGAATCATTTCACATCTAAGCAATACGAGCACTAAAAAAGCGCTGGAAATGAAAAACCGCATTGCAGATGTGGATTATGAGCTTTGCGGCAGCGAATTGGTTGCTCTTTTGCTCGAATCGGATGAAATAAAAAAAAGCCTCCCGATCTACAATCGCTCGCAACGAAGAAGTTTGCATAGCTGGGGATTGTATCCTTATGAAAACGAAGACGGCTATTTGTGTTTAATTATCGAAAAAGTAAACAATACTACAGATGCTCCACTCACCTTGTTTTCGTCAAAAATTCAAGCACAAGAGCAGTTGTATCAGCTCACGGAAACCTACCAACTTTGTCAAAAATTAAACGGTTTATATCACAGTTCCGGCGCTTGTTTTCATTATGGAATAAAACAATGCAAAGGTGCTTGTATTGGCGAAGAATCGACAGAAAATTACAATCAACGAGCCCAGTTAGTACTCCAATATTTTTCGCTCGACCACGACAATATGATTTTGGTGGATAAGGGCAGATCGAAAGAGGAGAAAGCCATTATTCTTATTGAAGACGGCTATTACCGGGGCTTTGGTTTTGTTGATGAAAATTTACTGAATCAGACTCCTGAAGAAATCAAATCCGGTATTAGCAACTATATCAATAACCGAGATACTCAAAACATTATTCGTTCTTATTTAAAAAGAAAAAAAGTGGAACATATTATTTATTTCTAAGTAGTTATACCTATTAATTAGCATTAATTAAAGCAATACAAAAACTTTTTTCTAAAGCGCTTTAAAACAAACCATCAACAGACAAATAGCGTTCTCCGGTATCGTATGCAAAAGTTAAAACGCGCTTACCTTTTAACTCATTCTTTTTTAGATCGATTGCTGCCAGCGAAGCACCACTTGAAATACCAATAAACATTCCTTCTTTTTTAGCGGCTTTGCGCACAAATGTATAGGCTTCTTCTTTTGATACTTTTATAATCTCATCTAAAATATTTACATCTAAATTATTAGGGATAAACCCTGCTCCTATTCCCTGAATGGCATGTGCTCCCCCTTTTTCGCCACTTAGCACGGCAGAGTTTTTTGGTTCTATGGCAATTACTTTCAAAAATGGCCATTGTTTTTTCAATGCTTTGGCAATGCCACTAATATGTCCACCTGTTCCTACACCGCTTATCAAATAATCGAATCCTTCGGGAAAATCCAAAAGTATTTCATTTGCTGTACTGCGGTAATGAATTTCAGGATTTGCAGGATTATCAAACTGCATAGGCATCCAAGCTTGTAATTGATTTCTTAGTTCAATTGCTTTTGCTATAGCTCCTTTCATGCCTAGTTTTTGAGGTGTTTGAACTATTTCAGCACCATAAGCACGCATTATTTTTCGTCGTTCTACCGACATGGATTCGGGCATAACCAAAATTAAACGGTAATTTTTAATTGCTGCCACCAAAGCCAATCCAATTCCGGTATTGCCCGAGGTAGGTTCAATAATTATATCATCCTTTTTTAATACGCCTTTTTGTTCGGCATCTTCAATCATCGCCAAAGCGATCCGGTCTTTAATACTACCCCCCGGATTTTGCCTTTCCAGTTTTATCCAGACTTCCATATCGCTATTAAAAAGTCGGTTTATTTTAACACTAGGTGTATTTCCAATCAGTTCCAGCAAGTTGTTTTTTCTCATTATTTTCCTTTTTTTAAATTGGCAATTCTACACTTTCCTTTTTATTCGGCACCGTTTTGCTTAAATGAACTTTAATTTGATTGATCACAACAGAATAAGGATCGACAGAATGCGTTAACCAAACATTGCCGCCTATGGTTGAATGATGTCCTATTCTTGTATTTCCTCCAAGTATGGTTGAACCCGCATAAATTACGGTATTGTCTTCAATCGTCGGATGTCTTTTCTTGCCCGCGTATTCTTTCGACACACTTATAGCGCCTAATGTAACACCTTGATATATTTTGACTGATTTTCCAATTTCTGCCGTTTCGCCAATAACAATTCCTGTTCCGTGATCGATGCAAAACGATTCGCCTATCCGGGCTTTGGCATGGATATCAATTCCGGTTTTACTATGCGAATATTCGGTCAGCATGCGCGGAATAATTGGAACAGCGAGATTGGCTAACTCGTGTGCTATTCTGTAAACGAGTATTGCATAAAACCCTGGATAGCAAATGATAACTTCTTCAACAGATTGGGCTGCGGGGTCGCCTTCATAAATTGCCACGGCATCTTTTGTCAATAAGTCATATATTTGAGGTAGCGCAGCTTTAAATTTTTGCACAAGCAGCTCACTATTTGCCAAATCCGTTTCGTAGGATTTTAGAATCTTATCCAACAACAACAGAATCTCATCTATAGTTTTTTCCTCTTCCCCGATATCTTTGTTTGATAAAATTGGAAATAAATAAGCAATTAACTCATTAACAAACTGATAGACCTCATTTTTCTGTGGCACTTTACCAATGCTGTTTTTTAAATATTGACCACGTGTATAAATTAAATTGTTTGTTTCCATACTATTTTATTAAAAAAAAGCCCTTCCGAATTTTCGAAAGGGCCGCATATATACTAATAATTACTAATTAACTACTTCATATAGAGATAACATCACACCTTTCATTGCTGGTATTCCAACAACAACAGAAAATTGTATTATGTACTCTTTTAAACATGTGGCAAAATTACCAATTTATTTCAAGCCTGGAAGTATTCTATCCGTTTTTTATTTTACCGTTTTTACAGATTGATTTCCAGATGGGATTAATTGTTCGACTATAGTACTATTTAATTGGTCATATACCCATCAAAATAACCTCTTTAAATAAACGGAAAGGCAAAATATTCCCTTTTGGCTAATGAAAATTTCGTATTTTTAAAATTTCTTAGAGCCTACGAGTTTATTCATTTTAAACTCTTATTTATATTTGAATCTTATTTGAAGTATATTGATATGAAACCTGTTGCAGCATTATTTATTCTTGGATTTTTATTTAGTTCTTGCGAATCAAAAAAAGAAACTAAATCCATAAGTTCTGAGAATTGGGAGAAAAGAACCCTCAACTATAAACTAAGCGATTCGTTAGAATCAGGAACAACTTATCTTTCCGTTTATTCTCAAATATATAGTATAGCAGAGCACAGAACGCACGGACTAACAGCAACAATTAGTATCCGAAATATAAATAGAATAGATAGCATCTTTATCCATAAAGCTGAATACTACAATACTAAAGGAGAACTTATTAGAACCTATTTCAATAAACCTATTTTTATCAAGCCCTTGGAAACCGTCGAAATTATTATAGCTGAAACAGACAATGAAGGAGGATCGGGAGCCAATTTTATCTTTGAATGGAAAAAAGACAGAAAGATACTTGATCCGTTTTTTGAAGGCGTAATGATTTCTACTTCGGGCCAACAAGGATTATCTTTTACCACTCAAGGAATAAAAATAGAACCCTAATTATACACTAATTCGCATTTATAACGATTTACTTTTCAGAATGCTTATCCTGAGATAAAAGCTTCCTCCTATTTTATGTTAAGAAACTCAGGTTCAAATAAAACATTATAGCAACGATACCATCCCTCTTTTTTCTGATATAAATCATATTTTTCGTTAGTTTCCGTTTACTATTTGCCTTATATTTGTCATTAAAAGCCAGCAAAAAATTATTACCCGCGCCCCAATTAAAGTTTATTTTCAAAAATACTGATAATGAATAATTTCAAGCCAAAAGGCACACCAAATCTCGGACTATTAGGCACTACCCTAGGTTTCTTTTTTGGATTTGCTGCTGTGTCGCTTTATGGTCCAACGGCCATAAAATTTAAAGAAGCTATGAATTTGACCCCGGCAATGATGGGTCTTTTAGTCGCCATTCCTGCGCTTTCAGGATCGCTACTTCGTATTCCCTTTGGAGCTTGGGTAGATACAACAGGAGGAAAAAAACCATTTCTTATTCTGATGATTTTATCCGTAATTGGTTTAGGCGGAATAACTACCTTACTCTACGCTACTTATCCAGATCGCATGCAAGGTTTGTATGGCCTTATCCTCTTTCTTGGATTTTTAAGCGGTGCCGGAATTGCCACTTTCTCTGTAGGAATAGCACAAACATCGTATTGGTTTCCAAAGCATAAACAGGGTTTTGCGCTTGGTGCTTATGCCGGTTTCGGAAATCTGGCTCCCGGATTATTCTCGCTTATACTTCCATTTTATTTACAAAGTTTTGGCTTTATTTCGGCTTATTTGGCTTGGTTTCTCTTTTTAGTATTAGGAACAATAATGTATGCCTTTATCGGTCAAAATGCTTTTTATTTTCAACTCAGAAAAAGCGGCAAAAGCGATGCGGAAAGCAGGACTCAGGCTTTAAATCTGGGACAAGAAATGTTTCCTGCCGGAAATGTTAAAGATAGTTTGATTAATTCGGCAAAAGTTAAAAATACGTGGGCTTTGGTGGCTTTGTATTTCACAACTTTCGGTGGGTTTATCGGCCTAACTGCCTGGTTTCCTATTTACTGGAGTCAGTTTCACGAATTTTCTTTAACCAAAGCCGGATTATTTACGGCTCTATTTTCATTAACAGCTTCAGGAATTAGAGTTTATGGAGGAACCCTAGCAGATAAAGCCGGAGGCGAAAAAGTGAGTTTGATCGCTTTATTGGCCGTTTTATTAGCCTCTATTGTACTATCATTTAGCCAGTCTGTTTTAATTGGATTTATAGCGGTAATGCTTATGGCTATTGGAATGGGAATAAACAATGCTGCTGTTTTTAAACTCGTTCCGGATTATATACCTAAAGCCATTGGTGGTGCAGCAGGATGGATAGGTGGCTTAGGCGCTTTCGGAGGATTTGTTATCCCTCCTATTATGGGCGCTATTGCTGGTGCTTACGGCAATATAGGATACGCCCATGGCTTTTTTGTATTTATCGTTTTGGCAATCCTGAATCTGGCAATCATTTATTATTTAATAAAACAACACCGAAAATCTATCGAAATTAATTAAACACACCCTATAAGAATACGGTATTAAAAAGATATAAAATATGAGTCTATTAAATAAACTTTTTTATTTCAGTAAGGACGTAAAAAAAACTGACGACGATCATATTGCGATTACCGGAGAAAACCGAAATTGGGAAAGAATGTATCGCAATCGGTGGCAGCACGACAAAATTGTGCGTTCCACACATGGAGTTAACTGTACAGGATCTTGTTCCTGGAAAATTTTCGTAAAAAACGGTTTGGTTACTTGGGAAACACAGCAAACTGATTACCCCAGAACCCGACCCGGCTTGCCTAACCACGAACCTCGCGGCTGTCCGCGTGGCGCCAGTTACTCCTGGTATTTATACAGTGCCAACCGCGTAAAATACCCAATGATACGTGGAGAACTTATCGCTGCTTACAGAGCTGCAAAAGAACAAGAAGCTGACCCGGTAAAAGCCTGGGAAACAGTCGTTACTAATCCTGAAGTTTCGAAAAAATACAAAGCCGCCAGAGGTCTGGGAGGCTTTTTACGAGCAGAATGGGACGAAGTAAATGAGATTATTGCAGCTGCAAATATTCATACAATTAAAAAGCATGGTCCTGATCGACTCGTTGCTTTCTCCCCCATTCCGGCCATGTCTATGGTATCTTATGCTGCAGGCACACGCTACCTGAGCCTGATTGGTGGCACCGTTTTAAGTTTCTACGATTTCTATTGCGATTTGCCACCGGCATCGCCGCAAACCTGGGGAGAACAAACAGACGTTCCGGAAAGTGCCGATTGGTACAATTCCTCATTTTTAATGCTTTGGGGATCGAATGTACCACTAACCCGAACTCCGGATTCGCCTTTTTATACACAGGTTCGCTATAAAGGCACAAAATCGGTGGTTATTGCGCCCGATTTTAGTGAGGCTGTTAAATTTTCTGATTTATGGATGAAACCTAAGCAAGGAACAGATGCCGCATTGGGAATGGCAATGGGGCATGTCATTCTAAAAGAATTTTATATAAAAAACAAAACACCCTATTTCGAAAAATATGCCCGACAGTATTCCGACCTGCCCTTTTTAGTAAAAATCGAAAGCAAAGACGGAAAATATTTGAGCGGAAAGCTGCTTAGAGCCAGCGATTTAAATACTAAAATTGAAGCGAGCGAAAAACCAGAATGGAAACCCGTTTTACTCGATGAACTATCCGGCAATTATGTAGTTCCAAACGGAACAATCGGATCGCGTTGGGAAAACAAGCAAAAATGGAATCTGGAACTAAAAGATAGTCAAACGGGAGCTGATATTCAGCCACAACTTTCCCTTTTTGAACAGCACGATGAAGTTATTTCCGTGCAATTCCCCTATTTTGGAGGATCAAGCTTTAAACACGAACATTTCTCGGCTAGTGAGCATAAGGATATCATCGAACGTAAAGTTCCTGTTAGAAAAATCAAGACCAAGCAAGGTGAGATATATACTTGCACTGTATTCGACCTTATGGTGGCCAATTATGGAATCGATCGCGGATTTGATGATCCTAATTCGGCAAAAAATTATGATGAAGATCTTCCTTTTACACCAAAATGGCAAGAGAAAATCACCGGAGTACCAGCAGAGCATATTGTTTCAACAGCCCGTCAGTTTGCCGAAAATGCAGCAGCTACCGAAGGAAAATCGATGATTATTATCGGCGCCGGTGTTAACCATTGGTATCATACAGATATGATTTACCGAAGTGCAATTAATATGCTTGTGTTTTGCGGTTGTGTAGGTCAATCGGGAGGAGGTTGGTCGCATTATGTTGGGCAAGAAAAACTCAGGCCACAAACAGGTTGGCTGCCCTTGGCATTTGGCCTCGACTGGAATCGCCCTCCACGCCAAATGAATACCACTTCCTTTATGTATATGCATACGGATCAATGGAGGTATGAAAAACTTAAATTAAATGAGCTTTTATCGCCACTTAGCGATAAATCAAAGTGGGATAAATTATCGCTTATCGATTGCAATGTGCGCGCTGAGCGTATGGGATGGCTGCCCAGCTCACCTCAACTGAGTAAAAATCCGCTAACTATTGCTAAAGAAGCGCAAGCAGCAAATTTAAGCTCAGAAGAATATGTTGTTTCTCAGCTTAAAAATGGCAAATTAAAAATTGCCTCCGAAGATCCTGATAACCCTGATAATTTTCCACGCAATCTTTTTGTATGGCGATCGAACTTATTGGGTTCCAGTGCAAAAGGAATGGAATATTTTATGAAACATTTGTTAGGCACACAAAACAGCGTTCAGGGCAATGATCTTAAAGAACTTGGCCAGGATTTACCCTCCGAAGTAAAATGGCACGACAAAGCTCCGGAAGGCAAACTCGATCTTTTAGTAGCATTAGATTTTAGAATGTCGACAACCGGATTACACTCCGATATTTTGCTTCCTGCTGCTTCGTGGTACGAAAAAAACGACTTAAGTACGAGCGATATGCATCCCTTTATCCATCCTTTTTCAAGAGCCGTAGATCCTGTTTGGGAATCGCGTACCGACTGGGATATTTTTAAAGGATTTGCTAAAAAATTTTCGGAACTTTCTAAAGGTCACCTCGATAATGAAACAGATATTGTTCTCCTTCCATTGCAGCACGATTCACCTATGGAATTATCAGAAACTACCCATGCCGTTGACTGGAAAAATGACGGATCTGAAATAAAACCAGGGGTTAACTTTTCTAAAATCGTGACCTTGAAACGCAATTATCCAGAGACCTACAATCGTTTTACCAGCCTGGGGCCTCTAATGAAGACTTTAGGCAATGGTGGAAAAGGGATAAATTGGAATACCAATGAAGAACTGGAGCTTTTATCACGCTTAAATAAAACCAAATTAGAGGATGGGGAAACTAAAGGTTTGCCAAAAATCGAAACCGATATTCAAGCAGCCGAAGTAATTCTATCTTTGGCTCCTGAAACCAACGGCGCAGTTGCCGTAAAAGCCTGGGAAGCACTAGAAGCCATTACCGGGCGTAAACATGCGCATTTAGCGCTGTCGCGCGAAGATGAAAAAATTCGTTACCACGATCTTTTGGCACAACCGCGTAAAATAATTACATCACCTATCTGGAGCGGAATCGATTCAGAAACAGTCTCTTATAATGCCGGATATACCAATGTGCACGAACTAATCCCCTGGCGAACAATCACCGGTCGACAAACACTTTATCAAGATCATGCATGGATGATTGACTTTGGCGAAAATATGGTCACTTACAAGCCTCCCATCAATACTAAAACAATTGCAGAGGTCATGAGCAAGTTAGAAAAAGATGAAGAGTATATGGTTATCAATATGATGACGCCCCATAATAAATGGACAATTCACTCATCGTGGTCTGATAATCTGGTAATGCTCACACTGGGAAGAGGAGGACCGGTTGCATGGATGAGCGAAACTGATGCCGGAAGTATTGGACTAAAGGATAATGACTGGATTGAAGTATTCAACAGCAACGGTGTATCTGTAGCCCGACTGATTGTATCGCAAAGAATTCCTAACGGAGCGTTAATTATGTATCACAATCAGGAACGAACTGTAAATATGCCGGTTAGTCAATTATCCGGAAATCGCGGAGGTGTGCATAATTCAGTAGAACGCTTATGTCTTAAACCAACCCATATGATTGGCGGATATGCTCAACTGGCTTATGGTTTTAATTATTATGGAACTATCGGATCGAATCGCGATGAGTTTGTGGTAGTTCGTAAATTGAAGAAAGTAGAATGGAAAGACGAAGAATTGAAGTTTTAATGCATTTAAGTTTGAGAGAATTATGAAAATACAAGCCCAAATAGCAATGGTATTAAACCTCGACAAGTGTATAGGTTGTCACACGTGTTCGGTTACCTGCAAAAATGTATGGACAACACGCAAAGGTGTAGAATATGCTTGGTTTAACAATGTGGAAACGAAACCCGGCACAGGTTATCCAACCGATTGGGAAAATCAAGAAAAGTGGAAAGGAGGCTGGAAACTCGACAAATCAAGACTCCACCCACGTATGGGAAACAAGACCGGAATAATGAAAAACATTTTCTCCAATCCTTTTCTTCCACAGATTGATGATTATTACGAGCCATTTACATTCAATTACAGCGTTTTACATTCCTCAGCGAAGTTTGCAACCCCACCTTCGGCCAAGCCCTACTCTATGCTTACCGGCGAACCAATGGAAAAAATTGAGAAAGGCCCAAATTGGGAAGACAACCTTGGAGGTACTTTTGAAGAAAGAAGCAAAGAGAAAAACTTCGATAAAATCGACAAAGAGATTTATAGCAAATTCGAGAATGCATTTATGATGTATCTTCCCCGATTATGCGAACACTGCCTGAACCCAACTTGTGTTGCCGCTTGTCCTTCGGGTGCAATTTACAAACGCGAAGAAGATGGCATTGTGCTCATCGATCAAGATCGTTGTAGAGGCTGGCGTCAGTGTGTAAGTGCTTGCCCATACAAGAAAATCTATTTCAACTGGCAAACAAAACGATCAGAAAAATGTACTTTTTGCTATCCAAAAATAGAAAATGGAGAACCAACCATATGTAGCGAAACTTGTGTTGGCAGAATACGTTATATCGGCGTAATGTTATACGATGCTGATAAAATTAAAGAATCGGCTGCTACTGAAAACCCGGTCGATCTCTACCAATCGCATCTTGACGTTTTCTTAGATCCAAACGATCCTGAAATTATTGCGGAAGCCAAAAAACAAGGTATTCCAAATAATTTTATTGAAGCAGCACAAAATTCACCGGTTTACAAGATGGCTGTAGATTGGAAAGTGGCATTTCCACTTCATCCCGAATACCGAACCTTACCTATGGTTTGGTATATTCCGCCTTTATCGCCCATACAAGAAGAAATAGAAAGCGGAAGAATGGGCGCCAATGGGATTATCCCCGATGTGGATATGATGCGAATACCGGTTAAGTATTTGGCGAATATGTTTACAGCCGGCGATGAAAAACCGGTAAGAGATGCCCTAAAAAAGATGTTGGCTATGCGTGCTTTTATGCGCGACAAAACAGTAAATAATACTACGAATGAACAAGTTTTAAACGATACCAACCTTACGCCTCAAATTGTTGAAGAAATGTATCGCTATATGGCTATTGCCGACTATGAAGACCGCTTTGTAATCCCTGTATCGCACAGAGAATATGCCAATGACGTTTTTGGCGATAAAGCGGAGTGTGGTTTTAGCGATGGAGAAGGCTGTGGAAGTACAGCAAATCGTTTAAAAAATCTATTTGGAGGAATATAAGATGCTGAAAACCTACAAAATACTATCACTATTATTGACCTACCCCAATGAGGAGATTTATGCTTTTTTGCCCGAAGTCAATACAACGCTTTTGGAGGAAAATATCATAAATAAGCAATCCCGCATTGGAATTGGTTCTTTTGTCGATTTTTTTACGAAGGAAGGCCTGGCAAATTGGCAAGCACATTATGTACAATTGTTTGATTACTCAAAATCTGCTTCTCTCTATCTTTTTGAGCATGTACATGGCGATTCTAAAGATCGCGGACAAGCTATGGTTGATTTGATAGCACTTTATAAAGAAAACGGACTGGAAATCACTCGTGCAGAATTGCCGGATTATCTGCCTATGTTTTTGGAATTTCTTGCTATGCAAACGCAAGAAAAGGCAGAAGAATTATTAGCTGAAATTATAGATATCGTAGGATTTATCTATAAAAAACTTGAAGAAAAAGATAATCCGTATCACTATCTATTAGCTGCTATTATTCAAATATCGAAACGTAAGCCCGCGGAGGCTCGCGTTGAAAAAATGATCTCAGAAATGCCTGAAATCTCTATTGATGAAGCTTATGAAGAAGAGCCTGTAACTTTTGGAGGCGAAAATCCTTGTATAAATTGTAAATCATAAACATCATGGACAATTATATTAACAATCTGTTATTCACTTATTTGCCACATATTGCAATGACACTCTTTTGGTTTGGTGTCATCACCCGTATTGTAAAAACATCAAAATCGCTCCAAGCAGAATCGAGTCAATTTTTATCAAAAAAAGGACAACGTTGGGGAGGAAATCTATTTCATTACGGCATAATCCTTGTATTTATCGGCCATTTTACCGGTTTGTTTACGCCCGAACATTTTTATCACTTATTTATGACTACGGCGACTAAAAAAGTATTAGCGGTAATAATGGGTTCAATATTTGGTACTGCGGCCTTTATCGGAATAAGTATTTTACTTTTCAGGCGCATCAACGAAAAAAGGATAAGAATAAACAGTTCGCCGGCCGATATATTGCTTATCCTCTTGCTCTTAATCGAAATGGGACTTGGATTGGCTTCCGTATTTATTTCAGCCGAATCTTCTGTTGAGAATTATGCTGCTTTGGGATTATGGGCACAAAAAGTGATTACATTCCAACCGGATGCCGGCGCTGTCATTTTAGGTCATAGCCTTATTTACAAATTACATATTGTCGTTGGATTGTTTATTTTTATGGTTTTCCCATACACCAAGCTTATGCATATGTTTGTGATGCCCATCGCCTATTTTTTCAGATCGAGCTATCAGATGGTAAGACGCGGATTGATGAAACGGTTGAATTGATCATCTGAAAATTATCTTGCATCTTGATTTCTAGGCTATTAATTTAAATGTTTAAGCTTATTTCGAGTGTGTATCTTTGACTACTTTTTAATTTCTTGCATGCGATATAAATCATAAACTTTCTGATTATAGGGATAATCCCAGCAGCCCATTCTATGGTATAGATTACCGCCAAATCCTTTCTTATAAACATGCACTCCGTGTAAAGGATGACTTTGATTTAGGTTAGGCGCTGAACCAAACATATCGTATTCGGTACATCCCCATTTTTTTGCAATTCGAATAGACTCCCATTGCAGAGCATAACTTGCCATTAAATTGTTTTTACAGGAGGTAGATGCTCCATATAAATAAGTTCCCCGATTTTTTGATAAAACCAAAAACATAGAGGAAAGAAACTCGCCATCAATATCGGCCATTAACATCTTAACCGTTACACCTTTTTTACTATTATCCTGATTTCTTAAAATCGTAGAAAAATAATCCTGATTTTGTATCGGCATATGGTGTCGAACTGCCGTATCCAAGTATAGTTTATACCAATCTTTAATATGCTCGATTCCGTATTCAGAAACCTTAATTCCTTTTCTGTTTGCTTTTCTTACATTATACCTTGTATTGTATCTCATATTATAAAGCAATTCCTGTTCACCTAGCTTCAGATCGAGGAAAAAAGTATTTTTGGGTAAATTATCTTCTATGCTTTTTTGCAAATTCCAATTTACCGTACTAAAATTAACCCTGTATTCCTGCGTTTGAATTGATGGCGGGCCTATCCAATTTCCATCGGCATCGAAATATTCTTTTTCAACAGCCCATTGATTCTCCCAGGTTAAATCGTAACGAATAAAAATACAATTTGGAGGAAGTAGTGGCCTTATAGTTTCTGATAATTGCTCCAAAAACAATCCTTGATTTTCAAAAGAGGGCTCCAATTTAGGGCCATAAGGGACATAGGCAAAACAGGTATTAGTATCAATATATTTGATCAATAACAATAGGTCTTCAGCTACTTTTTCCAAAGCGTTTGCTTGACTTTTTAGCACATCTTTTGAAATATTTAGCTCAAATCCTTTTGGAAAAAACCCCTGCTCTCTTTTTACACGACCCCAGAAAGGAGTTTGAGGTAAAATATTTGTTGTCTTAAACTCTTCTATATCTTTCTGCTCCAGCTCACAAATCATAATCTACTTCAAAACTAAAATATCAAACATAAAATAAAAATAAACGCTGTTTTTCAATCTGTTACTAATATTTAATACGGTAAGGAAACAGCGAATATCAAACACTAAAGTTGGTGCGTTTGCAAAAGTATAAAAAACCGTAGAATACTAAAAACAGAGCGCTTGCTTACCTTTGAACATGGAGTGCATCTTGATTTATCAGCTCAATAATTATACAGCCCTGTTTGTAATCACATCCTCTAGAGTCACTTCAAATCTCGTATTAAAATCAATATGCTCTTAGCGGTTCCGCGATTATTATTCCGATTCGTTAACTTGCTTATTTATCCAGTTTAAAATCGTTTGCAATGCTGTAGGCGATATTGTTTGCTCTATTGTAGCATATTCGCTGGCAGCACCAGATTCGCATTCCTGAAACAAGTGATTTAAATTTGGAAGTTCTTTTATATCTGCGTTTGAATTATTTAAAATTTCATTGAAACGCGCTAAGTTTTCTTCGGCAGGGACTTGTATATCTTTACTCCCATTCAGTGCTAGAACAGGGCAATTTATTTTCGAGAGACAATCAGCAGGGTCAAGTCTAATAAAATCAATCATCCAAGGTGATGATAATTGTTTTACAAGTGCTAATTTCTGATTTTCAGGCAATGCCTGGCCATATTTTGATGTAAAATATTTTGATAGGGAATCTGAAATCAACACGCTATTTAATCGCTCATTTAAGATAATAGCGTAAGCACCGGCGAATATTTGCTGATTGAAATCTATCAATTGTTTATCGATTCCCCTTTGCATTTCCATTTTGTATTTCTGAAGCAGTAGCAACTTATCACCCCGAAGTGCGGGACCTGCCATAAGTACAATAAAATCAATATTTTTATTTTCTGATGCAATCATTGATGCTATAATTCCACCTTCACTATGTCCAATTAGCCCTATTTTATCTTTGTTTATTTCTTGTCGATTTTGGAGATATTCAATTGCATATTCTACATCCTGCGCAAAATCATATGTGGTAGCTTTATTAAAATCGCCTGTAGATTTTCCAATTCCTCTGTCATCAAACCGTAAAACTGCAACCCCATTCCTCGTTAAAAAGTCGGCTAAGACAAGAAAAGGTTTATGTCCAAATAATTCTTCATCTCTGTTCTGTGGCCCACTTCCACTTATCAGAATAACTGCCGGAAATTTGCCCTGTTTTGTAGGTAAAGTTAATGTGGCAGCTAAATCAATATCTGCTTTCACATTCTCAAACTCGACTTCTTCTGAATAGTAAGGATACGGTTCTGTTGGCTCTTGTGGCCTCACCCTGTTTTCTTTTTCAACTTCTCCTTTATTCAAGATCAATGGGAAAGACTGTCCGGCTTGCGTAAAAGTTCCGACAAAAGCTTGCACATTATTTAAAGTGCCTTGGAATTTGATCCCGGCATAGGCTAATTCAATAACTAATGTGGCATTGCTATAGCTTATCGAAGTTACCGGCAATCCATAGGCTCCCTGATGCGGACTATCCATGGTGGCATTATAAGTGCTGTCGGGTTTTGAAATATTAAAAACCAACCTCAATGAAGTACCCTGAATCTTTAATATTCCGTTCCATTTACCAGAAATGTCTTGCGCATATATCGATAGGCTCGTTAAAAAAACAAACACTATTATTCCTGTTTTTTTCATTTTCTTTCTCAAATTTAAATTACAACTCGTGCTATATTATATTGTTTGTATGCCTTTTTGGAGCATAATTTCAGCAGATGACAGAAATTTAACCAGAATACCCTATAATAATCAAGCATTTTATCGCAATTTTCTGTATTTATGCTTGTTGTAGTTTTCAATCAAATTCAGCAACTCATTCGGAGAATCCAATTCAAAATCAGGTTTGTATTTCCAACTTGTACTATTCGCCCCACTATACCTTACTGCAACTGAAATTATTTTGTTGCCCTTAGGTAAATCGCTTTCCATATTTCTTGCAAACTCCGTATCGCCCTCATGGTCACCTACGTAAATTATGGTTCTGTTACGAAGTGTTGTAAATAGCTGATTTACAAATTTTATACCACTGTAAGAAGATGGTTTTTGCCTCTCCTGAGGAATATCATCATAACCAATTATTGCACTAAATTTACGTAATAAATTATTCTCTTTTAAAACTTGAATAATGTTTTCTGATGAATTCTGTGAGCAAATACCTTGCGGAAGATCGATTTGGTTAATCGTTTCCTTTATTCCTGAATATAGCTCAACCGGTGTTGTATTTTTTAATTGGTATTCTGTCCATAACTTGCCAGCATCCAACATTTCCTTTTCTGTCAGGCCATAATAATTGATATATAAGTCTTGCCAATTTTTAGATTGATGATTTGCCATATGGTAATCTTTTTCAGACTGCAGATAGATAGGCAATTGGCTTCCGGACAATCGGGGTGCAACAACGGATAATATTTGTTTCGTAATTTCAATGTTTTTCGTCACTGAATTTACTAGTGTCCCATCGTAGTCCCAAAGTATTGCATTTATTTTCATTGCGATTTCTGCAAATTCGTCAAACAGATTTTGTATACGATTGCTTTTGTAGTTTTAAATACATTTTTTATTTCTGTAGTGGAGTAAAAAATTCTATTTTACCACATTTTGGACTTAGGTATAAATCAAATGATTCTCTATTTACAAACAATTCGAAAACACTTCCTAAGGCTCCACTTCTAGTTCCTAAGTGATATTTATAATTGCCAAAATAAACCATTTGGATTTCGCACCTTAGACAGTTTATTTCACGTTCTGGTTCTTTTTGATAATCCTAAATTTCAATAATTTTATTTTCAGTTAAACTGAAATTGCAGTACCAGCATAATTCAAAATTATCTAATAATTCAGCTTTGCAATTTGGACAATTTTTCATTTTGTTAATTTTATATAGCGAGATAATTTGTTTTTTTGTTGCATACAAAGACACCGACTATTTGCTGTGCGGGTTTTCGAAGCCTCGCCTTTTTCATTCCGACCGAGCCAAATTAACGATTTGGCGGACTTAGAAAAGCAGAATTCCGCCAAAATTCCAGACTAATGCCCGCATTGCATATGAGCCATTGTTACCGCCTGTGCGTTTTACCGTTTTGATAATAATTTTATTAAAGGTTCATTTATGTAATAATTTCCAGTTCCTAGTTTTTCTTTTTTTAGGATCCCATCTTCTGCCAATTTATTTAAATAATTAGCAGCTGTTAGTCTTGATACGCCTAAATCTTTAACAACAAATTCAATCTTTGTATAAGGATGTTTGAAGAGATTGTTTAATAAATCTTGACTATAAAATTTATAATTGTTACGCAGATTGTGTTTAAAACTCATCATTAATTCTCGAATTTTAATAATTAAGTCAATTGTTTCGCGAGATGTTTGTTCAACACCATCAATCATAAACAAAACCCACTCTTCCCATAAATTCTTTTCTCTGACTTCTTGTAACAGTCTGTAATAGTCTGATTTGTGTTTAATTATGTAATTACTTAAATACAAAATAGGTAATGTTTGAAGTTTTTCAAGAATTAAATAGAGAATATTAATTATTCTTCCAGTTCTTCCATTGCCATCGTAAAAAGGATGAATGCTTTCAAATTGGAAGTGTATGATGGTCATCTTTATTATTGGGTCATAATTACAAAAGTCAGGATCGTTTATAAATTTTTCAAGATTTGTCATTAGGCGGTTTATATCATTAGAATCTTGAGGTGGCGTATAAATTGTTTCTCCAGTTGCAGCATTTTTTAAAGCGGTTCCTGGTAATTTTCTAAATCCAGCTTTATTATCTTCAAGGGCTTCTTGGATTTGTAAAATAACCCTGTTGGTTAATAATTCGCTTTTAGAGATTAACTCAAATCCTTTTTTTAATGCAGAAATATAATTTTGAACTTCTTTAGCATTTAGTGATTTAAATGATTCTAAGTTAAGTTCTGATTTATATAAATCATCGTGAGTTGTGATTATATTTTCAATGGCAGAGCTGTCTTTTGCTTCTTGCAATCCAAGTGTATTTATTAAAATGTTTTGATTAGGAATTGTTGATGCTATTCCTTTTAATTCCGCTAAAGCAGCGTGAGCTGAGGGTAATCGTTTTAAAATTCGCTTTGTTTCTAGATCAATTGTTAAAGGTAATTCCTTTAATTTCCATTCTTCAGTTGGATTCATAATGTAAAGATTATCAAATTATCTATACAAATATAATGTATTATGTAAAGGAAATTCAATTTTCTTTTCATATAGAACTCGATATGTATAGATTTCTTAATATTTTTCACAGACGTTTGATTTTTCTCGCATTGGCGGTAACGCTTTAGGCTATGTGCAGTTGCGGTTTCGAAGGTGATTCGTTTTCGGTCGGTAAGACCGATAAGGAATCGTCGAGAAGCCAAGTCCTCGACTGCACCCGCTATTGCATATGAGCCATTGTTATGCCGTCGTGTTTTTATT
>JAFGHU010000089.1 GCA_016929955.1 Bacteroidales bacterium | reverse complement strand
TTAAACAATACGAAGCAAAAATATTTCCCATGGTAGAATCTTCCCAGCCCGGAACAATGATTGGAAGGTTTTTTTGAGCTGCAGCAAGCATCCAGCTGTTTTTAGGATCAATTTCGTAGTATTGTTCCAGAACACCCGAAAGCAACATTTTGTACATAAACTCATGTGGGAAATAGCGTTCTCCCTTAGTTTCGGCATCTTTCCAAATTTTAAAAATATGCTTTTGCAAGCGACGAAAAGCTTCTTCTTCAGGAATGCAAGTGTCGGTCACTCTGTTTAACCCTTTTTCTAATAAATCCCATTCTTGTTGAGGTGATAAATCGCGGTATTCGGGCACTCTTTTATAGTGCGAATGCGCCACAAGATTCATAATATCTTCTTCAAGATTAGCACCTGTACAAGATATAATTTGTACCATATCTTGACGGATCATCTCTGCAAATGATTTCCCTAATTCCGCCGTACTCATTGCACCGGCCAGCGTAACCATCATTTTATTGCCCATTTCCAATTGATCTTCATAGGCAACAGCAGCATCAACCAATGCGGCAGAATTAAAGTGCTTGTAATGTTCTACAATAAATTGACTTATTGGGCCTTTATTTTTCATAATCTTCAAATTTATAACTCAACATTTTATAATATAATTTGGAAGCTAAAAACTGTGGTGCTTTCAAACCTTCAATTGGTGCAAGCTCAACCAAGTCGAAACCAAGTACTTCTTTCTTTTTAAATACTTTATGCAAGAAGCGAATGCTTGTATTCCAATCTAATCCTCCCGGCTCCGGTGTTCCGGTGGCCAGCATAATAGAAGGATCAAATGCGTCCAAATCGATAGTAATATATACGTGTTCGGTCATTAAATCGATGGCTTTATCCATCCAATCTGATTTTTGATAAATATCCTCTGCAAAAAAAACTTTATCGATTTTCATATATTGTTTTTCGCAGACATCCATGCTTCTAATACCCACTTGAATTAGATTGGCATTTTTTGAAGCATCATGCAAAGCACACGCGTGGTTATACGGAGTTCCAAGATAACTCGCGCGTAAATCAGCATGTGCGTCCAATTGCAATATGGTAATATTCGGATATTTCTCGTAATAGGCTTTTAAAATGCCAATGCTTACAGAATGTTCTCCGCCAAAAAAAGTCAAGAATTTATCCTTCTTTAGTAATTCTTGAGTCGATTTGTAAACTGCTTTGAACATGGCCTCGGCAGACCGATCTTCATTTATGGCGGGCAATATATGAATGCCTTTTTTATAGACCTCCGAATCGGTTTCTATATCGTAGAGCTCCATATTTTCAGCGGCATCTAAAAAAGCTTCAAAACCTTTGTTTGCTCCTTTTCCCCAGGTACTTGTCCCGTCGTAGGGAATGCTTTGCAAATATACCGAAGCATTTTCTGCTGATGCATATTTCTCTTCAATTCCTCCAAAAGTATTCATAATCAGGGGTTATATCCTAAAATTTTAAACATTTCGCCAACCGATTGTTCCTGACGATAAACATAATCAACAAAATTCCCTTTTTCGTCGCGATCGATAATGACATGCGTTGGAGAAGGAATAAGGCAATGTTTTATACCTCCATAACCACTAATCGAATCCTGGTAAGCTCCGGTATGGAAAAATCCTAAATACAAGGGTTCTTCTTCTTTGTCGGAATATTTGGGCAGCATCACCTGTTGATTGAGGTCTTCGCTGTTATAGTAATCGGAATGGTCGCAACTAATTCCGCCAATATTGATTCGTGCATATTCGTTATGCCATTTATTGATAGGCAGGAGAATGAATTTTTCGTGAAGCGACCATGCATCCGGAATGGTGTTCATCAAACTATTATCAATGATATACCAGCCTTCGGTATCGTTTTGTTGTTTTTGTTCCAAAACTTTAAAAATAATGGCGCCACTTTCGCCAACAGTATATTTCCCAAATTCGGTAAAAATATCCGGATTTGGCACATTTTCGGCATCGGTAGCTTCCTTTATGCTTTTAACAATTTCGTTAATCATATATTCATAACTGTATTCAAAGCCCAAATGATTTCTGATTGGGAATCCGCCACCCAGATTAAACGAATCCAAAGTAGGACATTGTTTTTGTAATTCAATATACAGCTTGAGCGCTTTCTGAAATTCGCCCCAATAATATAAGGTGTCTTTTATGCCTGAATCCACAAAGAAGTGAAACATCTTGAGTTCCACATTTTCGTTGCCTTTTATGTTTTTATTGAAAAAATCGATTAATTCGGTATGGCGAATTCCCAGTCGAGAAGTATAATAAGCCGATTGAGGCTCTTCATCGATGGCCATACGAATACCGATTTTGATTTTTAAGCCATTGGCTGCTTTGGTAATTCGGCTAAGTTCGTTTACACTGTCAAGAACAACAATAGAGTTTTTAAAACCTCTTGCGGTGAGGTCAACAATTTTCCGAATATATTCATCGGTTTTGTATCCGTTATGAACTATTATTCTGTTTTTGTCGATTTGTTTGTTTTTAAGCAGATTTAAAATCAAATCGATATCGAAGGAAGAAGAGGTTTCGAGATTTACTTTATGTTTTAGTGCTTCACTAATTACATGATGAAAATGGTTGCATTTTGTACAATAACAAAAATAATATTTTCCGTCGTAGTTATTATTACGTATAGCTCTATTAAATAGGTTACGCGCTTTTTTTATCTGTTCGCCAATTTTAGGCAAATAGATAAATCGGAACGGAGTTCCATATTTTTCGATAAGATATTTTAAGGAAATTCCGTGAAAAGTAAGGTAATCATTGCGCAAATCAAAGCCTTCCTGAGGGAAGTAGTAACTTTGCTCAACCAAGTCAAAATAAGTATTCTTCATGTTTATTAATGAATTATCTTAAAAGTTAATGCTTAAAACAAGTTTCGTTTTTATAAGCTAAAGATCATCGTCGTACCCGCTGTCATCAGCCAAGTCTTCTAATTCCCCAATGTCCGCATGTTTGTCTTCATACTCTTCTCTGGGCTCATCTCTTAGCATGCCATCATCGTCGTAATCATCATCGTCCTCGATAATGGTTTGTGCTTCGTACATGGTCATCCTAACCAGATAGTAAATATCTTCAGTTTCAAATGGTAAAGCACTTACACGAAGGCCATCTTTGTTCGTAAATCGGATTAGGTTTTGACTAAACCCGCTAGGATAGGCTAATTTAATTTGTTCACGAATTTCTTCGGTCAATTTTTCGTAATCTTTGATTACCCTTTTTTTCTCCATTTTTCTGATAAATTTTCCGGATAAATATACAATATTATTTAACTAATTACAATGTAAATAACGTAGAATGAAAACTATATATTCAGGTGAGTTTTCACCAAACGAGTTTGTAAATAAAAGAAATATATTAAAACAGAGGATTAAAAAAATAAATTTTTTAGAATCTTTTTGCTTTAGATTTAGGATGATTCTAAAAAAACTCCTTTTCTATTTTAAAAAGGATAAAAACGATTATTTTACGTGCCACTTTGCCGTGTTTTTTTATAAACCGCTTTAGATAAAGGGGTTTAATAAATGGGTTAATATGGTTAATCGATCGAATTATTTCCTTTGTGGCTTCCTTTTTTAATTACATTTGGCACATTATTTTATCAATCAAGGCCAAGCCGATTTTTTTTAAAAAGTCTGCATCTTTAATAGAAATAGTTTAATGGATACAACAAAAAAATATATTGACCTTGAGAAAATTATAAAGGAAGGCGATTCTGAATTTCTGAAAAAACTCCCCGTTTTTATTGTTAAGCTGATTAAAAGAGTGATTTGGCAAAAAGAATTGAACGAAATTCTTGCCAGAAATGAAAGTACAATAGGGGTTGATTTTCTTTTTAAGATGGTCGAAGAATTTAAGATCAACATAGAAATCGAAGGCCTAGAAAACTTGCCCGAAAATGGAAAATGTTTCTTTGCTGCAAATCATCCTTTAGGAGTTATTGATGGTTTAGTTTTAACCACTACCGTCGCCAAAAAATACGGGAATTTTAAAGCCATTGCCAATGATGCTTTCTTATTTATTCCCCAGCTTCGCCCTTTGGTTGCTGCCGTAAGTGTGTTTGGCCGGTCTTCCCGACAATATATTGCTGCTTTAGACGAGGTGTACCAATCGGAGATTCCGATTACTCATTTTCCGGCCGGTTTGGTTTCGAGGCGCTTTGAAGGAAAGGTGCAAGATAGTGCTTGGCAAAAGAGCTTTATTTCAAAATCGATAGCCAGCAAAAGAGATATTGTGCCCTTTTATTTTTACAACAAGAATTCGCGTTTGTTTTATTCTATTTATACGGTGCGTAAATTTTTGGGACTTAAATTAAATCTGGAATTGGCTCTATTGCCCCATGAAGCCTTTTTAAAGCGAAATAAAACGATAAAAGTTAAAATTGGCAAACCCATTTCTTATCAAACATTTGATAAATCTTTATCGCATAACGAGTGGGCGCAAAATGTTCGTAATCAGGTGTATGCTTTAGGTGAAAATTAGGTAAAGTATATTAAAACGTGTTTGGATTATTCTTTTTCCCAATCGCGAAGCAATTCAAGAATAAAAATACGTTTTCCAAAATTTTGGTGGTTGGCCTGAAAAAATAGAACCCCCAACATAGGCATAAACTGCACACTGATATTTTGCAAAAAGGGGATAGCGTTTTCGCTAAGTACGATATAGAATTGCAATACTATCATAAGTGCGATTAGCACTCCAAAAGCAATAAAGCTTAATTTTTTCTGCCGTTTATTTCTTATGAGTTGCTTTTCAATATAATCTTTGGGGATTTTATCTTTTTTAAAAGCTTGTCGGTCAGCGTAAAGCATTATATTGTTTCGTTTAAGTTCCTCAACGAGGTGTTGTTTGAGCGTTTCTTTATTCATGGCAATGCTTTTTAGTGTAAAAATAAGATTTTTATTGTAGTGTATAAAGTTAAATTTATATAGCTGTTGCAAAAGTATTTTTTCTTTAATCTTTTGTATTTTTGT
>JAFGHU010000088.1 GCA_016929955.1 Bacteroidales bacterium | reverse complement strand
TTGTGGGGAGAGGAGGATTCGAACCTCCGAAGACGAAGTCAACAGATTTACAGTCTGCCCCATTTGGCCGCTCTGGAATCTCCCCAAAAAATAAAGAGCCGATGGAGGGATTCGAACCCCCGACCAGCTGATTACAAATCAGCTGCTCTGGCCAACTGAGCTACATCGGCAAATAATGAACTTTTTCGCTTAAGCCGTGCAAAAATAGATAAGATTTTTAAATAGGCAAGTCTTTTTTCTAATTTATTCTGTTTCCCCTCTTAAATTTCAAAACTTGCTCCCACAAAGCTTTTCAGGCTGTTAAAATTTATTAATTACGCACTTGAAATTCGTAATACAGGTGAAAATCACTTACTTTTGAACTTTCAAATCGAGGAAAGGATATTTAAGTATTCGTAACTTTTTTAATCTGGAAAAACAATTATCTTTACAAGATGAAAATAATTCTTTTTTTAGCTTTAAATATTTGAGAGAGAAAGCATCTTATTAACCGGAGAAACAAATAAAAAATGAAAAAACACGAAATTCAATTAAAAAAAACTCATTGGAGTCAACTTATTGCTTTACTTCTTGTTTTTACAGTAGCACTTGGCGGGAGCTCCTGCAAAAGCAAGAAAAAAATTGCTTCTGAAAAAGCAGCCATCGAATTGGCCAATAAAATTGCACAATCCAAAGCCAGCTTAGTGGATTTGCTTCGCGACGATAATCCAAAAACTTATGAGGGAAAAGTGGCGGAACTCAATCGAATTAAAGATTTGCAATTGCGCGATCCTGAAATTGAACAACTGATCGATCAAGTGGATGCCAAACTGCGTGCCGAATACCAGGTTATTCTAAAAAAACAGGCGGAGGAAGCTGAACGTCAGAAAACTGAAGCAATCCGATTAAAAAAACAAGCCGAACTGGACAATATCAATGCCCATTTTATTAGTGTAGCTGAAGCTGCAAATACTATGGAAGCAAACCTAAGAATTCAGCAGGCGCTTACCTATTTTGCTTCACCTGAAGTCCCCGTTTTATTGATCATCAATATTTATGGCGATAATCAGAAAGATTACGATAAACCAACAACCATTGGTCATTACCTAAATTATTTGAAAGATATCAGAACTTATAATCGTCAAATCGAAAGTGTTAAATTTGATGTCAATCATAAGGTTATCGAAATTGAATTAATTAAGAAATAAGGCACATATCATGAAACTAAGATTTATCATACTTACTTTTATTGGACTGTTTAGTTTTAGTGCATTTGCACAAGAAGATATCAGTCCCGAACGAAAACAAGCTATCGATTCCCTAGCACTTGAAAAAGTGAAAGATCTAAGTAAATACATCAGCATTATAGGAAATAAAGAAACGAGTTTTTCAGAAGCGAATCGCGTTATCGAGCGCACACTCGAACTTTTTGCCGATAATAGTCAAATTGGCGTTTCTTCGCTCTACCGCAAAGAAGTTAAGTATTATCCCGTAAGGAAGTATTTAAACCGATTAATGGCATTAAACTACGATAAAGTAAATATTAAATGGTATAATATTCAATATATCAGTGATTTAGAGCGCCAACCCGATGGTACGTATGTTGGTGTAATCACTATTTATCAACGATTTGAAGGTATACAAGGCGATGATCTTAAATACGTAGATACTACTAAAAAAGACATTACAATCTATGTAAAACGAAAAGAAACCATTATAGGCGGCAGAACAATCGGCTTTTGGGACGTTATGTTAGGTGATATTCGCGTTGCGGAAACCAGCAAAAATTAATTTGATTTTTTGCTTTTAAAAAAGCCATTTGAGCATTATCAAAAGCATAACTAACATCCACATAATGAGAGCAGTATTGTTTTTATTCCTATTTATGTTGGCTGGTTTCAATACCTTAAAATCGCAAATTGTTGATGATATACTGGGTGATGAAAGCATGTTTTATGCAGAAACTAAACAAGTCAATCAATTTTTCAGACGCTTTAACAACGAAGAAGGACCTGACGGTGTGCGCTATTATAAGCGAGACAAAGAATACCATAACCCCGTTTCGCGTAAAAAGTACTTGGAAATGCTTTTTGATTCGCGTAATGGAGCACTTACAGAAAGCATTCGAAATTTGTTTATAGAAGATATCGTAAATGCAGACACCAACCTTTTTCTGAATTTTCATACCAATGGTTGGTTTGCCGAAGTAAAAACACGTTTCGTTTATAAGGGCAATGAAACTCCGGTAACATTTTTTCTTGAACTGGAACAAGAAAATATGGGGTATAAATGGGTGATAACCAATGTGTATTTCGAACCTTATGCTGAAATTTTTGTAGATCAAAAAATAGACAGCACCAAATTTTTGCACCCCCTTAGCCACGAAATTGATTTTATGAATCTCATCCGGGTTTTTAATGATCAAAAATATATTGACAACTATACGATTAAAAGCTTTCAAGCCGATTTCTTAACTTTGTTTTTGTATGAATTTAAGCAAGGCTATTTTCAGTTTAAATATGTAGAAGATTTAAAATTTCATTTTTTTCAAATTCCGGGATGGTATTTCGAAGTTGAGCAATTTGTACGCGCAGACTACAACAGTGGGTGGTTAATTTCAAAACTTACCAAAATAAGTGAGGAAGAAAAATCGATACTTTTAAAATATATTTATCACAATTAAGATGAGCAGGATATTCGTTATACTCGGTGTGTTTTTAACTTTGAACTCTTTTGCTCAAAAGCTTAACAGAGTTGAGGTTACTGACTTTAAAAAGGATGGGCAAGAACTAATTACCTATCTCGAATTCACTTTAAATGCAATTGGTGATAATGAGCTTTCGCCCAAAGAAAAAGATATTATTATCAGCGAATCTTACCTTAAAATGTTTCGCGATGCTAAGGTTCAGATCGAAGATGATTTGGACGCCAGCAGAGAAACAGTTACAAATAAAGATGTTCAGGCTTATTTAAAAGATGTTGATTTTTTCTTTAGGTATGCCCACTTCACCTTTAATGTACTTTCTATCGATCTTCAAAGCGACGAAGATGGCAGTCCTTTTTTGCTTACCAATATTTTAAGAACATTAGAAGCTGTTGATTTAAAAGGAGATACCATTTATAACGATCAACAAAGGTTTAT
>JAFGHU010000087.1 GCA_016929955.1 Bacteroidales bacterium | reverse complement strand
TCCAAAATCAAAAATTTAGAATCTAAATTACAAAATAAATCAGAGGGAAGAAGCATAAAGCTCTTCCCTCAATTGGACAAAGCAATAGCCTTATCTTTTCATTGCCCGATTCAATTTTCTAATCGCCACTTCAATTGATTTGTCCGGTTCTATAGTATTGTATTTTCCCCAAAAATTCTCGTCGGCAAAAACACCTACTTTTTCGTTTAACACTTCATTTCTCTTAAATCGATCTTTATAAGGAATAGGTTCAACATGCTTATCGTCTCGATCTGTAATTGCAATTTCTGATTTAAGTGTATAATAGGTAGAAAACAATTTTCTTTTCCATTTTACTTTAAACTGAACTTCGCCAATGGCATAATTGAAATACCATTTACCATTTTGCTCACGATATTTGATAGAATATTGAGCAATGGTTGGTGTAACCTGGGCACCAAATGGTTTTTTCTTGATAAATAATCTGCCGGCTTCAATAGGATTATCCAAATTCAGACTAAAATCGGCTGCCGTTAAGGCAAGGGTTTTCATATCTAAATAGAATTTGCCTTCGTATAAAGGAAAATCTTTAATCTTATGGCGCTCTTTGAAACCGATAACATAGTTCAATTTTTTATCGATTTTTACCATATTTTCGATAGTAAATTCATAATCTTTCAACATATCCTCTTCGATAAGAATATTCGGATTTTTCATTACATCGAGCAATAAAGCGGTAACAGGACCCCCTTGTAATTTAAATATCAGCGTATCCATTTTGCGCTCGTCCATTCCTTTTCTACCTTTAAAAATACGAATTCTATCGTCAGAATTCGACAAATAAGGGGTTTTATAAATATCGACAACAGCCTCTGAAAGACCTACATACGTATTTCTTTTCTTGATTGATTCACGATAAAAACCTTTCATCGTATTGGGGACATCCGCATAATTTTGACCAATCCGGCGAAGCATAGCACGAATCAAAGCTTCCGGTGAATCCGGAAATATCTGCACTTCGTTTAAAGTGATAATGGCCGGCTGAAGTTCCAAAACATTCCCATCAGGCTTTAACATATTTAAAGGATAGGAAAGATTGTAATACCCTAAAAATGAAATAAATAAATTTTTGGATTTACTTTCTTTACTGATTTTTATCAAGAATTCGCCATCCAAATTTGTAATGGTTGCCGTGTTTTCATCTTCGGCTGTAACACTGGCATAAATTAGGGGTTTTTTTGTTTGCGCATCAATCACTTTTCCTTTAAAGCTCCAATAACTTAAGGTGTCTGTGTCTTGTTGGTTTTTTTTGGTTTGAAAGTTGAGCTCAACAGCCCAACTGCTTGTGATTGAGGTGACCGATAGCAGAAGAACAACGGCTATCATTTTCAATTGGTTTATTCCTTTTGCTTTCATGATGATTATTTTAAGTTTATACTAAAATCCATTTAAAAGACCAAACAAAGGCTTTTAACTATAAGATGATTGAAAAGCAAAATACCCTATCGAAAAAATAAGATTTTAGAAAAATAAGCGAAATATTTCCGCATAAAGCAAGATCCCAAACACAAGAAGAGCAAGTATTAATAGCACATTTACAAGAGGTTTATTCCTCAATTTGCCCAGTAATGCTTTTTTTGTATTGAGATAGATTAATGTAAAAGCTAAAAAAGGCATAAAGAAACTTCCAATAACAGCATAGCCAACGATAATCCATACCGGTTTATTAGTAAACAAAAGAAAAAGAGGAAACAAAGCCAGAAAAAGCAAAAACAGACGATAGCTTAATTTCTTATTTTGAAAGCAACGATAGAAAAATCCTTTTTGCTTTTTGCTGGAAGCCGATGTTGAAACAAAATCGCTAAAAAGATAGGGCACACCTTGCCAAACGCCTAACATTGAAGAAAATACAGCGCCCCAAAAACCCAGTAGAAAAAGCCATTTTCCGGTTGAGCCTGTAGTTTCGCCCACTTTTTCGGCCAATGCCAGAACCATCGAATTGCCCTGTACTATATTCGGTTTCAGTTCGGCAGAAATAATGATTATAGCAATCCCGAATAAAACTGTTAAAGTGTAGGCAATTGCCAAGTCGATTTTCACAAAACGAAAACTACTCACTTTTGTCCATCCCTTTTCTTTAATCCAATAGCTGTAGGAAAGCAGCGTAACACTACCTCCTACACCACCAATTACGCCTAATAAAAAAGTTCCGGAGGCTTCAGGAATTGAGGGTTTTAATAAACCCGCTAAAATTGTATTCCAATTGGGAGAAATAAGAAAGGCTGTTGAAATAACCACCAAAAACATCAATGCAATAAAAAATTTCATCCCTCTTTCCAGCCAAATATAATTGCCCCAAAAAACAAAAGCCAAAGCAATCAGCGCATGAATTACACCCCACCAAGCCACTGAAAGCTGCGGAAAGATTGCATGCGCAGCTAAACCAGTTGCTCCTGACATAGCAGCACCTACCACAAAAGACCAAATCAGTAAATAAACGAGGAAATACCACCCAAAGATACGATGTAAGCGTTGTTTAATCGCTTCGACAATGGTTTCTCCTGTCGCCAATTGATAACGTGCAATGCCTTCGTTTAAGCTATATTTAATAAGTCCACCGATTAAAACACTCCACAATATCACTGTGCCATATTTAGAACCCGCTACAGATGCAGCAACTAGATCACCGGCTCCAATTCCGGTAGCGGCAATCACAATTCCGGGACCAATATTTTTATACCAGGCTTTATCCATAGAGGTTCAAATGTACGAAAAGCCTTAAAATAAAAAAGGAAGCACTACGACTTCCTTTAAACGATAAAAATTTCGATTTTTGACTAAACTAAGCCGGTAAATCCCATAAATGCCAAAGCAAGGATACCAGCCGTTACAAGAGCTATAGGCACTCCACGCATACCTGGCGCTACTTCCATATTATCCAAATGCTCGCGAATTCCGGCAAAAATAACCATAGCTAAAGTAAAACCACCCGCTGTTGCCATAGCAAAAACAACACCTTCCATCAAATTAAAATCTTTTTGTATAGTTAGAATAGCAACACCTAAAACAGCACAGTTGGTGGTAATCAAGGGTAAAAATACACCCAAAGCACCATAAAGTGATGGGCTTAATTTTTTTAGCATAATCTCAACCATTTGCACAAGTGCCGCAATAATTAAGATAAAAGTAATGGTTTGTAAGAAAGTTATTCCTAAAGGAACCAAAATATAATACTGAGCCAGCCAGGTGACCACAGTGGCTAAAGTCATCACAAATAAAACGGCGCCACCCATTCCTACTGAGGTAGAAATCTTTCCTGATACTCCAACAAATGGGCAGATTCCCAAAAATTGAGCAAGCACAATATTGTTTACAAAAATGGCAGCAATAATTATAATAGCATATTCCATAATTCGATCTATTTAAAATTAAGCGTTCTTTTTATTCATTTTATTAATGATGGCGATCAGATAACCCAAAGCAATAAAAGCTCCGGGAGCCAGCACAAAGACAAGCATTCCATCACTTTCCATAAATTTGAAGTTGAATAGTGCACCACTACCCAATAGTTCTCTTACACCTCCAAGTAGTGTTAAAGCAAAAGCAAAACCCAAACCCATTCCTAAACCATCTATGGCCGAAGAACCGACAGAATTTTTTGATGCAAAAGCTTCGGCACGACCTAATACAATACAGTTTACCACAATCAGAGGAATAAATAAGCCCAATTGCTCAAAGAGTGCGGGTAAATAAGCTTGCATGACAAGCTCCACAATGGTTACAAACGAGGCAATAATCACAATAAAAGCAGGAATTCTCACTTTGTCGGGAATTAAGCTTTTAATAAGTGATACAACAACATTTGAACCAATCAAAACAAAGGTAGTCGCCAATCCCATGCCTAAACCATTAATTGCCGAGGTGGTAACGCCTAATGTTGGACATAATCCTAATAAAAGTACAAATACCGGATTTTCTTTAATAAATCCCTTGGTAAAATTTTTCATCTGACTCATTATTCATTCCCTCCTTTATTTTTTTCAAAGGTATCGTAAGCACGTTGCACAGCATCACAAAAAGCGCGAGAGCTAATTGTAGCCGCAGTTATGGCATCTACATCGCCTTTATCTTTTTTGACTTTTAAATTGAATGTAGCCGGTTGAATTCCCATAAACTGATCTTTAAATTTAGGCGTTGACATTTTTGTTCCTAAACCGGGAGTCTCTTTATGTTCGAGTACAGATATATTCTGAATACTCCCATCAGGCAAAAAGCCTACCATCAGTTTAACCAAACCGCTAAATCCTTTCATCGTATATGTTTCAACAGCTGTACCGATAACAATGCTGTCTTTTGTAGCGATATAAAATTGGAGAGAATCTGATCCCTGCGCTTCTTTCACCTTTATTTCCTGAATATTATCGAATGCAGGAAGTACTGCTTCTATCGCTTTATTCAGTTTTTCTTGCTTTGCAATTTCAATGGGTTCTTTGGTCAGGTTATAAACACTTCCCAAAGCCAACCCTGCTAGTGCCGTCACAACAGTAAGGACGACTACCATATTTATAAATGTAGATTCTGTTTTAGCAGCCATAATTATTTCCTCCCAAATCGTTTTGGTTTAAAAGCATTATTCAATAAAGGAGTAGCGCTATTCATCAGCAAAATAGCAAACGACATTCCTTCGGGATATGCACCCCACACACGAATAATTACTGTTAATAATCCAATTCCTATTCCGTAAACCAGTTGACCGTTTCTCGACATCGGCGAAGAAACCATATCGGTAGCCATAAAAATGGCACCCAACATCATACCTCCGGTTAAAAGATGAAATACTGGATTCACATAATGCGTTGGGTCGACAAGCCAAAGAATACCAGAGAAAATAAGCACCGTTAATAAAATACTCAAGGGTATTTCCCAGGTAATGATTTTCTTCCACAGCATATATAAACCACCCAGAATTAAAGCAAGAGCTGATACTTCACCAAGCGAACCTCCAATTCCACCTACAAACTGCTGCATAAAACTTGGAACCTCTGCCATAACCTGATCGACTGTTAATCCGGCATCCAGTCCTTCTTTAACAATACCTAATGGCGTGGGGCCTGTAATGGCATCGGCAACGCCACTAAAAAGAGGCTTTACAGTAGGCCAGGAGGTCATCTGAACAGGAAACGAAATCAGCATAAAAACACGACCAACCAAGGCTGGATTAAAAACATTTTTACCAATTCCGCCGAAAGACATTTTGCCCATTCCGATAGCGACTAATGAACCAATAACAATAATCCACCAAGGCAGATTAGAAGGCACATTAAAGGCCAACAAAACACCGGTAATAACGGCCGAACCATCCATATAGGTATCGGCACCTTTAATCAGGTATTTTTGGATTAGCCATTCGAAAAATACGGAAGCAGCTACGGCTATCAACATTACTCTAACAGCATCAAGACCAAAGAAATAGACAGACACCAGCATGGCAGGAACCATGGCGACAACTACTCCCCACATAATCTTTTTTACTGAATTATCTCCGTGCACATGCGGAGATGCCGAAATAGATAATAAACTCATAAGGTATCTTATTTCTGATTTCTGTTTCTAATTATCTGACCCACTTTGTTTTTACCTAAGCGGATATAATCTAATAATGGAATATTCGACGGACAGGTGTATGAACAAGATCCGCACTCTATACAATCCATTACCAATGCTTTTTCAACAAGATCAAACTTGCCAAGTTTAGCTGTTTTTGATAGTAAGAAAGGCTCTAATCCCATTGGGCAAACACTTACACATTTAGCACAGCGTATACACGTATTGGCTTCGCCACGTTTTGATGCAGTATCCGGCATTAAAAGAATGCCCGAAGTACCTTTTACAACTGGAATATCGACATTCAAGACGGCTTTTCCCATCATAGGGCCACCACTAATAATTTTACCCGTATTTTCAGGTAAACCCTGAGCAGCTTCGATAAGTTCTTTAATCGGAGTACCAATTCGAACCAAGAAATTGGAAGGTTTTTTTACTGACTTTCCGGTAACAGTAACTACGCGTTCAAACAAGGGCTTGTTCTTCTGAACAGCTTCGTAAACAGCATAAGCGGTACCAACATTATTTACAACACATCCAACTTCCAAAGGCAATTTTCCGGAAGGGACTTCCCTACCCGTTAAGGCTTTTATCAATTGCTTTTCGCCACCTTGCGGGTATTTAACTTTTAAAGGATGCACTGTAATGCCTTTGTATTTTGCGGCAAGCTTGCTAAGGTGTTCAATGGCATCCGGTTTATTGTTTTCAATTCCAATCATTGCCGAACTTGTATTCAGGCCTTTCATAAGAATAGTAACACCAATAAGCATTTCCTCGCCTTTTTCCATCATCAATCGATGATCAGAGGTAAGGTAAGGCTCACACTCAACACCGTTGATAATAAGGTAATCCACTTTTTTACCGTCAGGAACCATCAACTTCACAAAAGAAGGAAACGTTGCACCACCTAGTCCAACGATACCCATTTCGTTTAATTTATCAACGATTTCTTTTTGAGTTAGTTTAATGTTTGCATCAATATCAGTCGATCTATCAATACTATCCAACCATTCATCTCCATCAACATTAATAATAATTGATGGTCGACGAAAACCACTGGCATCATACACTTCATCAATTTTAAACACTTTACCGGAAACGGGAGAGTGAATATTGGCTGATATAAATCCGCTTGATTTTGCAATGAGTTGACCAACTTTAACTTCGTCGCCTCTATTTACAATTGGTGTTGCAGGAGCTCCAAGGTGCTGACCAACGGGTACAACAACTTGCTTAGGTATGGCGAGTGTTTCCACAACGGCCTCTGCAGATAATTTGTTTTCAGGTGGGTGAACACCTCCTAGTTTAAAGGTTTTCATAGGTTTTCCCTCTAGTTTTTAAGAGAATATTTTATGACTCTTTAGTCTTATTTATTTCGTCTTGCTTTTCAGCAGCCTCTGTTTTCGTACTGGCTTTTTCAGCTACTTTCTCTGTTGCTTTAGGTGTTTCGGTATCCTTAGCTTTTTCCTCTTTTTTAATCAATTTCTTTAGCGGGAAATTGATTTCGTGAATAGCATCGGTAGGACAAACTTCCACACACTTTCTACAAAGTTTACACATTTCATAATCGATATAGGCACGATTATTTTTCATTTCTATTGCATCGAAAGGACAAACATTAAAACATTTGGCACAAGCAATACATGCTACAGAACAGTTTTTCTTAGCCGGAGCTCCCTTTTCTTCGTTTACACACGAAACAAAGATACGGCGCTCTTTTTTGCCTACATTCCTAAGTTCGATAATATCGCGAGGACAAGCTTCGACACAGGCTCCACAAGCAACGCATTTATCATTAACTACTGGCAAGCCAGTTTCAGGATTCATATGGATTGCATCAAAGTCGCATGCGGCCACACAATCGCCTTCGCCAAGACAACCAAAGGAACATCCACCATCGCCGGCATATAAAACACTGGCAGCAGCACAAGTAGTAATTCCATCGTATTCCACTTTTTTAGGCGAATTTGCATACGAGCCACTACAACGAATAACCGCAATTTGAGGTTCTTTAGCTTCTGCTACCAAACCTAAAATTCCAGCGACTTGCTGCATAACATCAGCACCTCCAACCGGACAATTAAAGCCTTCCATATTACCGGCTTTAACCAATCCCTCTGCGAATGCCCGACAACCGGCATATCCACAACCACCACAGTTAGCACTTGGCAACACTTCTTCTACATCATCAATTCGCGGATCTTCATAGACTTTAAATTTTTGCGCAACAAAATATAAAATAATGGCGGCAACTATACCTATGGTACCTAACGAAACAACTGCATAAATCAATACTTCGTTCACATTTCAAAGTTTTAGTGGGGTTTTAATCTAAACCCTTTATTGATGGGGCAAAAGTATGAACAAATTTAAGATCTAAGCACATCTTCTAGCGGCAAATTAATATATCGCATTCACCTGATTTACTGATCGTTACATCAATAAACAAAATAAATGTAGCAGCATATAAATAGGTTAAATACTGATTTACTGATTGTTACGCCTTAAGTTTAGAATGATTATAAATTTTTAAAACTCACAGGGATATAATATCTTTGTCGGGCATTTAGACTTCCAAAATGAATGATAAAATAAAACTCGACCTCACTGCTAGTCAATTTTCGGCACTGACACAGTGTATGTTAAGCATAGAAAAGCGATACAGCCAAGATGCCGACAAAGAGATTATGGCACGCTATCTTTTAGGTCGCGTTTTAAAAAAAATGATCAATCGCTTTCAGGATTTAAAAAAGAAGAATAAAATTAGTTTAAACAACGCCGAAGCGGCTGCATTTAGGACGATAATGAGTGTTCATATCGATAATTGCGGCGTTTATGAGCAAACCATCATTCGAGAAATTCTAACGCAAATAGGAACAAAAATTTAATACAACATTACTCTATGAATGCATTTAAAGCTTACGACATTCGCGGCGTATATAACCGCGATTTTAATAAAGAAGACGTTTATAAAATTGGCTTTTTTCTCCCTCAGCTATTAAAAACAAAAAAAGTATTGGTCGGTCGTGATGTTAGAACCTCTTCACCCGAAATATTTAAGTATTTAACCCAAGGGATTACCGATAGCGGTGCCGATGTTTACGATACCGGATTGGCCACTACACCGATGATTTATTGGGGAACTGCCCACTATAAGTTTGACGCCTCCGTTATGATTACGGCATCGCATAACCCTAAGGAATACAACGGATTGAAAGTTTCTGCAGGAAATGCCCTGCCTGTTGGTTACGACAGCGGATTGAGCGAATTAGAAAAACTGATTCAAACCCAAACACCAAAACCCGTTAATCAAAAAGGAAAGGTTATAGCCAACGATTTTAGGAAAGAATATTTGGCTTTTCAGCAAGCAAAACTTAAGGATATATCGAATTTAAATATTGCTGTAGATGTTTCGAACGGAATGGCCGCTTTGTTTATTCGCGATATTCTGGGCGACGATGTCCATTATATTTTTGATGAATTGGATGGAACTTTTCCTAACCATGAGGCCAACCCTTTAGAGCCCGAAAATATTGTCGATATTCAAAAACTGGTTAAAGACACAAAAGCTGATTTCGGTGTTATTTTTGATGGCGACGCTGACCGCGTGATGTTTGTGGATGAAAATTCCAGATTCATATCGCCTGATTTGATTATTGCACTTTTGGCCAACCATTTTCTGAAAGATAAGGAAAAAGGCGTTCGTGTTTTACAAGATATCCGCACATCTAAAGCTGTTGGCGAATACATAGCTAAATTCAATGGCGAAATGCATATGTGGCGCGTTGGGCGTGCCTATGCCGCTTTAAAACTTCGCGAAATTGATGGTTTGTTTGGTGGAGAATTAGCCGGTCATTATTATTTTAAGGAGTTTTACTATTCCGATTCAGGCTTAATGGCCGCCAGTTTGGTTTTAAATATTGTAAGTGATTTCAAGAAACAAGGCATTAGCCTTTCTCAAATCATCAACCAAATTGAGGTGTATAAAAATTCAGGAGAAATCAATTTTAAGATTGAACAAAAACAAGAAGCCATGGATGCTGTAATAGCTCATTTTAAATCAACAGGAACTGCTGATGCTTTTTACGATTTTGACGGTTACCGCATTGAATTTCCGGATTGGTGGTTAAATATTCGCCCTTCGAATACCGAACCTTATTTGCGCTTTTTAGCAGAAGCAAAAACAACGGAGCTACTTGATAAAATTGTAAGTGAATCTACTACAATTATTAAGCGATTTAAGTAAAATCAGCTGTTTAAATTTACCGCAAGAATCGCAAAGAGAAAAACCCAAGGGGTGCAATGAACCTAATCTTATATTATACTCTTCGCGATCTTAGCGCAAAACATAGCGTCTTTGCGTTAAAATAAATTTAAGGTGTAGAAACCGAAACAGGCAACACTTTTCCATTATAATATTTAGCGCCTGAACAAGCGAATTCCGCCAAATAATCTCCCATTTCTTCGGCGGTTAAAGGTGCTTTATAGTCGGGAAAAGCCGACCGCAACATTTTTGTATCTACAGCGCCAAAAGCTAAGGCATTTACGTTTATTCCTTTTTCTGTAAGCTCGGCCGCCAAACTTTCGGTTAAAATAGAAAGGGCGCCTTTACTTGCTGAATACACACTCATTCCTGGAAATTTTACACTTCCCTGCACACCGCCCATACTGCTAATATTCACGATATGAGCTCCTTTTTTCATTAAAGGAACGGTAATTTGTGCAAGTCGGAATGCGGCTTTGATATTCACCGCAAATGATTGATCAAATTCTTCTGGAGTAATTTCAAGAAAAGGTTTTGCCACCAAATATCCGGCATTGTTGATTAAAATATCGACCGAGGCAAAATGATTGTTTATCTTTTTTTCAAGTTTATCGAAATCGTCTGAAAGAAAATCAAAAACCAAATAATCCAAATTAGAACTCGGGTGATCAGCTTCTACCTTGTTTTTTAACTCGATTAATTTTTCCTCAGATCGTGCAATTGCCAATAGCGCATTTCCTTTTTTATCGGCTAATTTTAAAGCTGTTTGAAAACCTATTCCGCTACTCGCTCCTGTTATAATGATATTCATTAAATTATTTTTTTTGATAAAATTTTACGGCAAAGATGCCAAGAAAACGCAAAGGGCGCAATATCTCTTTTTTCTTACAACGCTATATAGCGTTCCTTACGCATCCTCTGCGAACCTTGCGTTTAAGCTTTTAAATTTTTTTTTTAAATGGAGCCGTTGCTCGATCAAAAATACCGTGCATAAATGCAATGGCTAATCCATAATTTGTTACCGGAATTCCAGCTTCAATCGCAGGACGTAAACGATTTTTCACCTGTTTTTGAGTCACCACACATCCTCCGCACTGAATAACAATGGCATAATCGGTAATTGGGCGTTTAATACTTTCCAAACCGGAAACCATTTCGTAATTCAGTTTTTTACCACTAAAACGATCTAACCAGTTCGGAATTTTTACCTGGCCAATATCATCGCAAGAAACATGGTGCGTGCACGATTCGAGCAGTAAAACCCGATCACCTGCTTTTAAAGATGCCAGTTTGGGTGTTCCTTTTAAATAAGCATCAAAATTTCCTTTTTGTCGCGCTAAAACTACACTAAAACCCGTCAATTGGATTTCTGCAGGAACTATCGAATTTACAAATTCAAAAGCCTGACTATCTGTAACTACCAAAACAGGTTTAGGATGCATCACTTTCAAATAACGTTCAAGTTCAGTTTCACGCAAGGTTACTACTACTGCGTGATTATCCAAAACATCACGGATAAGTTGCACCTGTGGCAAAATCATCCGACCTACAGGAGCTTCTGAATCGATGGGCGTTACCAACAAAACCACATCATCTTTTTTAATAATATCTCCCAATATACTATTGAAATGCAGAGCATTACGAGGCATCATTTTGTTTATTTCCTGATGCAATAAAGAAGTATTCTTTTGATTGATACAACTGAAATTTAGGATAGGCACCTGCAAACGGGCAGCTAAACGATTTGTTTTTTCCTGATCGATAGGAAAAAGGTCGATCTTGTTTTGAACGATTAAAAAAGGAATATCTGCTTTTGCAAAGGCTTGGATTAAATCTTCCTCGTACGATTCAAAAACGTGATTTACAATGACAAGTATAGCCAAATCGATTTGACTAATTTGAAGAATGCTCTTTTTTATCCGCTCCTGTCCTAATAGGCTATCATCGTCAATTCCGGCGGTATCCACTAAAATAACAGGTCCTAAATCGGCAATTTCCATCGATTTTTTTACCGGATCGGTTGTGGTTCCGGCGACATCAGAAACGATGGCAATGTCCTGATTAGCCAAAGTATTAATCAAACTGCTTTTCCCATAATTGCGGCGTCCGAATATGCCAATATGGGGTTTTGTATCTTTTCCTTTACTCATAATAGAATTCTATTTTCACATCGCTTGCTGCGTGCAATTTTGTGTATCCTTAAAGATACTTTGTGGTAATTATTGAAGCTAAATCAGCCACAAAGGCGACAAAGGATAGGACAAAGGTTTAAATAATATTTTTAATCACGTAGCAAAACGTCCATCTTTTAAAACCAATTTACGATCGCACATTGCGGCCAGTTCCACATTATGCGTTACAATTACAAAAGTTTGTTTAAACTCATCGCGCAAAGCGAAAAAAAGTCTGTGGAGTTCTTGTGTATTTTCGCTATCTAAATTCCCCGAAGGTTCATCGGCCAAAATAATTTGTGGTGTATTGATTAAAGCACGTGCAATGGCTACGCGTTGCTGTTCTCCTCCGGAAAGTTCGGCCGGTTTATGATGTAAACGATGACTCATTTGCAGAAAATCGAGCAATTCTTTGGCTCTTTTTTCCACTTGTTTCTGCGGATTTTTTCCAATAAAACCGGGCAAACACACATTTTCCAGACTTGTAAATTCGGGCAAAAGATGATGAAACTGAAAAACAAAACCAATATGTTTGTTTCTAAAATCAGCCATAGCATTATCGTTTAATGCAAAAACATTTTCGCCCGCAATTTCCAATTCACCAGTATCGGGTCTATCCAATGTTCCTAAAATCTGTAGCAAAGTCGTTTTTCCGGCACCCGAAGCTCCGGTAATACCAATAATTTCGCCCGAATTGATACTTAGGTTAATGTTTTTGAGCACTTGAATAGTGCCATAGGATTTATTAATATTTTGTGCGTTTATCATATTTATTGTCGTAAGTGCAAAGATGAAAAGATAAACCGAGTTTAAAAACACATAAACAGAAATAATTTAAACACACACTGGCAATATCGGATTATTCAATTTCCTTGTCATTCTTTACGGCAAAAAAAGCGATAAGATCTTTCAAAATCTCGGCTTGTCGGGCCAGAGAATCCGAATTCTGAGAAAAGCGTGTAGCCGAACCTGCATTTTGCTGCGTAATAATATTGAGTTGTTGTATAGCTTCGCTAACCTGATCAGCTCCTGTTCTTTGCTCTAAACTAGCTACCGCAATTTGTTGCACCAAAAGCGCCGTTTTTTCGATATCAGGTATAATTTCAGTCAATTTTACCTTGGTTTTATTTGCAATTTCTACACCATTTAAAGATAATTCGTCTATCTCACTTGCAGCAGATTGAGAGCGCAGTGCTAGTTTACGCACCTCGTCTGCCACAACAGCAAATCCTTTTCCATGCTCTCCTGCCCGAGCTGCTTCTACCGCGGCATTTAAGGCCAGAATATTCGTCCTTCTTGATATTTCGCCAATAATCGAAATCTTATCAGCGATATCCAGAATAGACTGGGCAAGTGTTTGGGTGTATTTGTTTCCCTCACGAATGCCATCAACAGCCTGAATAGCAATCTTTTCTGTTTCTTGTGCATTCTCTGTATTTTGATGAATATTAGAAACCATCTCTTCCATCGAAGCCGAAATTTCTTCTGCAGAGGCCGCCTGACTATTTGATCCATCAGCTAAGTCTTCAGCAAAATGCGACAAGTCCATACTGGATTCGGCTATTTTGTTCGAGCTTTGCACCACTTCTTCAATAATCACGCTGAGCTTATCAGCCATAGATGTCAGTGATTTAGCCAATTCGCCTATTTCATCGTTGCGTTGAACATTTAATTTCGCTTCTAAATTGCCCGAAGCTATTTCTTTAGCAAAATCGATACCTTCTATAATTGGTTTACTTATCGCGTCAGAAATAAAATAAACCAAAACAAAAAGAATCAGCAATCCTAAAATCCCAACAATTAAAGTATTTCGAAATACGATATTGGCTTCTTTCATTACTATTTTAACAGGGACTTCTATCCCCATCATCCACATTTTGTCGGCATTACCAATAGAAATTGGCTCCATAGCTACAAAATATTCGTTGTGATCTTGCGCATTGCTATATTTAAATTCAAAACCTTTATTTTGCAATGATTTTTCAAATCCTTGTCTAAATAAAGTACTATCTCCGTTTAAGCTTAAAAAATAATCTTTTCCGATAAGTGCATGATCGGAATGGGCAACTATACTACCGTTGTTGGCGATAATATAGGAAACCGTGCTATCAAAAGGGTGAATATCGGCAATAATGTCTTTCATAGTTTCCAATGAAATATCAACGCCTAAGAGTCCATCAAAACTACCGTCTTCTCCATTAATCGGACAAGCTACTGTAGTCATTAATATACCAGCCAATTCAGGTGTTGACACATCGTAATAAGGATCTACAATTGTTTCTTTATTTTGCTCTCTAATGATATAATAGGCCGACTTAAGGTTGAAATTATTCTCTTCGAGCGTTTCCGTATTTGCCAAAATTTCATTGTTCTTTCTGAAATAAACGCTCCGAACCCGTCCGTTTCTTAGCTTGTAATTCTTGTCTAAGGCCTTTTTTTCCCACGATAATCCTACAGACAAATACTGATCGTTATTACGCATCCAATTAACCATCAAATCATTATAATATTCAGACCGCTGTTTTTGACTGTACTTATTATAATCGCCTAAAGCATGACTTAAAGTGCGTGTTGACACGATTATTTTATTTAAATCATCCTGCACTTTATTTCTGTATTCTCTTGTGTACGCTTTAGCTAACGCGGCAGAATCAGAAGAAGTTGTTTGTTTCAATTGCAAACTTATATATCCGATAGAAATACTATAAATAATCGTAGCTACGGTAAGGATATATAAATTAAGTTTCGATTTGAGTTTTAAACGCATCATTTTCACAGTATAGCTTTTTTGTTGTAAAGGTATCCTATATTTTGATAAAATAAAATGTATTTCAAGCATAAATACAATTTTTTATCTACACAAGTCCTTATAAATGGGAATCTATCTTTGATTTATGGATTATACGGCATCGAAAATATCAATTTTAAGGGTTATAAAAAGAAAAAGCAGTAACCTTTCCTTGTTTTTATCTTCCAATAAGAAATAAACAAATTGTTGAATAAAATTGTAATTTTGACTTATGGATATCTTTCTTTCAATTTTGGCTATCATTTTATTTCTTGTAGGCTTACTTGGTGCTATAATTCCGGCTTTACCCGGACCTATAATTTCTTATGCAGGATTAATTAGTTTGTATTTTAGTAGTCACCAACCGTTTACCGATCGTTTTATGTTGCTTTGGTTAACCCTGGCCATTGTCATTACAGCTTTAGACAATATTGTGCCTATATTGGGCACAAAAAAAATGGGGGGCTCAAAAAAAGGAGTTTGGGGAAGTATTATTGGCTTGATTTTCGGATTGTTATTTCTAGGACCATTTGGAATACTAATCGGCCCTTTTGTAGGTGCTGTTTTAGGCGAGTTGATTGATGGAAAAGAATTTAATTTTGCGCTTAGGGCCGGATTTGGAAGTTTCCTGGGATTTCTAACCGGCACGATTTTAAAATTGGTTTATTCGGCTTGGGCCGGATATTATATTGTTGTAAATCTTTATTTCTTTAGCTGATGAAAAAAATTAAACCACGCTATTTGGGGATGCTTTTCACGCTTTTATTGCTTATCACTTCATGCGTTAAAAAAGAGAGCTGTGACGAATGTTTTACACCTCCACCTCAACTATATTTCAAGATTATAAGTGCCGAAAACGGGGAAGATTTACTTTCGAATTTCACTTATACTTCAGAAAATATCAGTCTTTATTACTTAGATAACGACGAAAAAGTGAGTTTACGATTGCAATATTTTCAAATTGACGGTCAATGGATTATAAGCTCTAGCGAAATGAGTTGGTATGCCATTTCTGATAGTGGCCAAACTTTTTACCTCGAACTTAATGCGAATACCACAGAAACCATACATTTAAAAATAGCGGCTGTTTTTGAGAATTGCTGCACCTATCACACTGTAGAAACGCTTACAATAAACAATGTAAATGCTGAAATAGAGCCTTATACAAATTATATCATCATTAGAAAATAAACTTTTTTATACGATGAAATATATCTTTTTGATAGCTGCTTTTAATGCATTTTTCTTTTCTGTTTTGCTCTTTCAGAAAAAAAACAGAGCCCTCTACGATACCATTTTAATCTTATGGTTAATCTATCTGGCTTTTTTTATTGGAACCTATGCCTTTTTCTCGCACGACTTATTTACAAACTTTCACCTGCTATCAAGTAGTTTAATTTCCTTGTTTCTTTTACAAGGTGGCTTTTTATATATTTATGTTTCGGCTTTGGTTA
>JAFGHU010000002.1 GCA_016929955.1 Bacteroidales bacterium | reverse complement strand
TAAAGGCCTGCTGTTAAGGTGGCTTCGTTTATCCGGCTTAATTCCTTAATTTTAAGCTGAATACGCGAACTGTTTTTGTTCGTTTGCAAAATCATAAAAATCAGAATCAAAATTCCTAAGAATCCGCCCAAAGCCAAAAATCCGTAACTGGCTGTAATAACCGCCACATGAATAGTTAGCCAATACGATTTTAAAACCGGAACCAAATTCGTAATTTCAGGATTCATCCAACTTAAATGCGCAACATATAAGATTAGAAAACCTAAAATAGCTGTTGCGCCTAAGGCTATGGGCGCCTTTTTATAAAACGAAATTCCGGCTAACATACTTGCCCATCCAATAAAAATCATCGATTCGTAACCATTGCTCCAAGGGGCATGCCCAGCAATATACCAGCGCATAATTAAACCGCCTGTATGTGCCAGAAAGGCCAGAAACAAGATCATAATCAATATATTAATTCCCCATTTAAATCGATATTGCGGCCATAGAATTCGAATAAACAATAGAACCAGAAGAATAAATCCAACTAAACCATAAATAAAAGCCAGTTGTTTAAATATATCGATGCGGTTGTATACTATCTCCATGCCAAAATGAGCATTATCTTTTATAGCTTCCGCAGCAAATTTTTGTTGATAGGTGTTTATAGCGTTCAAGTAAAAGTCGGCATCTTCCCACTGATTGGTAGTCATTCCTTTTTTAAGCGCATCCATATAATAAACCACTATGGTTTTTACAAAAGTGGAATCTTCTGTAGAAAAATGCTCCAATTTATCATTCGGATTTTTCCATGCTTCGTCGGGATGGCCGGGAACAGGGAAGATATTTAGGAAATGGCCGTTTGCCGCCATATAAAATACATTTACGCGTTCATCAACGGTAATAACATCCTTATCCAGTGTAGATCGTTTGGCCGGATTTTTTCGATAAGCTTCGTCGACATATTTGCTGAGCTTATAATTCGAGCCGGCAAAGAAATCGTTGAACGAGGCACGCGCACCGTTATTTCCAATAATTTTTTTCAACTCATCGTTCGATACTTTAATGATATCCTGACGCATCCAATAGCCGGGATCGAGCATTAGACCAAGGAAAACCTGTTCTGGATTTAAGCCTTCGTAATTGGCCAGGCGACTGTATTTTCTGAACGTTTCGCTGCTTACGGAATTTAGCGGTTTAAAACGTCCGCTATGTCCTTGAACAATAAGTTTATTGAATTTTTCGAGATGTTGCGCCGGAATTTTTTCTAAGCGCACTATGCTGTTTTGTGCAGATACAGTATTAACAGGAAAGATGTTTAAACCTGCTGTCATTAAAAAAGCAAGCACAAAAACGCTGCTGTTTTTCTGACGAATAAGGAATTGAAAACGTGTGTTTTTTTCAAAAACTGCCAATAGCATAGAAAGCATCATTAATCCATAACCCAAATAGGTAATAATCATTCCCCACCAATCGTGATTAACAGAAAGTACTGTTCCGCGTTCATCCTGATCATAAGACGATTGAAAGAAACGGTAGCCTTTATAATCGAGTACATTGTTCATAAAAATTCTAAAATTTCGTTTTACATTCGCCTCTTTATCAATAAGAACAACTTCACTGGCATAAGAAGATGGGCTGTTGGAAGCCGGATAGCGTTCGAGTTCAAAATCGATTAATTCCAAACTAAATGGAAGTTCGATGAGTTTGGGGCCATAACTAATCTCAAAAACTTTGCCGTCGAATTGAAAGCTTTTGGCAGGCATCACCGCATTTCTGCTCTCAAAGACATAGCTTTCCATTTCTTGTCCTTCCGAATTGCTCATCCTGAATTTAATGGCATTAAAGCCTGTATTTTCTCCGCTGGTATTGCTTATCACACCCATTTGGGCATGTTCGTAATACTCTCTAAGTACCAAACTTTGTCCGCCGGCCTGATACACTATTTTTTCATCAAAACTATAAAGCTTTTCTTTTTGAAGTTCCACTTCTTTCGACGACATCATATTGATCCGTTTGCCGTCTTCGGGCAATTGGATAAATAAACCTTCATCTGTGGAAGAAATCAAAAAAGTATTTGGTGATTTAGAAGCTGTATTAAAACTAACAAACTGAGAACCTAATGCTTTTGTTTCTCCCTCAAAAATAGAAAAACGGGTAAATCGACCATTGATAGTTCCGCTTAAATTCAATAATTTAGGGCCATAGGTTGAGGCGGTTAGTGTTTCTTCGGCATTGGGAACATATTCAAATGTTTTTAGCGTATACTTTTCGTCTTCAACTTTTAAGCTTAGTTTTGCTTTGGCCGATGTAATAGGAGTAAATAAAACGAGCTTATCTGTACTGTTTATCTTTTGATTGTCGATGCATTTTAATTGCAAAAAAGTTTCGCTCGATTGTATTTGATTGGAAGTTTGGCCTTCGCGAATACTCATAAGTCCCTCGTAACCAATATAACGCGTAATGCCTGCGCCTAAAATAATCAGCAAAAAAGCAATATGAAAAGCAAAAACGGAATAGCGTTTTGTTTTTAAAGGGTTAAATTTAAACGCATTCCAGGCAATATTTATAAACGCTAAAAAGATAACGATTTCGAACCAACGTGCATTGTAAATGGCTGCTTTTGCAGCAATGGTGCCATAATCGTTTTCGATAAATGTGGCATAACCGCTTGCTATAGCCACGATTAACATTAAAATACCTGCAAATTTTAAAGAAAGAATAAAGTTCAGAAGGTTTCTCATAATAGATAGATTTGAGCTTATAATGGCAACAAATATAATAAACGATCTGATTGTTTATTAAAAAACAATATACGTTAGCTATTATTTAACGTATTATAAAAAAAAGAGAGAGGTTAAAATTTAATTTACTCTTTCGGGCACAAGTTGATTGAACACTTTTTCTGCGGCTAATTTTTCAGCCCCTTTAATCGAGAAATCGATGGCTTTTTCTTTCGATTCGCCATTGATAAAGACTTCAACCTCAAATTGTTTTTTATAGCCATTGCCAATTTCGTTAATCACTCTAAACTCCAGCGCTAACTTTTCTTTTTGGCAGTATTCTAAAAGGACGCTTTTATGACTGATTTCCGTATTTTGGAGCTCCTCAATATCGAAATGAATATTGATGATGCGATCGCGTAGTATTTTAGAAGTAAAACGATAACCCTTGTCTAGATATAGGGCGCCAATAAAAGCTTCAAAAGCATCACCGTTAATCGATTTAAACTGTTTATTGCTGTCGTTATCTGCGGTAATTAATGCGCTCAATCCCAGTTTTGTCGATAATTTATTAAGGGCAGATCGACTTACGATTTTAGAGCGC
>JAFGHU010000086.1 GCA_016929955.1 Bacteroidales bacterium | reverse complement strand
CTAGATATCTTTCTCTTGTTTTCGACATTTATTTCAATCAAAAAGCAGAATAGTAGTGATTAAAAATAGCGCTTGAACTGTTTTTACGTGCTTTTGTAGACCTGTTAGGTTTTTAAAACCTAACAGGTCTTAAAGTATCTCCAAATTTATCGCTTGATATTCTAACTCATTTCCTTTTTATCTTTAAAACAATTTCTTTATCATTCATTTTAAAGTCGATATCCTCCGTTTTCCATGGCAATTCTTCGCCGGTTTGAAGCGTGTACAAACTGGATAAAAAAGTATGGGCCTCATTAAACAGCTTTTCGATAGAAGCATTTGAGGCTGATTTTTTTGTCTTATGACGATCGAAAGCCTTATGTTCTTCACCACTCAAACTAATGGTTTTATCGTTTAAAGGAAATAAGGATGTTTGTCCGGCGAGCACTTTTCTTTTTTGTCGGTATTTATCTGCATTGACAGGTTTTAGCGGAGATGCCGAATCTGCTTTTTGATTTATAGCTTCCGGAGGAACAGTTGATTTATTCGTTGCGGTTTGCTGTTGAGGAAGATTCAGTTGATCGCGCACATCTTCTTTTTCGCGCCTAAGCAAAATAGACTCGAGTCGCTTGATAATGCTTTCCTGATTGTAATAGCCTACTATTTCATCCAAAACTTTGGAATCGAACAGGCAATGCTGATAAGAAAATTCCCACAATGGAGTTAGTATGGTGTTATCCACTAAGCCAACCATCGTATAAATTTGCATCAGATTATCTTCGGGTTTACTGTCGGTTACGATAAGCAATTGTTTATGGCGAATGCCGCGAATCATATGAACCAAATCAGAATCGAAACTGTTGATGTTTTGGGCCTCATCAACAATAAGCAAATCAGGAACAAAAGAACTGAAATTGTAGTTGTGGTGAAAATAGTCGTCGAAGCCTAAAATTTTAAAATAGGAGTCGGTCGAAAATTCGACTTGCTTGGTATTAGGATCAAAACGGATTAACTCTGATTTTTGATTACCGAGTTTCTCAATCTCTTGTTGCCACTGGTGCACAAGCGAATCGGGACAAATAATTAAAGCCGTTTTGAAGTGGAATAGTGTTTTTTTAAATGTTGCCGCTACTACCGCTTGCAAGGGTTTCCCCAGTCCGATTTCATCAGCCAAAATAACCTTGTGATTAAAAACAATAAACTCAACACCTTCTTTCTGAAAGCGTGTTAAGGAAACATCAAGGGCATCAAAATTTAAAGGCCTATTCGTTTTTAGATCGAGCAGCGCCTGACGATCGCGGGCTTTTTTTACTTTTTCTACAACTTCCGGACGGATATGGATAAATTTATAGTTTTGTGCTTCGTTGATAAATTCTTGAAATTGAACAATATGTTTGTCTAAAACTAGTTTTTCTTTATTGAAATATCGGTTTACAAGCGATTGAATATCAAAAGGTAAATCACCGGGGTAAAACCAGGAAATGCGATACTCTTTTAAAGGATGCAAAAATATTTCTAAAAAGGGGAAATTTTGTTTTGGTAATGTTTTGTGTTGTTTTTGAAACTCCTCAAAAGCATAAATCAAATGTTTGCAGGTTCCTAATTTATTGGTATGATGATCGGGACAAGAGCAATAGCCTTGCTTTTCTTCAAAATCGTAGAAAGTGAGGTGATAAACTTTGTTTCTCTGGTTGGTTATTAGGTGTTCGCCATACATATTATCGGCAAAATCCAATTGAAACGATTCGTTTTTAGCCTTTTCTTCACGCTCTGCCATTACGCGCTTTATCATCCCTTCGCGCGTATATTTCATGCCTTTTTTGCGCTCCTCGTCTAATTCCTGACTCAAATCTTCGTGCAGTTGCAATAGGGCTGAAACTTGATGAGAACAAATTCCCTCTGCTTTGCAATTGCATTGCATCTCCACTTTTTTATTATCATCATCAAAAAACAAATCCGTTTTAAAATCTTGATAATTATCTTCAACGGTATAGGCAAAATGATCGCCTTCGCGACTTTGTAAAACGCATTGGTTTTTTAAATAAAGGGCATTGCCCGATTGATAAGCCAGGCGCGATACACTCTTGCTAATGCGTAAATTGCTAATGTATTGCGATAGAAACTCCGTTTGATAATTTTTCATAGTGTATAAATTAACAAGCTAAAATAAGGAATATTTATGCACAGCCCCGGCTAATGTAGCAGGTAATTGCTTTATTTTGTTAAGATTAATCAGTAGTTTTGATTCTTTACTAATTCGTCGAATTTATGCTCTGCTTTCCTTTTGCTAAAATCAATTTGGGTTTGGCTGTTTTAAACAAACGAAGCGATGGTTTTCATAGCATCGAAAGCCTACTTTATCCTATTCAAATGTATGATATTCTGGAAATTATAGAGGACAAAACAAGTCGGGTGGATGAATTTAGTGTTTCCGGATTAGCGCTTGATATTGCTAGAGAGGATAATCTGGTTTGGAAAGCGCTTCTATTTATGCGGCGACATTTCGATTTTCCGGCGCTTAAAATTCACTTGCACAAACAAATTCCAAGCGCTTCGGGTTTGGGAGGAGGTAGTTCGGATGCCGCTTTTACCTTAAAAGCGATTAATCAGTTGTTTCAGTTTGCAGTTGATGAGAGCACCTTAAAAACCTATGCTGCAGAACTCGGAAGCGATTGCCCCTTTTTTATCCATTCTTTTGCTCAATACGCCCGCGGAAGAGGTGAGCTTTTAGAGCCTTTCGAATTGAAAATAAGCAGTTTAAAACTTCTTTTGATTATTCCTGATTTTTCTGTTTCAACGCAAGAAGCCTATGCTAAAATCAAGTCAAATAAGAAGCAAACATCGCCAAAAGAAATTTTAAATCAACCCATTGAAAACTGGAAAAAGCATTTAAAAAATGATTTTGAAGCTGTTGTTTTTAATGATTTTCCCTCTTTGGGAGCATGGAAAAAAGAGCTCTATCGAAAAGGAGCAATCTTTGTTTCTTTAAGCGGAAGTGGATCGGCAATGTTTGCTCTTTTCGAAAAGCAGATTGATTTGAAACCGGCAGGAAATTATCGTTTTTATTGGATGAATTTCCCCAATTAAATTTTTTTCAAACGCCAGTTTCCTTTTAGCAAATACCAATAACTTAAAAGCGAAAGTCCCGACATATAAATATATTCAGAAGTCCAGGCTACAGCCACATCTACATTTCTTAAAATAACCACCCAATACAGAAAAGCAAGATAAAAGACCAGGGTAAGAACCTCAATTCCCAGTGCTGTTTTTGTGTTGGCGGTTCCACTTACTCCGCTAAAAACAATAAACGCTATTGCAAAGATTAAGATAGCTCCGCTAATCACATAAAGCGATGGTATAGTAGCCGCAATTAATTCCGAATTGTTTGTATATACACGGATTAGCGTTTCAGGCATTATCCAAATAAGCACAACAAACGGAACTATACTAAGCAAGCTAATTTTTACTATTCGGTTGATAATAGTTAGCACTTTATCAGTAAAACCTTCGCCAATGGCATTGCTAACCAAACTAGTAGTTGCAGTGCTTAAACCCATAATAGGAATAACCAAAACCATATAAATGCTGCGCACGATATTGGATACGGCCAAAGATCGCTCGCCCATTTGCTCGATAATGGCAAAAAACGAAAACCAGGTAGCTACCGACAAAAAATATTGAATCATAATATAAGTCGAAATAGACAAGGTGTTTTTGATGATTTTTAAATCGATTTTAGGAAAAAGAAAGAGTTTGTATCGATTTAAATCAAGTTCGATGCGTGCATAAAAGATAAAAAAGGCAAAAGAAACGATTTCGGCAAAAACGCTTGCTAATGCTGCTCCGGCAATGCCCATTTGCGGAAACCCATAATGCCCAAAAATGAGCAGATAATCGAAAATGATATTGGTAACGGCCATAATCAGCGCACTATAACCTAAAGCTTTTGTTTTAGTTACACCCACAAAAAGCGCACGAAAAGCCAGATTGCCAAAAGCAAAGAAAATTCCCCAAACGCGGACTTTAAGATAGGCTTTAGAAGCAATAAAAACATTATCCGATGATACAATCTGTTTTAAAATGGGCGCTCCAAAGAAATATATAAACACAAAAATCAGAAATCCCAGTAAAAGAAAGAAATAAGCAGATTGGTCGAAAATACTTCCTATTTGTTTGAATTTTTGTTCGCCATTTCGACGGGCAATCATAATCTGGGTTCCGTTGCTAAATCCAAATCCCAACATAAAAACGGCAATATAAAACAGCCCGGCAATGGCCGACGCACCAAGTTCAACCTCACCAACACGGCCTAAAAAAGCAGTATCGATAACATTAATGATGTTCTGAGCAAGTAAGCTTAAAATAATAGGATAAGAAACCTGCCAGATTTTAGTATACGAGGGAACGCCTTGATTCATTTGGCAAATTTAGGTTTTCCTAAGAAAAGTTCAGTCGATTTATTAAAACATAAACCCCGTATTTTGTAAAATCCGGAAACGTTTTCTCAGAAATCCATCTACACCAAACAAGGAAAATAAAGCTAAAGCAATGATAAAGAGTAGAGAAAAAGAAAAAGTACGTGAGAAAATTCGCATAACATAATCTACAAATACAGTATTCATATTTTCAAGTAAATAGCGGAGAATTCCTTCTTCGGGCAGCCAAACAGAAACATAAGGCCAAATAATAAATACGGCCACCAAATTGATAAGGGCAATCAATCCGAAAATTAAAAAAGTAACCTTTTTGCCAACAGCACTTACTTCAGGATTAGCAGCAAAACCTTCTTTTTTCTGAAGCGAAGCCACTAAATTGGCAGTAAAGTTTACTGAAGGTGCCATAAGCGAATCTTCGTTAAACAAAGATTTCAAAAAGGCATCTTTTTCTATAATTTGATATTCTGTTGTTTTTTCTTCTGTTTTCATGCGATTAAAATTTAAGTTTTGCCACATGTTGCTCCTTTTTAAAAAAGGGTGCTATTAAAAATAAGATCTTGCCTTTTGATTGTATATGTATTGCGTTTTGTTTCATTGCTGCAAATTTACGGATTTAACCACTTCGTTCACTTTTTCTAATTCTTCTTGCATTTTTGCATATAATTTTTTTCGTATGCGATGCAGTTTTACTTTTACATTAGCAGCTGATAATCCGGTTATTATGCTAATATCGTTTACCGGCTGCTCTTTCAGATAAAAAAGATTAATAATTAAATAATCTTCGTCCGACAATGTTTGCAAAGCAATTTGAAGCATTTTTTGTTGATCATCCATATCAACGCTGTCCAAATTTTCGCGTGTTTCATCTTCCGAATAATTCGAAATTACAAAATCATCAAGGGCATGAACTTCCAGCCTGCGTTTGCGTGTCATCGAAATGGCCGCATTGTAGGCTATTCTGTATAACCAAGTCGAAAATTTAGCATCACCTCTAAATTTATCCAACTTATCAAAAGCTTTTAAGAACGTATCTTGCGCTAATTCTTCGGCTTCTTCGGCTTTTCTTACTATCTTGTAGCAAATGGTATATACCATAGCCTTATGTTTGTCAACCAGCGGCGCATAAGCACTGCTATTGCCTTTTAATATTTCTTCAATGTAGAAATTATCGTCTTTAAAAGCCATTTTTTCTGGTTTTCATTTATAGGACGAATAAGCAGGCTTTCGGTTACAAAAAGAAAACTTAAAAGTCGAACGATAAAGTTAATAAGTACTAAAATAGGGTTTCAAGAAAAAACAATAATAAATTAATTATTGATAAGGACGCTCTAGAACTGCCTGAGCTATAATGCCTTGGCGTAAATCGAATGTTTCTTCAGCTTCCTCATCGCTGTCGCTATCCTTTTTTTCGGTTTCCCGGAGTATTGTTACGGGCTCCACATTATCGGTTCCGCTATAGGTATCTACTTTGCTTTCAGTTTCGGGTTCAGGCACTTTATCTAAATAGTCTGTATTTTCTTGCTCAGCAGCATAAGTATAGGTTTCGGGTTCTTCGTCGTTTAGTTCCTCCTTATTGGCAGAACGGGTATAAGGGTGTGTAGTATTGTAAGGATTTGTGTTGTTTTCCTGAAAAAAGCTGTCAAAAAGAGTCCCCAGCACATCTTTCTGTGGCGAAGTATTTTGTCTTTGTGGCTTTGTACTATTTGCTTTGCTTTTTTTGGAAGCCGCATATATTCCATAGGCCAACCAGCCCACAATTAAAAGACCGTAAATTAAATCTTCCATAATATTTAATTAAAGTGTAAAGTTAAGCAAAATAATTAACAGATGCTTGTTCCTTAGAATGGAAATAGAAGTGAACTTCTGGAGGTAAATAAAGCAGCGAATGCGGGGACTTAAAGAAGTGTATGCGCAGTCGAGGAATATCAGCTACAATGCGGAATAAATAAAAAACCCCAAAGCTGTATTTGCTTTGAGGTTTTTGTTATGATCAGCATAAAAAGGATTAGGTAAAAATAATTTGGGTATTTTGACCGGTTGCCATTTCGTAAAACTGACCAATTGTGATGATATCCTTTACTTCTTCGTGAAAATCTTCTTTTTTTAATTTAAACATATCAACGGCAAGCTTACAGGCATAAATTTCTCCCCCTCCGGCAGTAATCATTTCTAAAAACTCACTGGGAGATGGGATGTCTAATTTATCAATCTGACTTCTCATCATGCTTGAAACGCCGGCTTCAACAAATGGCAAGGCGCCTAAAAGCGTTGGGAAAGGTAAATCGCCGGGCATACGCATAGCAGGATTTCCTACGGTTGCGGTGTGCAGCTTATCCATTCTTTTTTTAAGTATTCCTTCCAATCCGAAAAAAGTAAAAAATACTTTGGTTTCGATGCCTTCCATAACTGCACCATTGGCCATAACCAAGGCAGCTAAAACATCTTCTAAATTTCCTTTAGCACAAATCAATAAGACTTTATCTAAAGGTTGCTTGTCTGAAGTATTCATAGCTTTATTTTTAAAGTGTTTATACTAAACGCAACTTGTGGGTTTTGCAATACCCGCGTATTTGGATGAAAATTTAAGCGGGCCACCAGGGAATAGCTTATAAAGCTCCTTGATGTCGACGATTCCGGATTTTCCAACCTTGCGAATACTCAAAGCGGCTCCACTAGCTGCTTCTTTACGTAAATATTCAAGCACTTCGAAATGCTTTTCGGTTAATTCTAAACCATCTTCTTTTGCCATTTCCATGGCAATTTCTCTGCTCCACTGCGAAGAATCTACGAAATATCCTTCGTCTGTTAAATTCACGATTTTTCCTGCAAATGTTTTTTCTGACATCTTTTATAATTTTTAATTGTTATTGTTTAATTTAATGAAAATCAAGCTTTTATTTTCCGATAGCTTTAGCAAGGGCTAAAAACAATCCCATTGTTTTTTTCATTTCCGGCGAATTCATCTCTTTAGCCATTTTCCAGACTGAGGCTTTTGGCGGATTATCTAAATCAATTTCTTCTAAACCGCTAGCCAGTTTCTCGCCCAGTAGAATTACAGCCTTCCAATTTATTCTTCCGAATAAGGCAAGTAAGGCGGGCATATTTTTGGCAAGTTTATCTAAAGATGCCGGTTCTATGCCTGCAATTGATTTATCTACCAAGTTAAAGGCGCTTTCTAAAAAAGTGAAATAGCCTTTGGCTTCAAATTCGCCAAGTTTTTTCTGGAAATCGATGATCATTTCATTGGCAATAGGAACAACTTCTTTGCTTAAATCTACCATCGATTCAAAGGTTCCGATCATCAAATTAAAATTTTGAATATTGCGTAAGAAACTTATGCCTAAATCGGTTAATTCTGCCGGATTAATTTCTATTGCCCTATTATCGAGCTCTTCCACAGTTGAGTCGTAAACGTCTTTTCCGATTATAGAAAAGTCGGCAATCAGATCTTCTACGACCTCAGAATTTAAGCGCTGTTTGTTTACGTATTCTAATAGCACATCCATCTTTTGATGAAGCTCATTTATTTGTATTTGTATTGAATTGTCCATCTTTTTGCTCTAGTTTATTAAACACGCTGTTTTCCTGCCATGGTCATATCTGCCTCAATTGGCATTTCCTTGCCTTTGAGTAATATATGCCAATACATCCAGCGGAACATCACTTTTCCATAGTGATTTATTTTGGTGTTTTTCAGTAATCCAAAAGGTCCGATTCCGGGCAAAGGAAAAGTTCCGGGTAGTGGTTCGGTATCGTAATTAAAGTCGATTAGTGCGCCTTTACCGTATCCGGTTTCGATATAACAATTGGCATGTCCATCAAATTTTGCGAGCATTGGTCGACCTTCAATAGCGCTCAATAAGTTTTCGAGCAGAATTTCAGCCGCAAAGTGAGCAACAGATCCTGCTTTTGATGTTGGGATATTGCTGGCATCGCCCAAAACAAAGATATTTTCAAATTTTTCTGAACGTAAGGTATGTTTATCGGTAGGGATAAAATTAAGATCGTCGCCCAAACCACTTCGTTCAACCATTTCCGACCCCATATTGATAGGCACGATGGTTAAAACATCAAAATCAATTTCTCTTTCGTCGTAGGCAATAATTTTCTTGTTCTCGTTGTCAACACGTTCCAAATAGAAATCAGGAATAACCTTAATGTTTTTTTCTTCCAATAAATCGCCCAGCATTTTTGAGGCTACCGGTTTGGTAAATGCGCCAGACATTGGAGTAACATAAGTGATATCCACTTTATCTCGTATGCCTTTCTTTGTAAAATAAGCTTCGGCCAAACATACAAACTCAATAGGAGCAACCGGACATTTGTATGGGATTTCAGAAATACACATCACCAGTTTTCCGCCTTCGAAATTTTTGAAATATTCTTGCAGCGCACAGGCTCCTTCAATGGTATAGAAATCGAAAATGCTTTTATACCAAAGTTTGTCTTTTAAGCCGGGTGTTTCGTCGGGTCGCGTTTCTGTTCCGGTTGCAATAATAAGGTAGTCGTATTGTAAAACCTGGCCGCCATCCAAAAAAACCTTGTTTTCTTCCCCTACAATTTTGTCGATGCTTTTGTAAATGACTTTAACACGAGGAGGGAAAAAATTGCTTTTCGGTTTAATTACATCTTGTTTTTTGTAAATATTAAAAGGGATAAATAAGAAACCCGGTTGATAATAATGGGTTTTGTATTGGTCAACTATAGTGATTTCCCACTCTTTTGCTTCAAGTGTTTTGTCTAGTTTGTTGGCCATCATGGTTCCGGCTGTTCCGGCACCTAATATGAGTAGTTTCTTCATCGTATATGATTATTTATTTTTAATTTTTAATTATATTTGTTTTTCTGTTATTCCGTTAACAAAAATAAATGCTTGTTTTGATGCACGTTAAAAATCGGATATGATAAATATCAAATACTGATATTTATCATATGAAACAAGTTAAATACCTATATTTGTACTATGATTTGTAGCTGTGAATTCTGCGATTTAAAAACAATGTTTTATGCTTCTCTTAATCAGGAGGATCTGGAAAGGTTTTGTTCCAGTCGTCACGAAATTGAGATTAAAGCAGGAGCACATTTGATTAAGCAAAACGATGAAATTAAGGATTTTATATATTTAAAAGAGGGGCTGGTTAAACTGTATCGGAATTCCAAACAAAATCAAACACAGATAATAAGTTTTGGTAAACCTTTTGATTTTGTTAGTTTGCTCAGTGTTTTTTCTGATGAGCGATACAATTATTCGGTTACTGCTTTGGTCGACAGTGTAGCTTGTGTATTTGATTTGGCGGAAATAAAAAAGCTGATAAAATCCAACGGCGAATTTGCAATGCAATTGATTCAGGCGCAGAATCGTTCCAGCGACAGAATCATCATAGATTCGCTAAACATGCTTCAAAAACGGCTTTATGGCAGAGTGGCAACTGTGCTTTTATATTTTGCGGATGAGATCTATAAAGCTGATGCCTATGAGCTTCCCATTTCCCGCAAAGAACTGGCACAGTTTATAGGGATGAGCATCGAAAATGTGATTCGTGCCATTTCTGCTTTGCGAAAGGATAAGATGATTCAGGTTTATGGCAAAAACTTTTCAATTCTGGATCGAAGCCGGCTTGAAAAAATGCGCGATTTCAGCTAAAATTTGCGTTTATTTTTTTTGAGGTTTTCCGCAAACCTTCTGTTATTTTTCAGACCTTTGCATAAGCAATTACTCTTTAAAACCCCATAGTTTTGAAACCAATAAAAAATGCATTAATCTCAGTTTTTCATAAAGATGGACTCTTGCCCATTTTAAGCACTCTAAAAAAGTATAATATCAATATTATTACTACCGGTGGCACTTATAAATTTATAGAAGAAGCCGGATACAAGGCACAAACTGTAGAGTCGTTAACCGATTATCCTTCAATTTTTGGAGGTAGAGTTAAAACCTTACATCCCATTGTTTTTGGTGGTATATTGTACCGGAGAGATTTAGAAAATGATCAAAAGCAGGCTTTAGAATTTAAAATTCCGCCCATCGATTTGGTTATTGTTGATTTATATCCTTTTGAAAAAACGCTTGAAGAAACAAGCGACGATGAAAAAATCATTGAAAAAATTGATATTGGTGGAATTTCTTTGATTCGTGCTGCAGCTAAGAATTATAAAGACGTACTTATTGTTTCATCTATGGATCAATATGCGGAATTGGTTTATGTTTTGGATGAAAACCAAGGAAAAAGCACACCAGAAGATCGGAAACGATTTGCCATGAAAGCGTTTAATGTTTCGTCGCATTACGATACCGCCATTTTTTCTTATTTCAACCAAGAAATTAAAGAAGAAGTTTTTAAATCGAGCATACAACAATCTTTAGTGCTTCGCTATGGCGAAAACCCACATCAGAAAGGCGTTTTTTATGGCCATCTGGAAAAGGTTTTTGAGCAATTGCACGGCAAAGCAATTTCTTATAACAATATAATCGATTTAGACGGAGGCATAGCCTTAATCAAAGAGTTTAGCGAGCCTACCTTTGCTATTCTGAAACATACGAATGCTTGCGGACTAGCTTCTGACGAAAAACTTTTACATGCATGGAAAAAAGCCTTAGCCGGCGATCCTGTTTCAGCCTTTGGTGGAGTGTTGATAGCCAACCGAACAATCGATCAGGAAACGGCAGAAGAAATCAATAAACTCTTTTTCGAAATCATTCTGGCACCCGGTTTTGAAAAAAATGCACTCGAAACCTTAAAAACCAAAAAAAATAGAATAATTTTACAAGCTAAATCCTTCGATTTTCAAACTTTACAGTTTAAAACTGCACTTAACGGTGTAATAGCACAAGACAAAGATTTGGAAACTGAAGAATTAAACGATTGGGAAGAGGTTACCGTAAAAAAACCTTCTACCCGCGAAGCGAACGACTTGGTTTTTGCCAATAAAATTGTAAAGCATACCAAGTCGAATGCAATAGTTCTTACAAAAGATGGACAATTAATCGGTAGTGGCACCGGACAAACTTCGCGCATAGATGCACTTAAGCATGCCATTCAAAAAGCGAAAGATTTTGGATTAGATTTGCATGGAGCTGTTATGGCTTCGGATGCATTTTTTCCTTTTGCAGATTCTGTTGAGTTTGCAGAAAAAGAAGGCATAAAAGCAGTAATTCAGCCCGGAGGTTCTGTCCGCGATAAAGACTCTATCGATTATTGCAATAAAACAAATATGAGCATGGTATTTACAGGCATTCGTCATTTTAAACATTAATAAATATAGCGTATACAATAGATTATGGGACTTTTCTCGTTTTTAACTCAAGAAGTAGCAATTGACTTAGGCACTGCCAATACAGTCATTATTTATAACGACAAAGTGGTAGTTGATGAGCCATCGATTATTGCTTTGGAGCGTAATACCGGACGAATTATCGCTGTGGGAAAAGCTGCTATGATGATGCATGGGAAAACGCACGAAAACATCAAAACAATCAGACCTTTGCGCGATGGTGTTATTGCAGATTTTCAATCTGCAGAATATATGATTCGGGAAATGATAAAAATGATTAATGTGCCCCGATCTATTTTTCCGCCTCAGTTGAAAATGGTTATTTGTATCCCATCAGGCATTACCGAAGTGGAAGAACGAGCCGTTAAAGATTCGGCCGAGCAAGCAGGAGCAAAAGAAGTTCGATTGATTCACGAGCCTATGGCTGCCGCAATAGGTATTGGCATTGATGTGATGGAACCAACCGGAAATATGATTATCGATATTGGAGGAGGAACCAGCGAAATTGCCGTTATTGCCTTAGGTGGAATTGTGAATAATAAATCGATTCGCACTGCCGGCGACGATTTTAATATGGATATTATCGACTATATGCGTCGTCAGCACAATATCAGCATTGGAGAAAGAACAGCCGAAAATATAAAAATTGAAGTCGGCGCCGCCATGGTAGATATCGAAAATCCACCCGAAGATTATGCCGTGCATGGTCGCGATATGTTAACCGGAATTCCCAAAGAAATTATGGTAAACTATGCCGAAATATCGCAGTGTTTGGATAAATCGATTTCTAAAATTGAAACGGCAGTGTTGCATGCTTTGGAAATGACACCTCCCGAATTATCGGCCGATATATTTCGTACCGGAATTTATTTAGCAGGAGGAGGATCTATGCTGCGCGGATTAGACAGGCGTTTGCATTTAAAAACCAAGCTTCCTGTGCATGTCGCCGAAGATCCTTTAAGAGCCGTTGCGCGAGGAACAGGAATTGCGCTTAAAAACTTCCATAAGTTTACGTTCTTAATCAAATAATGCTGCGATAAATTACACAAAATGAGATATTTGCTTCATTTTTTATGGAAAAATTCAGCCTTTATTCTATTTCTCATTTTGGAATTAATTTCGATTGTTTTAGTTGTTAACGGAAACAGACATCAATCGGCAATTTTTTCATCCACAGTAAATAAATATGGCGGAAAAATATTTTCTTCCTACGCAAATATTCGGGATTATTTTCATTTAAAAGAGGCCAACCTTCAGCTCGCTGTCGAAAATGCACAACTAACTGAGCAGCTTAATTTTGTACGCTTAAAACAAGATAGCCTTAATTTTCAGTTTTTTCCATCAATAGACAGTATAAAATTTAAACATTCAGATACGGTAAAACCACTGTTTGATTTTATTCCGGCAAAAGTGATAAGTAATTCTACAAACCGTCAGCGAAATTATTTAATGTTTGATAAGGGTCGGCGCCAGGGCGTTCGCGAAAATATGGGAATTATTGGCCCGCATGGTCTTGTTGGCGTAATTTTTGAAACCTCCGAAAATTATTCGAGTGGAATTAGTCTATTAAATATCAAACAAAAAATAAGTGTTAAGCTCGAGAAAAACAACGAACTCGGTACGCTGATTTGGGATGGTATTTCTCCCTTGTTCGGACAGCTCGATGCGATAGAAAATTATGTTCCAATTGCTTTGGGCGATACCATTATAACAAGTGGATATTCACATATTTTTCCGGAAGGAGAGCTGGTTGGTACCGTTGCAGCATTTAATGAAATACCCGGAAAAACAGCCTGGTATATAAAAGTGAAATTTGCTACTGATTTTAATAAATTATTTTGGGTTAAGATAGTGCGAAATTTGAATTATGAACAACAGATGGCTCTCGAAGCCATTGAATTAGAAAATTGAGAATTATGTTATTTAACAACATAATGCGTTTTTTTATTGTGCTGATATTGCAGCTATTGGTATTTAATAATATCCAATTTAGCGGTTATATCAATCCCTTCTTTTATGTGTTGTTTATCTTGTTATTGCCTTTCGAAACACCCAAATGGTTGATGCTGATTTCGGCCTTTTTATTAGGGTTAAGTGTTGATTTTTTTGGTCATAGCTATGGTATGCATGCGGCGGCAAGTGTTTTTATCGCATTTATCCGGCCTGGTGTAGTAAGGCTTATTCAGTCAAATAAAGAAATTGAACCCGGAACTCTACCCACACTCGGACATATGGGTTTTTCCTGGTTTTTGACCTACGCTTCTATTCTCGTTTTTATACATCATTTTATCTATTTCTACCTCGAAGTTTTCAGGCTCAATGATTTTATAACAACATTTTATCGCGTTATCTATAGCAGTATTGCCACTTTAATTGTTATTATTGCAGAGCAATATTTGTTTTTTAAACAACGAAAATAATTAATCTTCTATGAAAAATTTTAAAATTACTTTGATGGCTTTTATAGCTATGCTTTTTATTAGCTCATGCAGCAGCGTTGATGGAAATAAAAGTTTTACGATTGATGTTAAACTTGATGGTTTACCCGAAGGAAAAGAGCTTTATTTACAACAGCAAACAGATAACGGCTATGAAGTTATCGATACAGCCAAAGTCGATAATGCCGGTATGGTTTTTAAAGGAAATCTGGAGCAACCTAAGCTTGTTTATATAACCAGCTCAGCTTTTCGTGGTGCAATTCCTGTTTTTATCGAAGCCGGTAAAATGGAAGTTGTAGGACGTTTAGATAGCTTATCAAAAGCAAAAGTTAACGGTTCTAAGGCTCACGAATTTTACGCTTCTGTTAATGGTAAATTGGCAGATTTGGATAAGATTTGGCAAGACTTTTATTATGGGCCTTATCGCGCGATGAGTAGCGAAGAAAAAGCGGCAAACGAAGACCGCATCAATATGCTTTACGATTCGGCACAGTCGATGAAAGCAAAATATTTGGAAGATGAGTTGCTGAAAAGCGGCAATGAACCTGCCACACCTTTAATTGCCTTAAACAATATCGACGAAATGGATATTGTTGCCGCTCAAGAAATCTACGATAACCTTAGCCCTGAAATTGTAAATGCTGCCGATGCCAAACGGATGGCCGCTCGTATCGCCATTATTAAAAGAAGTGCTATCGGTCAGCCGCTTATTGATTTTTCGATGAACGATACAACCGGAAATGCTATAACCTTATCTGAATATGCAAAAGGAAAATATGTTCTGGTCGATTTTTGGGCTGCATGGTGCGCTCCTTGTCGCAGAGAAAATCCAAATGTAGTAGCCAATTATAAGAAATACCACGACAAAGGATTCACTGTTTTTGGCGTATCATTCGATCAGAAAAAAGAAAACTGGATTAAAGCCATCAACGACGACGGTTTAGTTTGGGGTCACGTTTCCGACTTGCAATACTGGTCGAATGCAGCAGGTAAATTGTATGGCATTCGTTCTATTCCTCAAAATATTTTACTCGATCCCGATGGCATTATCATTGCAAAAAATTTAAGAGGACCTGCATTGGGTGAAAAATTGGAAGAATTATTAGGTGAATAAACTAAAATAGCAAGGCAAAAGCTTAGAAAAAATTGTTTTTCTAAGCTTTTTTGCTTTTAGTCAATTATGAATAATCGTCAGCGTGTTTTTGAGTTTTTAAAGGAACTTAAGATAGAATATGAGTTAATTGAGCATCCGCCAGCCCCAACTATTGCCGAAGCAATGAAGTATTGGAAATCGATAGATGCTACGCATTGCAAAAATTTATTTTTCAGAAATCACAAAGGAAATAAGCATTATTTGGTTGTTTTTGACGCCCGCCGGCAATTGGCCATACACGAGCTTGAAAAGCGCTTAAAGCAAGGCAAATTATCCTTTGCGTCGGAAAAAAGAATGGGGAAATACTTGGGCTTACTACCGGGTTCTGTTTCTCCTTTTGGATTAATCAACGACAAAGAAAATCACGTGCATCTTTTTATTGATGCCCATCTTCAAACAAGCAAAAAAATAAGCTTTCATCCAAACGACAACACCGCTTCACTAATAATTTCATTTGCTGATTTCTTAAAGTATTTAGCAAATATGGGAAATACGTATGCGTTTATAGATCTCTATGAATAAAAAAAGGCTGTTTCCACCACAGAAAACAGCCTCTAATAGTAACTAAAAATAGTTTATAAGATTAACATCGCATCGCCATAAGTAAAGAAACGGTATTTTTCCTTAATGGCTGTTTTGTATGCGCTCATCATAAAATCATAGCCCCCAAAAGCAGTAACCATCATCAACATTGACGAATAAGGCAAGTGGAAATTCGTAACCATACTATTGGCTATTCTAAAATCGTAAGGAGGAAAAATAAACCGATTGGTCCAGCCGTCAAAAGGTTTTACGTGACCAGAAATTGAAGTAGATGTTTCCAAAGCTTTCATAACGGTGGTTCCTACGCTGCAAACACGATGTCTGCCATCAATGGATTTATTGATAGTATTAGCCGCTTGTTCGCTGATAAATAACTCTTCGGAGTCCATTTTATGCTTGGTAAGATCTTCAACTTCTATGGTTCTAAAATTTCCTAATCCTGCATGAAGCGTTATTTCAGCAAAATTAACGCCTTGAAGTTCGAGTCGTTTTAATATTTCGCGACTAAAATGCAATCCGGCTGTTGGCGCAACCACAGCACCTTCGTGTTTGGCATAAATGGTTTGATACCTTTCTTCATCGAGAGGCTCAATAGGACGTGTATGCACTTTAGGCAAAGGCGTTTCGCCTAATCGTTTTAATGTGTTTTTGAACTCTTCGTAAGGGCCGTCGAACAAAAAGCGCAAAGTGCGGCCGCGCGAAGTGGTATTGTCGATTACTTCAGCAACAAGTTCGTCGTTTCCGAAATACAGTTTATTTCCGATTCTGATTTTTCGAGCGGGGTCGACTAAAACATCCCATAAACGAGATTCACGATTTAATTCGCGCAATAAAAAAACTTCAATCTTAGCACCTGTTTTTTCTTTTTCGCCATGCAAGCGGGCAGGAAAAACTTTGGTATTGTTCAAGGTGAATACATCGCCATCTCCAAAATATTCTAAAATATCTTTAAAATTACGGTGTTCAATTTTTTGCGTATCGCGGTGCAAAACCATTAAACGAGATTCGTCGCGGTTTTCGGTTGGATAGTTTGCAATTAATTCTTCGGGTAAATTAAACTTGAATTTCGATAGTTTCATGTAAGGATTTCTTATAAAACACTTTGTTTCCTTTAGCTTTCCGTTTTATTGGAATTGCACTGATTTTAAACGGGGTGCAAAAGTAATACATTTTTAGGCGCGTGTCAAGACATAAATGATTTATTTTAAACTTGTTCCATATGGTGTATTTATATCGATTGTTCAAAATCGTTGCGTTTAACAATCATTACTTTTTCCTGACTAAGTTTTAAGTAGCCATATTCATAACAAAAGAAGTAAACATGCCCTTTTCTAGTGGTATACGTAGATGTATAATAATTAAAATTAAATCCATTATTTACGAATGATGCGGAGGGCACTATCTTTTTATTGATTCGTCCACTTAGTTTTTCGAGCAGTTTCCTGTTTTTACGAAGAATTCCATTTATGCGCCGAATATGATTTTCGGTTCCGGCATTTTTTTCATTATTAAAGGCATTTCTGCATTGATCTGAGCAAAATTTTTTATCAATACGGCCATTTATCGGTTCATTACAAAACAAACAAAGACGTTCCATGGGAAATAAATTAAAGAAAGCGGGTTTTATTTGAGTTAAAGACCGAAGATACAAAATTTTTATACTACTTTTTGCATTTTTGTGAGCATTACCACCTAAGGATCGAAAAAAGGGGAATTAAAAATGATTTTGATGCATTAGAAATAGAATAATTTAAGTGTTTATAAGCGTTCTATTTGTATTTTTGCACCAATTAAAATCAACTCCATGAATATTCATTATATCTCCGATCAAAAACTGGATATCGATACCGTAAAAACAATACTTCACGAAGACTATCAACTTGCGCTTTCTGACGATGCCAAACAAAAAATAGTAACTTGTAGAAACTATCTGGATGCTAAAATGGCTGAAAGTGATGAGCCAATTTACGGCATCAACACCGGTTTTGGTTCTTTGTATGATCGTGCCATTTCAAAAAACAATTTAAGTACGCTACAAAAAAATCTGGTGATGTCGCATGCCTGTGGAACAGGCGACGAAGTTCCTTTGGAAATCGTTAAGTTGATGATCTTTCTTAAAATACAGTCGTTGTCGTATGGAAATTCGGGGGTGCAATTAACTACAGTTGAGCGTTTAATCGCGTTTTACAATAATGCTATTTTCCCTCAAATTTTTCAGCTTGGAAGTCTTGGTGCCAGTGGCGATTTAGCTCCACTCGCTCATTTAGCACTGCCTTTAATAGGCATGGGAAAAGTCTATTACGAAGGCGAATTGTACGAGGCTGCCGAAATAAACAAAAAATTTGCTTGGGAACCCATAGTACTTCAATCGAAAGAAGGATTGGCCTTGCTCAATGGCACTCAGTTTATGGCCGCATATGGCACTTATCTTTTAATTGAAGCTAAAAAATATGTGTTTTTAGCTGATTTTATCGGCGCTATTTCGCTGGATGCTTACGATGGTCGAATCGAGCCTTTTCATCCGAAAGTGCATGAAATTAGAGCGCACAAAGGACAAATTGATACGGCAAAAAACGTGCGTGATATTTTGGAAGGAAGCGAAATTATCAATCAGCAAAAAGTTCATGTACAAGATCCCTATTCATTTCGCTGTATTCCACAAGTACATGGAGCTACCAAAGATGCTTTAGATTATGTTCAACAGGTTTTTGAAACGGAAATAAATTCAGCAACGGATAATCCGAATATTTTTCCTGAAGACGATTTAATTATTTCGGCAGGCAATTTTCATGGTCAGCCTTTAGCCATTGCTTTGGATGTTTTTAGTATTGCTATGGCGGAATTGGGAAGCATTTCGGAGCGACGCGTTTTCCGATTGATTTCAGGAAAAAGAGATTTGCCTTCGTTTTTGGTTAAAGAGCCGGGCTTAAACAGTGGATTTATGATACCGCAATATACAGCAGCATCGATTGTAGGTCAGAATAAACAATTTGCGGTTCCGGCATCGACAGATAGTATTCCTTCATCGCAAGGACAAGAAGACCATGTGAGTATGGGCGCAAATGCTGCTACCAAAGCGTATAGAGTAATGGAAAATATTAAACGGATTATGGCTATCGAGTTATTTAATGGAGCGCAAGCGCTTGATTTTCGGCGCCCTTTAAAGTCCTCTGTTGTCGTTGAAGATTTTATTGCATCCTATAGAGCAAGTGTTGATTTTGTAACTAATGATAAATTGATGCACGACGAGATTGAAAAAAGCATTGCTTTTCTTGAAAATATTGCCGTGGAAGATGAGGATTAGTTTTAATCTGAGTTTGATGTTTATCTAAAACAAAATAGTTTACACATCAAACTCAGACCTAGAACCTGCACATTTATTGTTTTATAATCTTTTGGATTTGTATAGTATTTGCCGTTTCTAAACTCAATAAATAAATTCCATTTACCAACTTAGTTCCATCAATATCAATCGTATATTCACCGGGGAATTGATAAGCATCTATTAATGATAAAACAGTTCTTCCACTTTGATCAAAAACACGCATTAAAACTCTCCCTGCTGTTTTAATTTGATACGTTACTTGAGAATTGGAACTAAGAGGATTTGGCCATATACCTTTTATGGTGCCGTATACCTTAAGCTCATCAATGGCTGTGCTTAAATCTACGGGACTCTGGTACCAGGGATTGAAAAGTACGTGATCAGAAACGCCATTTCCTATTCCCGTTGGATTGGTGTCTGCATGATATGGTCCGCTGGCATCGCCCCACCAATTATTAGTTGCATCGACTGTTACACTTGCATCGTAATTATAAACGCCATAATTCGTATTATTAATAATATTGTTGTTTTTGACATAAGGCAGAGCGCCGTTTGCTGTAAGAATCCCTTCAGTAAGATTGTTTTTAATCAAATTATAACTAATATTTGGGCTAGCGTTATCAACATAAATACCTCGTTCTTTTGATTTCATTATAGTATTGTGTTCGATATCTACATCGTTATCCCAAACATGAATATTTGCAGAGCCTTCTCCACCACCATAACCAATAAAACAATATTTTAAGCT
>JAFGHU010000085.1 GCA_016929955.1 Bacteroidales bacterium | reverse complement strand
TGACAATATCACGGTTTGGATTCCGGGTAAAAAGATTCTTTTTGGCGGTTGCTTGATTAAGTCAATTGATTCAAAAGGACTTGGTAACTTGTCAGATGCAGTTGTAAATGATTGGGATATGACAGTTGAGAAGGTAATGAAAAAATACCCTGAGATTAAAACAGTGATACCGGGACACGGAGATTTTGGTGGGACTGAATTATTAACACATACGATTGAATTAGTTGATAAAGAGAAAAATAAATAAAAACCACGAACTCACAACAAACGGCCTTGTTCATAATGTTGTATGTACTTGTCGCAAAATGCCGATTTTCATGGGTGCTAACTTCAATATACCTAACCCCTTACATTAAAAATCACCATTAATTATAGGCCAAAAGTCATTTTATGATAACCTTGCCTGACTTTGGGAAAACTCATACAAATGAAAGAAATATAGTGATTTAGGTATTTTCGCTCAATCAGTGGATACATTTAGAATCTTTAACCCAGAAATTACCTAGCCTTATAAATTTGGCAAATCATACTGTTGTACAATTAATTAAAAAAACCTACTTTTACACTATCTATTTAATAGGAAATATAGTATATAATGAAGCTAAACACAAAAACGCGCTATGGTATCCGTACAATGGTAGAACTGGCAATGGATTGGGAAGGAAAAGGCCTTTTGCAAAAAGACATTTCCGAAAAGCAGGAAATATCGTATAAATACCTCGACCATATAGTATCGGCCTTAAAAGCACGTGGTTTAATTGTAAATGTTGAGGGGAAAAAAAGCGGCTACCGCCTTTCGCGCAAACCCGAAGAAATTACTGTTTACGATATTTACAAAGCCTTTGAGGCCGAACTTTCCATTGTCGATTGCCTGTTGCCCGACGGACGATGTTCGAAAGACAAGGCTTGCGCTACACAGGAGCTATGGTCGGGACTTAATACACTTATTGTCGATTATCTCAAAAAACATACCCTTAAAGAATTGGCAGAAAAACAAACCAATCTCAACGCAAGCAATTCGGCAATGTTTGTAATCTGATCCTATAAAAACAAATAATTTACTAAATATATGAAAGCGAAGAACATACTTGAAACCATCGGGAACACCCCACATTTAAAAATAAACCGTTTATACAACAGCAGCTACAATGTTTGGATAAAACTCGAACGTTTTAACCCAGGTGGCAGCATAAAGGATCGCATTGCCCTGGCAATGATTGAAGATGCAGAGAAACGCGGCATTTTAAAAAAAGGTTCTGTAATTATTGAGCCCACATCGGGCAATACTGGTATAGGCCTGGCAATAGTAGCAGCAGTTAAAGGCTACAGGCTTATTCTGGTTATGCCCGAATCGATGTCGGTAGAGCGCAGGAGAATTATGTCTGCCTATGGGGCAGAATTTGAGCTTACACCACGGGAAAAAGGTATGAAAGGCGCAATTGAAAAATCGCAGGAACTGGCCTCGCAAATTAAAGGCGGCTGGATACCCTCACAATTCGATAACGAAGCTAATATCAAAGCACACAAAGAAACTACGGCACAGGAAATATTAAAGGATTTCCCCGATGGAATAGACTATTTGATCACGGGCGTTGGCACCGGTGGACACTTAACAGGTGTTGCCGAAGTCCTAAAAGTAAAATGGCCCAAGCTAAAAGTTTTTGCAGTTGAGCCAGAACTTTCACCAGTAATTAGTGGCGAAAAACCTGGCCCGCACCCGATACAGGGCATTGGTGCCGGGTTTATTCCCAAAAACTTGCATACACATATTCTCGATGGAGTAATTAAAATCTCAAAAGACGAAGCATTTTCTTATGCACAAAAGGCAGCCAAAGAAGAAGGTCTTTTTGTAGGTATTTCATCGGGGGCATGTTTAGCTGCCATAGCAAAAAAAATTCCTGAAATACCCGAAGGTGCTACAATTTTAGGCTTTAATTACGATACCGGCGAAAGATATCTTTCTGTCGAAGGATTGTTTTAGCAATTCGAACATTAATTCTTCATTAGTATTTAGTGCATTTCAGAAGATAGATTTTTAATGTTTTATATTATCCCAAAATTCAACCATATCAATTTTAGGCTCTGAACAAACAAATATGGTTTTATCTGTTTCATATGGCATACAATAGGGATTGGTATAATACCCTAAAGAATCTATGTTTTGAAATGCATTTTTAAGTTTTTCCATATTTTCATAAATGGAAATATAGCTATTCATAAAAGAATGGTTCTCTTTAGCATGATAATAAAACCATCCATGAGCAGATATTGCTTCCGGTAGATCGTATTTTTCTCTATAAAAATTCAACGCAGCTGCTTGTCCGGAATTATTGCATAATATTCCACCTATTGAATCTTTCGTAGATGAAGGCATTGACGAATAAATTTCCGATATTTTCTTCGACATTTCTTCCCAACCAAACCGGTCCGCAAAGTGTTGAGGCAACAAATCGTTTAATCGATTATTTTCGTATCTGACGCCTGCGTCCTGCGTCATACCCAGCATATCGGTATATTGTACATAATTTTTAACAGAGAGTACAGGAACAAGCAGTGGGACCGAAATAAGACTCAGTAAAATGTAAAGCGAAACAATTGTTGCCGACACAAACCAATAAATTTTCTTATTTAGTCGAAGAAGCAATTCTTCGATTTGGACAGAGCCTGCAGCAAGAAGTATAGAATAATATGGAATTAAAAAATAGAATTTTCCACCCAGCAAAAATATCAATACAAAACTGGTTAAATAAACATATCCGAAAAACCTGTAATTGTTCCATTTTCTGAAAAAAAGTATAACTATAAGCCCAGAAAGCCAAATAAAAGAGTTTATAAAATTATTAGGCAAAATCTGATTCCATATAAAATCATTTAAAGGAGCTATGTATGAATTAGTGCCAGCGTAATTTTTTGCCCAATCTATAAAATACCAGTTGTTCTTAATTTGCCATATTGTAAACGGAATAAAAAATATAATTACTACTGCGCTGGCAATATAAAACCACTTACTTAATAAATATTTACGGTGCTTTACAAGTATCAGGGATAAAAAGGCTGAACCGCAAAAGAAAAGAACAGTTAGTTTATTTAATAATCCAAATCCTATAGCTATTCCAATGGCTAATAAATACTTAGGCTTATTTTGTTTAAACAGTTTTACAAAGAAATAAAAGGATATTACAACTATTAAGAAATCAATACTATCGTAAGTAAACATTGCTCCAAAAATTAAAAACCCCGAAAAAATAATGCTTAAGCCTGTGAGCAAAATAGCAAATTTCTTTCCTCCAAAGTCTTTAGTAATCAAGCACGAAAATATAAGAGAGACAGCACCAGGAAGTCCTGATGCAAAATGAACTGCTTTAATAGAGGTTCCAAAAATGCCAGTGATTATTTTTAAATAAATTGGGGTTAAAGGCAGTACATCAAGATTTGAGAAACTATAATTATCGCTAATATAGAGAAAGAACAATTCATCACGGTGATAGCCATATTCCGGATTTATCAGGTGAAACAAAATCTTAATTATTGCAAGGCAGGCAATAATAATGTAATCACTTGTTAGAATTTTTTTATTTGATAGTTTCATAGCTTGGTTGGGTTAGGTTTATAAAAGTTTTTTAAATCTATTTAGGAGAGAAGAATGTATGCAGAGTAAAAGGTTTGGTAAAATTAAACAATACATGTAATTCAAATATTTTCTGATGTTTACGCTTTATTTTTAGAACATAATTTAAACTAAATTATTGTTGG
>JAFGHU010000084.1 GCA_016929955.1 Bacteroidales bacterium | reverse complement strand
GAACACATGCCTAAGAAATAGGCAAAGACCATATTATCGATAAATATGGATTTTATAAATATGTTAAATATTTCTTGCATCGTTTCTAATTTTTAGTCGTAAACATTAGTCTTTAATTAGATCTGGATTCTTACTACGTTGAACCCAAATAATAATACCTACAACGATAAGCGCCATTGGAGGCAAAATCATAAATCCATTATTTACATAACCAATTTCATAAAGACCGATCGATTTAAATACTTCCCAACCTAATATTGTTCCTGAACCAAAGAGTTCGCGGAAAAAGGCAACGATTACTAAAATCAAACCATATCCAATGGAGTTTCCTATTCCATCTAAAAATGAAGGCCAAGGTTTATTTGCCATTGAAAAAGCTTCGAAACGCCCCATAATAATACAATTGGTAATGATCAGTCCAACAAAAACCGAAAGCTGTTTACTTACTTGATAGGCATAAGCTTTTAAAATTTGATCGACAATAATTACCAAAGCGGCAATAACCACCAATTGAACAATAATTCGGATTCGTTGAGGGATACTATTTCGTAATAAAGAAATAATAACATTACCCATACCGAGCACAAACATTACCGAGATAGACATCACAATAGCAGGTTCGAGCTTTGCTGTAACAGCAAGCGCAGAACAAATACCCAAAACCTGCACGGTAATTGGGTTATCTTTCCCAATTGGATCGGTTAGTAATTTGATGTTTTTTGCAGAAAACATCGATTCTTTTTGTACTTGCTCACTCATTATTTTATGCTTTTAATATATGGAACATAATTTTCTAAACAATCGAGCAGCATATCATTAACACCATTAGATGTAATTGTACCGCCCGAAATGGCATCGACACCATGGATTTGTTGATCGGCAGCTAATTTTGCTACTCCACCTTTCACAACAGTTATTGAAGTAAAATTACCTTGATCATCAAAAATGGTTTTACCTACAAAAGGATTGGTAAATGCCGGAAAAACAATTTCAGCACCTAAACCGGGAGTTTCTCCTTTATGATCGAAAACAACACCTTTTACCGTTTTAAAATCGGAGAGCAGAGCCATATTGCCCCAAACAGGGCCCCATAAACCTTTTCCCAACAATGGAATGATATAATAGGTTTCTCCTTTTACATTACAAACAAACAAGGGAGATAAAAAAGCTTCTCCTTTACTTTTTTTGTAAAGTTCTGTTTTCAAATTCAAATCAAATGCTCGAAGATCACCTTTTTCGAAGGCGCCATTTTTGAATAAATCAACGATTTCGCCTTTTTGATCGATTACCCATTCTTGAGTAATGTATTTATTATAGGTCGTCTCTGCATTTTCAGGAGTAGATTCTATATCAGCTGATGCAAGTATAGCTTGCATCTTTTCATTTTTTACATTCTGTAATTGCTTTCCTTTTAATAAGGTGGCAGTAGTGGATAAAACAGCGGCTACTATAATAACCATTACAGAAGCATAAATAAAAATATAAGTATTACTATTTGTATTCATCTTTCTCAATTTTAATGGTTAACAGTAATTAGTTTGGCCCGTTTTACTCTGCGTTTGATATTTGCCTGAACAACATAATGATCAATCAGCGGTGCAAATACATTGAGAAGTAAAATAGCAAGCATCATTCCTTCCGGATAAGCCGGGTTCAATACACGTATAAGTACAGCCATAATACCAATAAGTAAACCATAAATATATTTTCCGGTATTTGTTTGAGCGGCAGTTACCGGGTCGGTAGCCATAAACACAGCACCAAAAGCAAATCCACCCAAAATCAAATGATAGTAAGCAGGTACATCAAGCATATAATGGTTTGCACCAACTACATTAAAAAGCCAACCCATGGCAAATCCACCAACAAAAACACTAAACATTACGCGCCAGCTGGCAATTCCGGTCCATAATAAAATTATGGCACCTAATAAGATAGCGAATGTAGATGTTTCGCCAACTGAACCCGGAATAAATCCAAAAAAGGCATCAGATACAGAAGGCAATTGAACTTTTTCTGTAGCGGTCATCAACTGACCTAATGGTGTAGCACCCGAGAATGCATCTGCTTTTTCGGTAATCCAAACTTTGTCGCCCGACATATTTGAAGGATAAGCAAAGAAAAGGAATGCACGCGCAATTAAGGCAGGATTCATAATATTCATTCCTGTACCACCAAAAACTTCTTTTCCGATAATAACTGCAAATATTGTAGCTAGAGCTACCATCCATAAAGGCGTAGTTACAGGAACAATTAAAGGAATCAAGAATCCGGAAACTAAATATCCTTCGTTTACTTCGTGACCGCGCAGCTGGGCAAAAACAAATTCTGTTCCCAATCCTACAACATAGGATACAATAATAAGTGGCACTACCAACCAAAATCCATAAAAGAAATTACTAACTAAAGTACCTTCTGCACCTATGGAAAGATTGTGCTGATATCCAACATTCCACATCCCGAAAAGCAAAGCAGGAATTAAAGCAACAACTACCATAAACATAGTACGCTTTAAATCGATGGCATCGCGAATATGACTTCCTTTTTTTGTAACTGTTCTTGGAACAAACAAGAAAGTTTCAAATGCTTCAAAAGTAGAAAGCATATAATGAAACTTTCCTCCTTCCTCAACATTTGGCTTAATTTTATCTATATAATTTCGTAAAGCTTTCATTTAACGTTCGATTTTTTCGATTAACTCATTTCTTTTCTTAAAAACTCAAGTCCATCAGCGACTACAGATTGAATTTCAATTTTCGAAGTACTAATAAATTCGATAAGAGCAAAATCTTCAGCATCAACTTCATAGATACCCAAATTCTCCATTGCATCGATATTTTTACTCATAATGGCTTTAATCAACTGCATGGGGTAGATATCGAAAGGGAATACCTTTTCGAATTGGCCGGTCATTACAAAAGCACGCACTCCCCCATTTAAATTGGTATCTAAGCGGTACGCTTTTTTAGGTGTAAACCACGAAAAGAGCGAACGATAAAAACTAAACTTATCCAGGTTTGGTGTAATCCAGCCTATAAATTGCGAATGATCGCCCTCTGGAATAACACTCAACTGATTATCGTAAAAACCAATATACCCATTACTTTCAATTTGTTTTCCGGTCAATGGATTTCCACTAATAAAACGGTTATTGCCTTGAGTTACATTACCGGCTGCAATATCTTGAATGCAAACGCCTCTTTTTGCACGAATATAATGTGGCTTTAACACTTCAGAACCCGCAACGGCAAATAGCTTTTCAGCATCGTATTTTCCTTCCAGAAATAATTTTCCGATCGTTAAAACATCCTGAACATTTACAGTCCATACTATTTCTCCTTTATTAATAGGATCGATTGCCGCTATTTGTGTTCCAACTAAACTTGCAGGGTGCTTACCACTAAACATGTTTATTTCAACGTTTTTTGCTTTTAACAAAACCTTGGTCTGGGTATCCTCTGCATGCAAGTTCAAATGCACTTTACCATGGGTAAGTTTTGCCAGTGCATCCAAACCCGTTTGAAAAACATCGCCTTTGTTATGCAAAACAAAGTCGTAATCAACAGCTAAAGGAGCATTGTCGAAACCTGAAATAAAGATGGCTTTAGGACTTTCGTCCGGATTAGCAATGACAGAATAAGGACGCTGTCTAATTAAAGACCATAGTCCGCTTTGCAATAATTTCTCCGTAATTGCTTCCCGCTTTAAATCTAATGGATTAGCAGCTCCAAAATCGACGAATTCATTGGTGCCGTCTGCTTCTATTCGTATTTCCAATAAAACACGCTTGGCACCTCTTTTAATTTCTGTTATTGTTCCGCTTACAGGCGATGTAAACTGAATATTATCGCGATATTTATCAAAAAATACCGGACTTCCCGTTTTTACTTTATCACCTTCTTTCACGTTCAATTTTGGAAATACGCCAATAAAATCGGTAGGTTTTAATGCATACTTCGTGGAGCTAAGATCGCTTACCGTTCTATCGGCCTCCCCTTGAAGATTTATGTGCAAACCCTTTTTAATTTTAATTATTTCTGACATAAATTTTATTTGACTGAAATTAGTATTGAATGTTCTTAAATAATTTTGAGTTTATAAGTCTAAATTAATTATTTACTTTGATCTCTTTGCCTGAAAAATAACTTGTTTTTTCCAGCTTAAAAACGGGGCTAAATTATTAAAATGTTTTTTAAATAACAATTATAATTGATAATCGTAATTATTTACATCTTTAGCATATGTTCAACTGTATGTTCTTACTATTCAGTATTTTAAAAAATAGTACTGCTCAATACCCTTATATAGATTAATTATATATTACAACTTAGGTTGTATTTTGCACTGATTTTTATCAGCTTTCCAATAATTAGGGGTTTATTATGATCAAAACCGAGGCTAAAAATCCATTGGTTTAACTTCTTTTCTTAATAAAATCGTTTAAAACATTTTTCTTCCTCAAGAAAAAACAAAATATAAATGGTTATTTTTGATAAATAGCACGAATAAAAAATCAACTGAAATGAGAAATCACTTTATCTTTATTGTTCTTTTATTCTTTTCGATAAATGGCCGAACGCAGTCGGTTTTTTCTGATCAAATTTTAAATGCCAATATAAAAACCGTTGAGCTGTATCCCGATAATGATCGTTTGGGAGAACCTGTGATTTTTCTAAACGAACAAATTCCGTTAACCTTAGCGTTTGATGAATTAGATAGCGATTACCGACTATTTGCCTATACTTTAATCCATTGCGATGCGCAGTGGCATATTTCCGAATTATCGCCCAATGAATATCTGGAGGGCTATATTGAAGATTATATCGAAGATTATCAATTTTCATTAAATACAAAAGTACCCTATATCCACTATAGTCTTCAAATTCCAAATGAGGCTATACAATTTCGTTATTCGGGAAATTATATCTTAAAAATTTATCCCGAAAACGAAGAGGAGAATCCAATCCTTACAAAGAAATTGTATGTTGTTGATCCGCTTTGCAGCATCAATGGCGAAATTATAGCGCCCAGCAATCCGGAGTTGATTAAAAGTGCTCAGGAAATCAATTTTAAGGTGAATATCAGCAATTTAAACAGCCATTTTCCCTCACGCGAAATTTCGACACAAATACAACAAAATGGCCGTTACGACAATCAAATCGATCACTTAGAGCCGCTATCCATAAAAGATGGAATTCTCGATTTTAATCTGCAAAAAGGAAATGTTTTTCAGGGATTAAATACTTACCGCTTTTTCGATTTTTCGAGTCTGGACTATAATTCAGAATATATTTATGCCATCAATAAAAATGGAGCTATTGATGAAATAGAACTTTTGCTTTCCAAATCAAGAGCAAATAAAGCTTACAAGAATGAACCCACCCAATTTGGCAAGTTTTTTATTGAAACAAAAGATTACCAAGATGCTGATATTGAGAGCGAATATGCTTTTGTACATTTTCTCTATTTTAGCAAAAGCCCTTTGCTTAACAACGACCTTTACTTACTTGGCAGTTTTGATTTATGGAGCCTGAGCCATAAATTGAGCTACGATTATTCATCTCAGGTATATGAAACTAAACTATTGTTAAAACAAGGATATTATAGTTATTTATATGCGCTAAAAAATAAGAATACAAAAGCGGTTGATGTAGGCGCTTTGGAAGGCAGTTTTTTCCAGACACCAAATAATTATACAATTCGACTCTATTATCGTGCCCCCGGAACAACTTACGACCAATTGGTTGGCTATAAGCAATTAAAAAATTATTCAGACTAATGCAAAAATTGCCCAAAACAGAACGCTTACAAATTAAAAATGCCCGAATACGAATTGGATGATGTAAACAAATAACAAAATGTGTATATTTGAATCTATTAAAAAAATGTAAGATGAAGAACTTCGCAACCAAGCACCTGATTAAGACAGGCTTTCTGTATGTTTTAGTCGCTCTTTTATTTGTATCCTGTACCAAGACACTACCCTTATTAGAAGAGCCTACTCCGGTAGATGAGAATTCCGTTTTTGGCGAACTTATCGTTAATGAAAATTTCGATTGGGAAACCTCTTCTTATGTAAAGTCCTCCATTTATACCTTATCCAATACCGGCACGGCAATTTCTGATATTAAAGTGAGTTTAAGAACGGATTATTTGGCGAATAACGGAAAAGATATTGCAGGCGGTTTTACAAATTCAGATGGTCATTTTCAGATGGATTATCGCTTGGCAACAATAACAGACTCGCTGGTGGTAGCTACCAATTACCTTGGTTTTGTAAGCGGGGTTAAAGTGCCCGTAATAGATGGTAATTTAAATTGGACATTTGGTGGAGTTCCAGACCGTACTGACGAAGAATCTGCTGCAGCAGCTTTCAAAAGAACAAGTGATACCGAAATAGATCTTAAAGATTTAGGCAGTTGGAAATCAGACGGTACTCCACGCTATTTAGAAAAAGATGAAGATGATATTTCTTCTGATTTCTTAGCTGATTTAAACGATGCTTTGCCTGAAAATCAGCCTGTTCCCGACTATCATCCAGAATATTTATCAGACCAATTTCAACAATACATTACTATCACCGAAGAATCTGATGTTTATGTAACTTTTGTTACCGAAGGCGCGGGATATTTAAATACACTTTGCTTTTATACATTCAACGAAAACAACCCGCCTGAGTCGATTGATGATATTGATGAGGCAACTATTATTTTCCCCAATGCTTCGTTTAAACACAGTGGCGGAGGATTATATTCGGGTGATAAAGTAAAAATAGGTGAGTTCGACGCCGGAACTTCAATTGGTTGGTTATTAATTGCGGATGGTTTTGACACCAAAGAAAAAGATGTAAAAGATGGAAGAAATTACTTTTTTTCTCAAAAAAACTTAAATCCCGAGAACAATCCGGATAATCAACAACATATCGTTTTATTAAAAGACGAAGAACGCGATTTGTTTTTAATCGCTTTTGAAGATTTAGAGCGTCCTGATGGAGATAATGATTTTAATGATGTTGTATTTTATGTTACCTCTGATCCTGCAGATGGAATAAGCAATACCGGCATTCCTAAAATGGGCGAAGTTTATGTTGATAACGATACCGACAAAGATGGTGTAGATAATACTTCGGATGCATATCCCGAAGATGTTACCAAAGCCTTTAATAACTATTACCCAAGTCAGGGAAATTATGCAACGCTGGCCTTTGAAGATTTATGGCCATCAAAAGGAGATTATGATTTTAACGATCTGGTTTTAGACTATAATTTTAATACGATAACCAATGCCGACAATAAAGTTGTTCAACTTGAAGGCGATTTTATCGTTCGGGCCAACGGCGCCGGATTTAAAAATGGATTCGGTTTCGAATTGAGCAATATTTTAAGCAGTCAGGTAAATTCAGTTAGTGGAAACGATTTACAAGAAGGTTATATTAATTTGAATAACAACGGAACGGAAGCCGGACAGACCAATGCTACTATAATTGTTTTAGACAATGCAAAGAATCACAATCAGGGCTTTTGGAATACAGATCCAAGCAAAGCTTTTGTGGAGCCAACAAAAACCGTCCGGATTGTAATTACATTTACATCACCTATTTCGCAAGACCAATTTGGCTTAGCTCCGTTTAATCCTTTTATCATTATTAATGAGGAAAGAGGTCGGGAATTGCATTTGCCCAATTATCAACCAACCAATTTGGCCGATTTGAGTTATTTTGGCGAATACAACGACGATTCAAATTTATCGAGTGGAAAATTGTATAAAACAGTAGGAAACCTTCCTTGGGCCATTAATTTTCCGAGTCAATTCGATTATCCAATCGAAAAAGCTTCGATATCAACGCCTTATTTAAAGTTTATCAGTTGGGTAGAAAGCAGCGGAACTTTGTTTCCGGATTGGTATCTCGATTTATCCGGCTACCGCGATACAGACTATATTTATTAAAAAATACTACGGTTTCAGACCACTCTCCAAAAGGGTGGTCTTTTTTTTTGCTCTTATCACCGAAACCGAGCATAGTGAGCTTTTTTTTGCATCCTCTAAAAAACTCCATTACCCCTATACGTTACATTTACTATCCTGATGTCGACAAAAACAAATTCCAGGTTTCACAAGTCCTTAGGCCGACTTATGTTTGCATCAAATACTACACTATCCTTCAAAAAAAATCAAAATGAAAAACACATTATTTATTATTTTATTCTTAAGCTTAAGCATTGCTTTTAGCGCTTGCACAAAATCACTTACCATGAAAGATGATCCTATGCCTACAGATCAGGATATTTCGATGAACAATTTAAAAGCAAGTGCCAATTTTAATTGGAAAACAACTTCTTTGGTCGATTTTCATATCCAAACTTTAGACAATCAAGGAGAAGCTATCCCTAAAATAAAGATCAGTATATTAACCGATTATAAAGCGAATGGCGGTAAAGAAATTTTTAGTGGTTTTACAAACGAAAGCGGCGCTTTTGAAACGCGCTATACTATCGACAATTCTTTTGATTCTCTGGTTATTAGCACCAACTGGATTGGTTTTCAGAGTGAGGTTAAACAAGCCATAGAAAACAATCAATTCGATTTTGTATATGGAGGAATTCAGGAGCCCGAAAGCAGTACAAAATCTTCTTCAGCGTTCAAAGCTAGCGCTGCCTCTAAAATACCTCTTGCAACTTTAGGTAGTTGGGACAGATATGGCAGACCTTATTATTTAGAAAGAAAGCGCGACTATATTACGGCCGATCTACTTGCCGATATCAATGCCGCCTTGCCTGAAAATAAACCCGTCCAAGATTATCATCCGGAATATTTACATCAGTCGAACGAACAAAATATCAATTTGGTTGAACAAGCAGATATATGGGTAACCTTTGTATCAGAAGGTGCGGGCTATTTAAACAGCTTGGCTTACTATACTTATGATAAAAACAATCCTCCTCAAAGTATTGCCGATATTGATAAAGCCACTATCATTTTTCCTAATGTATCTTTTTCGAGAAGTGGTGGATCTTTAATTTCCGGAGATAAAGTTTATTTAGGACAGTTTCCTGCAGGAACTTCTATTGCCTGGCTATTGATTGCAGATGGCTACAATTCGTGGTCAAGATCGGTTACCGATGGCAATAATTACTTTTTCTCGCACCAAAATTTAAACCCCGAAACAAATGCGCAGTATAAGCAACATTCTGTGTTTTTAAAAGATGCCGAGCGCGATTTATTTCTGATTTCTTTTGAAGATTTGGAACGTCCTGACGGCGATAATGATTTTAACGATGCCGTTTTTTACGTAACTTCAAATCCGGTAAGCGCAATAGAAGATGCATCCGTTTTAAAAAGAGGAGCCGTTATTGCCGATGCCGATGGCGATGGTGTTGTTGATAGTGAAGATAATTATCCAGATGATGCAAGTATTGCATTTAACAACTACTATCCTAGTCAGGCAAGCAATGGAACTCTCGCGTTTGAAGATTTATGGCCTTCAAAAGGAGATTACGATTTTAACGACTTGGTTCTTGAATATAATTTCAATTCTATAACCAATGCAAATAATGAAGTTGTTAAACTAGAAGCTAATTTCATAGTTAAATTTGTGGGTGGTAGTCATCGTAATGGTTTCGCTTTTGAAATGGAAAATATATTAAGCAACCAAGTAAGTTCAGTAACAGGAAGTTCACTCCTATTAGGCGAAACACAATATATTACTATATCATCAACAGGTGTGGAAGAGGGACAAACCAATGCCACAATAATCGTTTTCGATAATGCGTGGTATCACTTTGCTCAAGGCGATCAGTACGATCCTCGTAATATAAGTGGTGATTCGGAAATTGACCTCGTCATTACATTTAAAGAGCCTATTCCGATTGCTCAGTTTGGTGCTGCGCCATTTAATCCGTTCATCATGGTAAATAAAACACGTGGAAGAGAAGTTCATTTACCTAACTACAGTGCAACAGATTTGGCAGATCCAAGTTATTTTTTCACCTATGACGATGCTACGGATAGCAATGAAGGCAAGGGATTCAAATCGGTCGACAATCTACCCTGGGCACTAAATATTCCAACAAGCTTTGCCATCCCTGTAGAAAAAGAAGCAATTAACAAGGCTTATTTAAAATTTATCCCTTGGGTTCAAAGCAATGGCACAGATTACAAAGACTGGTATTTACCTGAAACAGGTTATAGAAATTTACAATTTCTTTATTAATACAAAGTTTTACTATTTAAAAAAACCGCTTCAGAAGAGCGGTTTTTTTGTTTTAGTTTTCACAGAATGCCAAAATAAAGCCCTAATTTTGCCAAACACCTAATTTCAAATAAAGTTAAAAAAAATGATTGCCAATCAACTATTTAGCCCAAACAGTATTCTTGTTATAGGAGGATCGAATGATATACATAAACCCGGAGGAAAAGTTTTAAAAAACCTTATCGATGGAGCGTATGCAGGAAAACTCTATGTTTCTAATCCAAAAGAAGACCGGGTTCAGGGCATTACCAGTTTTAAAGATTTAAATGATTTACCTCAAGTTGATTTAGCCATTATTGCCATTGCGGCCAAATATACATTACCTGCTATTCAGCTACTTACCGAAAAAAAGGATACAAAAGCTTTTATCATTTTATCTGCCGGGTTTAGTGAAGAAAGTGAAGCAGGAGCAAAATTAGAACAACAAATTGTCGATCAGATAAACAAGTACAATGGGGCTTTAATAGGGCCTAATTGCACAGGCATTTTAACACAAAATCACCACAGTATATTTACAGAGCCTATTCCTAAACTCGACCCCAAAGGATGTGATTTTATATCAGGATCAGGTGCCACAGCGGCATTTATTATGGAGGCCGGAATAGCCAAAGGACTTAGTTTTTCAAGCATTTTTTCGGTAGGAAATTCAGCCCAATTGGGTGTAGAAGATTTACTCGAACATTTAGATATCACTTTCGATGCGGCCACATCGAGTAAAGTTAAACTGCTTTATATAGAAACCATAAATAAACCGGCAAAATTGCTCAAGCACGCCCAATCGTTGATACAAAAAGGGTGTAAAATTGCTGCCGTAAAAGCAGGCTCATCCGAAGCCGGAAGTCGAGCAGCTTCCTCACATACAGGCGCTTTGGCCAGTCCCGACGAAGCTGTAAATGCCTTGTTTCAAAAAGCAGGAATCGTTCGCTGTTATGGCCGCGAAGATTTAATTGCAGTTGCCTCCGTATTTATGTATCCAACACTTCCCGGAAAAAACTTAGCTATAATAACCCATGCCGGAGGACCAGCAGTAATGTTAACCGATGCCTTGTCTAAAGGAGGATTGGAAATCCCTGCGATCACAGGCGATAAAGCTGATGCATTAAAAACAAAACTATTTGCCGGATCATCGGTTGCGAATCCTATCGATTTCTTAGCCACCGGAACAGCAGAGCAATTGGGAATTATTATTGATACAATAAATAAGGACTTTGATCAAATAGATGGGATGATCGTGATTTTTGGAACGCCGGGATTAGCGCCTATCTTTGATGTTTACGAACTCCTTGATGAAAAAATAAGAACATCCAAAAAACCAATATACCCTGTACTTCCGTCAACTTTTACTGCAGCCAAAGAAGTTGCATTCTTTTTAGAAAAAGGAAATATTAATTTTCCTGACGAAGTCATTCTGGGAAATGCATTGGCCCGAATTTACAATACTCCGAAACCCATCGTAGAGAAAAAAGATGCTTTAGACATCGATTTTGGTTATATCCAAGCCATTATCGACAGCAATGATGATGGCTACCTACCGCCATCGGCTGTTCGTTCTTTATTGGATGGAGCAGGAATTCCCAGAGCGGGAGAAGCCACTTGCGGCACGGCGGATATTGCTGTTTCACAAGCAGAACGCTTAGGATTTCCTGTAGTAATGAAAGTAGTTGGCCCCATCCATAAATCGGATGTTGGTGGTGTTGTTTTAAATGTAAATGATGCTAAATCTGTTAGAAAGGAATTCAACAGAATGATAAAAATTCCGGATACAACAGCCGTTTTAATACAACCAATGCTCAGCGGTACGGAACTTTTTGTTGGTGCTAAATACGAAGAAAAATTTGGGCATTTAATCCTATGCGGTTTGGGCGGTATTTTTATAGAAGTTTTAAAAGATGTGAGTTATAACCTTGCTCCTGTTTCTTTTGCACAAGCGCAAAAAATGATTCGCGACCTGAAAAGTTATCCAATCATCAAAGGGATTCGAGGAAAGGCCGGTATTAACGAAGATAAATTTGCTGATGTAATTTATCGTTTATCGGCACTGCTACAGGCGGCTCCGGAAATAAAAGAATTGGATTTAAATCCCTTATTGGGAACAAAAAAATCGGTTGTTGCTGTTGATGCTCGTATTCGGATAGAAAAAGCGTAACTTTTCAGCGAGAGTGCGACTTCATTTATACTTAAGTCAAGCTTGATAGTCCATAAGTTCAAAGGATTTTGTCGAAGCAGAAACTAGGCTAGTACTAGAGATTACTCACTTCGTTCGGAATGGCGACATTACATAAAGGACTGGAGATATGCATTGTAACACTTCGATTTTTACCTTTATCTAGTAACTTGAGAAACTGTAAAAATTACCAAATCTTTTTTGGATAATAGTTATAAATGAACGAACATAAAGCCTTATTTCATTTTTACAAACCTTAGTAGATACTATATCTCCCATAGAAATCAACCTTATTATTTTGCTTTAATAAAGGAATAAGGTCATGGTTTTTCTAATATCATCAAGCTACTAAGGTAATTTCGAAAAATAAGGTTCTAAAATCAATTTTTACAATTAATCATCTAGAAAAAAATGGAGGAGTAAAATCCTTCCGATCGTTAATCGTTTT
>JAFGHU010000083.1 GCA_016929955.1 Bacteroidales bacterium | reverse complement strand
CACTTTGAAACCATTGTTCGTCAAATGATGCGTAAAGTAGAGATTGATGATCCGGGCGATACTAAATTCCTGGAAAATGAGTTGATTAATAGAATCGACTTCCTGGAAGAAAATGATAGTATTTTTGGCCAAAAAGTAGTTGAAGATGCAGGTGATTCTGAAAACTATGTAGCCGGACAAATGATTACTGCCCGTAAACTTCGTGATGAGAATTCTGTACTTAAGCGTAAAGATAAAGCCTTGATTGTTGCACGTGAAGCTCAACCTGCTACTGGTCGTCAGATCTTGCAGGGAATTACAAGAGCATCATTGCAAACGAAGAGCTTTATTTCTGCCGCTTCGTTCCAGGAAACGACTAAAGTATTAACAAATGCAGCTATCAGTGCTAAACGCGATTCGCTAAAAGGACTGAAAGAAAATGTAATTGTTGGCCACTTAATTCCTGCCGGAACCGGCTTGCGCGAGTACGAAAACTTAATTGTCGGATCAAAGGAAGAATATCAAACTTTGATTGATTCTCGCGAAGAAATTACAGAGGAAATTTAAATCTTGAGAAAATGTCAGAACCATTAAAAGAGAATAAAGTTAATATTGAGTTGAGTGATGAAATTGCTGAAGGAATTTATTCCAATCTTGCGGTTATCACACATTCACATGCCGAATTTGTAGTTGATTTTGTTAAAATGATGCCGGGAGTTCCTAAAGCAAAAGTGAAATCAAGAATTATATTAACCCCCGAACACGCCAAACGACTTTATAAAGCCTTAGCCGAAAACATTAAGAAGTTTGAAGCTATGCATGGCCCGATTAAAGAATCGAAAGGTGATGGAGGAATTCCTTTTACAATGGGCGGACCTACTGCTCAAGCCTAATAAAAAAAGCTGCTTCAATCGAAGCAGCTTTTTTTTATGCCTAATTTTCTTGGTATAAATAACGTTTTATACTTTGTTTAGGCGTTTTCTCAAATTCTTTATCACGAACCTCAATATCGGCAAGTTGCATAAAAGAAGGTACATGCTTATTGAATTCCTTTTTATGCCCTTTAATTATTTTTTCTACGGCGTCCTCATCCAAGTGATTTTGTTTTGCTTTATCCATATTTGGATAAATTAGAGCGGTAAGTTTATGGTTTTTCATAATAACCAGCGATTCCATAACATAGGGCAGATCAGCTAATTTGCTTTCCAATTCTTCGGGATAAATATTCTGTCCGGATGGTCCAAGTAGCATATTCTTATTGCGGCCTTTGATATAAATAAATCCATCGTTATCAAAATGGCCCAGATCACCGGATTTTAACCAGCCATCTTCCGTAAAGCTTTCTTTTGTTGCTTTTTCGTTTTTGTAATAACCCTCCATCACATTTTCACCTTTAATTAAGATTTCACCAATCTCATTAATCGGATCAGAAGAATCAATTTTAACTTCCAGCGTATCTACCGGTTTTCCCACAGCACCAGGCCTGTATTGAGTCCAGGAAGCATAAGAGATTAAAGGTCCGCATTCGGTCATGCCGTATCCAATGGCGAAAGGAAATCCAATGCGCTTGAAAAAGGCTTCTCCATTCGGACAAAAAGCCGCGCCACCAATTACAAGTTCTTTAAACCGCCCGCCAAACACGGCTGTTAATTTGTCGTATATCTTTTTGTAAATCAAATTGTTGATGCCCGGAATTTTTAATAAAACTTTCATCGAAGGTTTACTAATCTGCGGAACAATTTGATTTTTAAATATCTTTTCAATAACTAAAGGCGCGGATAAGATAAGATGCGGTTTGACCTCGCTAAACGCTTTCATAATCACTTGTGGCGATGGAACTTTAGTTAAGAAAGTGATATGGCAACCTCGCGAAAACGGAAAAAGCAATTCGAAAGCTAAACCATAAGAATGGCCCAAAGGCAAGAATGATAATATATGATCACCGCCTTGCAAAGGCATATTGTTTCGGGCATAACGCACATTGGCCGATAAGCTATTTAATTTTAGCATAACGCCTTTCGAAAAACCGGTGGTTCCCGAAGTATAACTTATTTGAACCAACTCGTTGTTGCTTACTTCTTGCAAATGAAAATCAGCCGCCTTTAATCCTTTTGGGTATTTCGATTGATAATCAGCTTTTAACTCATCTATAATTTTTTGATTATCCCACTTAAAATCTTTTAAAATACTTAAGGATTCTAAGGAGAAAATAGCTTGAAGACCTTTAAATTCTTCTTCTTTAACATTGGGCCAGATAAAGTCAGAAATAAAAAGCAGCTTAGAATCGGAATGCTCTACTATATTGCAGATATCTTTGGCTTTAAAATCCGGAAGAATAGGAACAGAAACAGCTCCATAACTTACCGTAGCAATGAAATTAATGGCCCATTCAGCAGAGTTTTTCCCGATTAATGCAATTTTGTCGCCTTTTTTTATACCGGCTTTCTCAAATAAAATATGGTATTGAGCGATTTTTTCGGCTACTTCTTTGTATAAATACGTGTTGCCATTATAATTAGAAAGTGCTTTTCCTTCCCAATTAAGCTGTATGCTCTCTTCAAAATATTGGATTAAATTTTCTTGTATCATATGCTAATTATTTGTCCAATCAAAGATAAAAAATATTATCGTATAGATGTGGTTTTGGTGGATATCAGCAAATTTTAATCGCTCATTTTTATCCTTTTCTAACCAAGTTATCGGGCAATGTTTTGTAATTTTGCACAAAATGTATGAAATGATATTATCTTCTTTAAATGCAATAAGTCCAATTGATGGGCGGTACCGATCTCAAAATGAAAATTTGAGTACTTATTTCTCCGAAAAAGGGTTGATACGATATAGAGTTCAAGTCGAAATAGAGTATTTCATTGCTTTGTGCGAATATCCTCTTCCTCAATTGGCTTCAATTTCGAAAACACAATTCGAAAGTCTGCGTCGTATTTATCTGCAATTTTCAGAAAAAGACGCCGAAGAAATAAAGGAGATTGAAAAAGAAACCAATCACGATGTTAAAGCCGTTGAGTATTTTATTAAAGATCGATTTTCGAGTATGGGTCTCTCTGATTATAAGGAGTTTATACATTTTGGCCTTACATCGCAAGACATCAATAATACAGCCACTCCACTTTCGCTTAAAGAAGGATTTCTAAACGTTGTGCTGCCGGAACTCAAATTGGTTGTTTATGAGTTAAAGCAAAGGGCAAAATCCTGGAAGAAAATCCCTATGTTAGCCCGAACACACGGTCAACCTGCTTCTCCCACGCGTTTGGGAAAAGAATTTAATGTATTTGTAGAACGCTTAGAAGCTCAGCTAAAAATGCTTGAACGCATTCCTTATGCAGCAAAATTTGGTGGTGCAACAGGAAATTTTAATGCCCATGCTGTGGCTTTTCCGGAGATTGATTGGGCCCATTTTGCCAATCGTTTTGTTAAAGATAGGCTGGGATTGTATCGTTTGCAAACGACCACTCAAATAGAACATTACGATTATATGGCTGCTTTTTTTGATAATCTAAAACGTATAAATACCATATTAATCGATCTGGATCGCGATATTTGGACCTATGTTTCCATGGATTATTTCAAACAAAAAATTAAAAAAGGGGAAGTTGGTTCTTCGGCAATGCCTCACAAGGTAAATCCTATCGATTTTGAGAATTCGGAAGGTAATCTGGGTCTGGCTAACGCCATACTCGAACATTTGGCCGCAAAACTGCCCGTTTCGCGCTTGCAAAGAGATTTGACAGATTCAACGGTAACGCGAAATATTGGAGTGCCTATGGCCCATAGTTTATTGGCCTATAAATCTTTGCGCAAAGGACTGGAAAAATTAATTCTGAATAAAGAAAAAATTATGGCCGATTTAGAAGCAAATTGGGCTGTTGTGGCAGAAGGGATACAAACCATTCTGCGTCGCGAAAAATATCCAAATCCCTACGAAGTCTTGAAATCACTAACCCGAACAAACACTAAAATGAATCAGGAAACGATTAAGGAATTTATAGAGAATTTGAATGTTTCTGATTCGGTAAAAGAGGAACTGAAAGCAATTACACCTTCCAATTATACCGGAATTGCATAAAAACATGATTTCAACCAGGCAAGCTAAAATATTTTGATGAAGAAATTATCCAGATTGTTCAAATACATTGTTCCTTTCAAGTGGAATCTTGGACTGAGTGTAATTTTTATGTTACTTACAGCAGTTTTTTCTGTTTCTACATTGGCACTTATTGCACCGTTTTTAAACTTGCTCTTCGACCAGACCGATTTGGTCACCACTACCGTTCCCTGGGAATTAAATTTGTCTTCATTTATTCATAATTTCAACTACTTTATGAGTACAATAATTGTGGAACAAGGAAAATTAAACGCGCTCTTTTTTGTTGGGTTATTGGTAATTTTGGCCACCTTATTTAAAAATGTTTTCGATTATTCTACCAAGTACTTTATGCTGCCCATACGTGTTGGTGTGGTTAGAGACATTAGAAAAACCTTGTACTCTAAAATTTTAAGTTTGCCCTTAGGTTTTTTTTCTGAAGAAAGAAAAGGCGATATTATCAGCCGGATGACACAAGACGTGCAAGAAATTGAAGTTTCCATCATTCGCTCTATCGAAATGCTTTTGCGCGACCCTATTTTAATTGTCGTTTATTTAATCGCTCTTTTTTCCATTAGTGTAAACCTTACTTTTTTTGTGATTGTATTGCTTCCACTAAGTGGATTTTTAATTGGAAAGATTGGTAAAACCTTAAAAAGCAATTCGTTAAAAGGGCAGAAAATGTTGGGCTTTATTATTTCGCAAGTCGAAGAATCTTTGGCCGGACTTCGAATTATAAAGGCATTCAATGCAGAGAAACATGTTAAAAAACGATTCGAAGGGTCGAATAATGAATATACGCGTTTGCTTTTAAAAGTATTTCGCAGGCAACAACTATCCAGTCCTTTGAGTGAATTTTTAGGGGTGAGTGTGCTCGTTATTGTACTTTGGTACGGAGGTAGAATGGCTTTGGAAGGTGGCGGTACTGTTTCTCCATCTGGTTTAATCGCCTATCTGGCTATTTTCTCGCAGATTATTAACCCGGCAAAATCGATGACTACAGCCTATTTTAATTTACTAAAAGGTTTGGCCTCTGCAGATAGGGTAGATGAGATTTTGGATGCAAAAGTTGGGATTGCTGAAAAGGCAAATGCGTTGGATAAAAAAGAATTTGAGCGTATTGTAGAATATAAAAATGTATCCTTTAACTACGGAAAAGATCGGATTTTAAAAAATGTAAGCCTGAATATTGAAAAAGGGAAAACAATAGCTTTAGTGGGTCGTTCAGGTGCAGGAAAATCCACATTTGTTGATTTACTCCCTCGATTTATTGAAGTATTAGAAGGAGAAGTTTTGATTGATGGTGTTAATATCAAAGATTTAAAAATAAATGCTTTACGCAGGCTGATGGGAATTGTTAGTCAGCAGTCGATTTTGTTCAACGATACTTTCTTTAATAATATTGCCTTTGGTATTGATGATGCAAAAGAAGAGGATGTAATTGCCGCAGCACGCATAGCGAATGCGCATGAATTTATTATGGAAACGCCCCATGGCTATCAATCCAGTATTGGCGAAGGGGGAGGAAAACTATCCGGTGGCCAGCGACAGCGTATCAGTATTGCTCGAGCGGTATTGAAAAATCCACCTATTCTTATTCTTGATGAGGCCACTTCGGCTTTGGATACCGAATCGGAAAAACTGGTTCAGGATGCCATAATCAAATTGATGAAAAACCGGACCTCAGTAGTTATTGCACACAGGCTTTCTACTGTTAAACATGCCGATTTAATCGTTGTTCTTGACGATGGTGAAATTGTGGAACAAGGCACGCACGAAGAATTGATTTCAATTAAAGGCGGAATGTATAAGAAATTGTATAAACTCCAGATGTACTAAAATTTACTGTTTTTTCGGCGGATAATCAATAGAATAATGCAAGCCCCGACTTTCCTTTCTTTGTAGGGCCATCTTTAATACTAAATGCGCTACATTAATCAGGTTTCTTAATTCGCAAATTTCAACGGAAATAATTGACTTTTCGTACAAGTCTTCTGTTTCTCGGTAAATGATTTTCAAGCGATCTAAAGCGCGAGTCAGACGTAAATTAGAACGCACAATACCCACATAATTACTCATTATACTTTGAAGTTCTTTGGTCGATTGTGTAATTAAAATCATTTCTTCGTTTAAAACAGCACCTTCTGCATTCCAATCCGGAACCTGCTGTTCATATGGAATTGAGTCGTAGTCTTTAAGTGCATCTAAACTAGCGCTGTGCGAAAACACAATGGATTCTAGTAAAGAGTTGGAAGCTAAGCGATTGGCGCCATGTAAACCCGTCGATGAACACTCGCCCGAAGCATATAAATTGGCAATAGAACTGCGACCAAATTCATCCACTTTAATGCCTCCACAAGAATAATGAGCGCTGGGAACAACAGGAATCATTTCTTTGGTTATGTTGATGCCTATGCTCAGGCATTTGGCATAAATTTTCGGGAAATTGAGGATTAAACTGTTTGCATTTAAATGTCGGCAATCTAAATAAACGCAGTTATCGCCACTAACTTTTAGCTCATTGTCGATGGCTCGCGCAACAATATCTCTGGGTGCTAAAGAACCACGACTATCGTATTTTTCCATAAAGGAAACGCCTTCTGCAGTTTTTAAAATCCCTCCAAATCCGCGTACAGCCTCAGAAATCAGAAAAGCAGGTTTTTCGCCAGGGTTATACAGTGATGTAGGATGGAACTGAATAAATTCCATTTTTTCGACCATGCCTTTAGCACGATAAACCATAGCAATGCCATCGCCTGTGGCTATTTCAGGATTGGTAGTCGATTGATAAAGATTTCCAATTCCACCGGTGGCCAGCATGGTTTTTTTTGCCAAAACCGTATGCACTTGTCCTGTTTTTGGATCTAAAACATAGGCGCCAAAACAGCGAATGTTTTTACTTGAACGTTTTACTACTTCACCCAAATGATGCTGGGTAATAATATCGATAGTAAAGTGATTTTCCCAAATTTCGATATTCGGATGATGGATAATTTTATCGAGGAGCGCGCGCTCAATTTCTAAACCGGTGCTGTCTTTATGATGTAAAACTCGATTTTCAGAATGCCCACCTTCTTTCCCCAAATTAAACTCCCCATTTTCGTTTCTGTCGAATTTTGTTCCCCATTCTATCAGCTCTTTAACGCGTTTTGTCGATTCTGTAATGGTCATTCGTACAATTTTCTCGTCCGATAAAAAGTCGCCGGCAATTAGTGTATCTTCAATATGCTTATTGTAGGTGTCGGGGGTATACATTACCGCAGCAATTCCACCTTGTGCATATTTGGTTGCTGTTTCGTCGGCTTTTGATTTAGTTACGATCAAAACTTTTCCCGCTTCTGCAACTTTTAAAGCATAAGTTAAACCTGCAATACCACTTCCTATAACTAAAAACTCAATTTTTTTTCGCATTGCTCAATGCAAATATGCCATTTGCTTTTTTTGTTTCTATCGACAAATTTACTTGAATTAATTCAATCTCCGAGTTGATTAGAACAGATTAATTCAAATTTTTAGATTTCAATGGCGCTAAGACGAACACCTTATGTAAAGGGTTTTCTGAATTTTTAGTAGGCGATTGCTTAGGTTATTATGCAAGAGGCTATATCGGATGGAATTATTTATTTCTAAGCCACATTCAACTAAATGCGTATTTTTGTTCCCGATAATAAAGACTTGAAAGCATACTACTATTGCGTGTATAGACGTATTTATTGCAAAACTCTTTTTTATTGATATAATGACCTTTCGACCGGATGAAAAGGTATACCACTTTTTAGAACAATGCGCTTACTGTTATGAAGATTCTTTTCACAGGAAAATCCGATTTTAAATACAATCGCATAAGAGTTTTACTTGCAGGTTTGGCAGAATTGCAGGATGTAGAGCTGCTTTATTTTCCGATTATTAGCAAAACAAACTTCGATAAACAAGCCTTTATGGCGATGCAAAATAAGGCCGATTTTATTTATATTCCTCCTTTCCGGCATATTGATGTCCGATTTATTAAGAAATTCAGCACCAAACCAATTGTTTTCGATCCGCTAATTTCTAAATACCTGACCAAAGCAGTGGATTACAGGCATTTTTGGAAGGCGCCAATTAAATATTGGCTGGATAAAATACCTTTTGATATTTGCGATATCTTATTAACCGACACGCAAGCCCACAAAGGCTATTTTGTACGAAAATTCTCTATCCCTTCTAAGAAAATTGGGGTGCTTCCGATTGGTGTAGATACAACTCGCTTTCAAAGAAAGGAGAACGATTCAAGTGATAATTCGTTATTTCGCGTAGGATTTTATGGCAGTTTTGTTCCCCTGCAAGGAATGCCTAAAATTATTGAAGTGGCCAATATTCTTAAAGATGAAAGCGATATCATTTTTGATATCATTGGTACAGGTTACGATTATAAACAATCAATAAAATTGATTAAAAAGTATAAATTGCAGCATGTTCATCTTTTGGGTTGGGCTGATTATGATGACCTAAGCCGTTTGATCAATAAATTTGATGTTTGTCTTGGTATTTTTGGCGATTCAGAAAAAGCAAATGCGGTTATCCCAAATAAGGTATTTCATTATGCTTCCTTGGGAAAATGCATTATAAGCAAAAATACTCCGGGGATTAACGAGTTGTTTACCAATAATTTAAATATCGTTTTAAGCGATAATTCGCCACAAAAAATTGCGGAACAAATTCAGCGCTTAAAAACAAACCGGTCGGAGATTAGCAGAATAGGAAATAATGCCCACGATTTAATTACAAGTAAATATAATCATATGGAAATAGCTAAACGATTTATAGCTATTTTAGAAAAGTATCAATTAAAGCACCAATAATTCCATTAATCAGTCAGCAAGTCTTCGTACATTTTTTTTGTTTTAAGCACAGTTTGCTCCGTATTCAAATGGCTATCAATTCTCATTTTAGCATTCCGACCTAGTTTTTCTCTTAACGAATTATCCTTATAAAGTTTAAGAATAGCTTCGCTTAATCCTTTTGGATCGCGCGCTTTTGTAATTAGTCCGCTTTCCTCATGCACCAGAAGTTCTCTGTTTCCTGCAATATCGGTTATGATAGGAGCTATTCCGAGCGACATTGCTTCAATAACCGATTTGGTAATCGATTCGCCTTTGATGGAGGAAAGTACAAACACATCCGAGGCCGTAACGATATTTAAAGGATTTTTTCTAAAGCCCAAAATATGGACCTTGTCCGATTTTCCTCCTTTTTGTATAAGGCGTAAATTTTCTTTGGTATCCATATCTTTGCCAACTAAAAGCAAATGGATGGGCAATTCGTCGGGCAAAAGGTTTATAGCCTTCAGTAAATACGAAATTCCTTTCATTCTCCGATTATTGGCCACATTTATCAGCAAAAAAGCATCAGAAGCAAGCTGTAGCTCTTTTTTGATATCGTAAGGTGGAAAATCGGTATACCAACTTAAATGATGTCCTTTGTTAATGGTTATTGTTTTATGCTTGCCAAATAACAATTGTTTTTGTAAAAACTCTTCTACGCCCTGTGAATTGCAAAAAATCTTATCTACTCGGGGATGTAGAAATTTTAAATAGGAGAGCGGATCGTACCAATGGATATTTCCGGCATATCCTCTATACAATACCACCTTAACTTTCAAACCCTTTGCTGCTTTTATGCCGTTTACAATTGCCGGATTATTAAAAAGATGAACGAGGTCTATTTTTTCTTTGATAAGCGTTTCTCTTATTTCGGCAATTTCGGCCTTGTCGAATTTTTTCTTTGGATGAAAAGGAATAACACGAATTCCGGCACTTTCGAATGCAGCCTGAAAAGGCGTGTCTTTAAAAGTCATAATATGAATTTCAAAGCCTAATTTCGCTAAACCGATGAATATTTCGGCTTCCGGACGAGTGGTTACGAAATCTCTGTAATCGCTAATTACCAGAACTTTAATGGGCATTTTGCATGATAAATTAAAGATAAATAGTTTTATTTTTAGAAGAAACGAAGTTACGTTAAATATAGGAAAGGTTTGTATTTGATCGGAATTCTTTATTTTTGAGCATTAAAAAAAGAATAGTGACGCCTCAATTATACGATTTTGATATTGTTTTAAGTAAAGCCCAGAAATATTGCGCCTATCAGGAACGTTGTCAGTGGGAAATGCTTAAAAAATTTAGAGAGTGGCGCGTGGATGAAGAAATACAAGATGAGGTTTTATCTGAATTGATCACCCAAAATTTTATTAATGAAGAGCGTTTTGCGATTCAATTTGCCGCAGGAAAGTTTCGTATAAAAAATTGGGGGCGACAAAAAATAAAAAGCGAGTTAAAAAAAAGACAAATCTCAAGCTATTCAATAAATAAAGCAGTGCAAGAGATCGATGAGGAAGAATACCGTTTATCTTTGCAAAAGCTCATTGCAAAAAAAGAGCATGAAGTAAGCGCTAAAAACGAATACGAAAAGAAACAAAAAATAGCACAATACTTGCATTCCAAAGGTTACGAATCAGAATTTATTTGGGAGGCATTGCAAATTACAGATAACGAATAAATTATAAGCATATGATATTAGCAGACGACCTGAAAGATCTGAGAAAACGTGTAGATGCTTTGAGGAGGTATCTTTGACGTAGATCGGAAAAAGATTGAAGTAATTGAAGAAGAAGAACGAACACAAGCGCCCGATTTTTGGGATAACCCACAAGAAGCGGAAAAAACCCTAAAAGCCATTCAAAGTAAAAAAAGATGGGTAGAAGATTACGTGAAAGCCGAAGATGCTTTAGGAGATTTAGAAGTATTATTCGATTTTTTTAAACTGGGAGAGGCTAGTGAATCGGAAATCGAAGAGCAAAATAATGTGGCTTTAAAACATATTGAAGCTTTGGAATTTTTAAATATGCTCAGTGGTGAGGAAGATAAATTTGGAGCTATTTTAAAAATTAATCCCGGAGCAGGTGGAACTGAAAGTCAGGATTGGGCAGAGATGCTGATGCGCATGTATATGCGCTGGGGCGAACGTAAAGGATTTAAAGTAAAAACCATCGATTACCAGGAAGGCGATACGGCCGGAATAAAAACAGTGAGTATTGAGTTTGAAGGCGAATTTGCCTATGGTTATCTAAAAGGCGAAAACGGAGTTCATCGCTTGGTGCGCCTATCTCCTTTCGATTCGGCCAACAAAAGACATACTTCTTTTGCTTCGGTGTACGCATATCCGGTAATTGACGAAGATATTCAGGTAGAAATAAATCCGGCAGATATCAGTTGGGATACTTTTCGCTCAGGCGGCCCCGGTGGACAAAATGTAAATAAAGTCGAAACAGCCGTGCGACTAAAGCATGCGCCCTCCGGCATTATTGTAGAGTGTCAGGAAACACGCTCGCAAGGTCAAAACCGTCAAAAAGCATTACAAATGCTTAAGTCGCAGTTATATGAAATCGAGCTTCGTAAAAAGCAAGAAGCCGTCGATGCCATCGAAAATGCAAAAAAGAAAATTGAGTGGGGCTCTCAAATTCGTAATTATGTAATGCATCCTTATAAATTGGTAAAAGATGTACGAACAGGCGTTGAAACCTCGAATGTTCAGGCCGTAATGGATGGCGATTTGGATCTCTTTATAAAAAGTTATTTGATGGAATACGGATCTTCGGTGAGTATAAAAGAAGGACTCTAAAACAACTTTATTTTTCCTTTTGTTCAGGCTATTGGCCGGCTGCATTTTATATTCAAAAAGCAGCGGTAAATTTCTTAACATATGTTAACAAAAACTCCATTTTATAGGGATTTCAAGCGATGAATTCTGCCAGCTTTTTCGTACATTTGCGAGGCTTAATAAAATACAATTTATGACACAAGAAGAGTTAGATAAACAAGGTGAATATTCAGCGGATAATATTCAGGTATTAGAGGGCTTGGAAGCAGTTCGGAAACGTCCTGCGATGTATATTGGAGATATATCTGAAAAGGGTTTGCATCATCTTGTTTATGAAGTAGTAGATAATTCAATCGACGAAGCATTAGCGGGTCATTGCGATAAAATACATGTAGTTATTCAAGAAGATAATTCCATTCGTGTTAGCGATAACGGAAGGGGAATCCCTACCGGAATGCACGAGAAAGAACAAAAAAGTGCACTTGAAGTGGTTATGACTGTGTTACATGCCGGTGGAAAATTTGACAAAGGAAGTTATAAAGTTTCAGGTGGTTTGCATGGTGTTGGTGTCAGTTGTGTGAATGCTCTTTCCTCGCATTTAATTGCAGAGATTCATCGCGAAGGAAAGATTTTTAAACAAGAATACCATATAGGTAAACCTGTTGCCCCGGTAGAAATTGTTGGTGAATCTGAGCTTACGGGGACTACTATTACCTTTTATCCTGATTATTCTATTTTTACCGTAAAAGAATATAGTTACGATACATTAGCGTCTCGATTGCGCGAATTGTCTTTTCTTAATAAAGGCATTGAATTAATTTTAACCGATGAAAGAAATAGAGATGACGAAGGGAATTTTAAAACAAGTCGTTTCTTTTCAGAAGAAGGCTTAAAAGATTTTATCGAATATCTCGACGAAACACGTGTAAAGCTTACAGAAAACCCTATTTATATCGAAGGCGAAAAAGGAGGTACTCCGGTTGAAATTGCTATGCAATACAATTCTTCTTTTTCTGAAAATTTGCATTCATATGTGAATAATATCAACACCCACGAAGGAGGAACACACTTAAGTGGTTTTCGTCGTGGTTTAACACGTACACTTAAATCCTACGCCGAGAAATCGGGGATGCTAAGCAAATTAAAATTCGATATTAGTGGCGATGATTTTCGCGAAGGACTTACTGCCGTGCTTTCGGTAAAAGTTCAGGAACCGCAATTCGAAGGTCAGACAAAAACAAAATTGGGGAATTCTGAAGTTATGGGAGCTGTAGATCAGGCTGTTAGCGAAGCGTTGTCTATCTTCCTCGAAGAAAATCCAAAAGAAGCTCGAGTAATTGTAAATAAGGTGATTCTTGCCGCAACTGCCCGCCATGCAGCCCGAAAAGCACGTGAATTGGTGCAGCGTAAAAATGTTTTATCGGGTTCTGGTTTACCCGGAAAATTGGCCGACTGCTCTGAAACCGATCCTGCATTGTCTGAGATTTATTTAGTAGAGGGTGACTCGGCTGGTGGAACAGCCAAGCAAGGCCGCGATCGAATGACACAAGCAATACTTCCTTTACGAGGAAAAATTTTAAACGTGGAAAAAGCAATGCCACATAAAATTTTCGAAAGTGAGGAAATTAGAAATATGTTTACAGCACTTGGTGTAAGTGTTGGTACTGAAGAAGATAGCAAGGCGCTTAATTTAAGTAAATTGCGTTATCATAAGATTATTATTATGACAGATGCGGATGTTGATGGTAGTCATATTGCCACTTTGATTCTGACCTTTTTCTTCCGCTATATGAAAGCATTAATCGAACAGGGCTATGTTTATATCGCCACTCCGCCATTTTATTTAGTAAGAAAAGGTAAAGAAGAACATTATGCTTGGGATGATAATCAACGCGATATGTATATCATGCAATTGTCAAGCAATGGCAATGAAAAAGGAGTGCATGTTCAACGTTATAAAGGTCTTGGAGAGATGAATGCAGAGCAGTTGTGGACAACTACGATGAACCCTGAATTTAGAACTTTACGTCAGGTAACCATTGAAAACGAACCGGAAGTCGATCATGTATTTTCAATGTTGATGGGTGATGATGTGCCGCCTCGAAGAGAATTTATTGAACAAAATGCGAAATACGCAAATATTGATACCTAAATCTTAATACAAAAAGCCCGATTTATTCGGGTTTTTTTATGCTTGTGGGCTTTGCCAAATAAAATCGTCGTGAACAGGCTTAACAATAATTAACAGCCAAATAAAAGGGCTGTTGGTAGATATTTTCTACTTTTGGCACAGAAGACTGAATAGAGTCTGTCAAAACTAAATTATTAACTTATATGCGAATCAATAACCCTATGTATATCTTTAGCTTTATATTCTGGGCTATCACTTATTTTGCGTCTGCTCAGCAATCAGTAGATGATGTAGCAGCTCAAAAAATATTTGAAAATCAGAAGAATAAACTTTTAACTAGTGTAGTTACAGCAACTTTAGAAAATGCGCACTATCAACCTCGACAGCTCGACGACTCGCTTTCCACCGATTTTTTCGACGAATATTTACAAAATATCGATAGAACCAAAAAATTCTTGCTTCAGGAAGATGTGGATGCCTTAACGAAGTTTCGTTACGACATGGATGATCAGCTTTTATCTGATCGCTTAGATTTCTTTAACCTTAGTATGCAAATTGTCGAAAAAAGAAATGCCGAAGTTCAAAAAATCTACAGAGAGTTATTGGCCAAGCCATTCGACTATTCGAAAGATGAACTTATAGAACTGGACACCGATAAAGTAGGCTATTCTAAGACTTTGGACGAATTAAAAGATTCGTGGCGACAGGCTTTAAAATACCAGGTAATCAGTCAGGTGGCCAATGCCATGGAAATGCAGGAAAAAGCGGCATCAAAAAGCGATACAGTTACCTTAAAACCGTTCGAAACCCTAGAACAAGAAGCGCGCGCCAGTATTCTAAAACGTCACGACGAGTGGTTTCATCGTATGATTGAGCAGTCGAATAATACGGATAAAATTAGTGTTTATATCAATTCTTTAACGGCTGTTTTCGATCCACATACCAGTTATTTTCCCCCTAAATTGAAAGAGGATTTTGATATTCGCTTTTCAGGAACTGTGGAAGGAATTGGAGCAACATTATCAACCAAAGATGGTTATGTTAAGGTAGTTGAGGTAGTTCCGGGTAGTCCATCGTGGAAACAAGGCGACCTGAAAGCCGAGGATTTGATTATGAAAGTGGGTCAGGCTGATGGTGAAATGGTGGATGTTTATGATATGCGATTAGACGATGCCGTTAAAATGATTCGCGGGCCAAAGGGAACCGAAGTGCGACTGACCATTCGCAAACCTGATGGTCGTGTTTTAAATATTTCGATCATTAGAGATAAAGTAATTCGCGAAGAAACCTATGCTAAATCAGCTGTTATCACCGACAAAAATGATGGAGGTTTGCAAGTAGCTTATGTTTATTTACCTTCATTTTATTCAAATTTCAACGATGCCAATGGTAGAAATAGTGGCGACGATATGAAAAAGGAAATTGAAAAGATCAATAATGAAGGCATTCATAATATCATTCTGGATTTAAGAAATAATGGTGGCGGTAGTTTGATGGATGCTGTTGATATTGCCGGATTGTTTATTAAAAATGGCCCCGTGGTGCAAGTAAAAGACGGCCAGGAACGCGTTCAGGTTTTAAATGATAATGATGCTAAAATCTATTTTGATGGCAATTTGGTAGTTTTAGTAAATTCATTTAGCGCTTCGGCGTCAGAGATTTTGGCAGCTGCTTTGCAAGACTATCACCGAGCCTTAATTGTCGGAACAAAATCGACCTATGGAAAAGGAACGGTTCAGCGTTTTACCGATCTCGATAGAGTATTGCCGGCTCGTTTTAATCAGTATAAAGAATTAGGCTCGTTAAAATATACGATGCAAAAATTTTACCGCATCAATGGCGGTGCTACACAGAAAAAGGGTGTGATTCCTGAAATTGTTTTGCCTGATATTTATAGCTATATCGATTTTGGTGAAAAGGAAGAATTAGCAGCAATGCCTTGGGACGAAATAAACGCTGTGAATTACACAATAACTGACAAATATATTCCGGATTATGTGAATATCGAGAATAAAAGTAAAGAACGTGTAGAAAAATCGAATCAGTTTGGTTTACTCGACGAGAGAGCTAAACTAGTTAAGCAGGAAAACGATGAAACTACAGAACCTTTAAACTTTGATGTTTTTCTTAAAACAAAGAAAGAAAAAGAGCAGGAATTGAAAAAGTTTGAAGCGCTGGGAAAAGAAAAATTTGCCATTGATGTGCGCAATCTGAATGTGGATAATTCGTTCTTTGATGCCGATTCAACACGACAAGAAGTGAATAAAGAGTGGCATAGCGCTATCGAAAAAGATCCTTATATATACGAAGCTTTGAAAGTGGTAGAAGACCTACACACGACTAGGAAATAGTTTTAATTTTTATTAGTGAGTAGCCGCCTTGAAATACTTTGAGGCGGCTTTTTTTTATACCGAAATTTCGCCTTTAATGGTCGGATGTGCCTTATAATCAATCAATTCAAAATCTTCGTATTTGAAATCAAAAATGGATTGCACCTGGGGATTGATTTTCATTTTTGGCAGATCGTAAGTATTTCTTGTTAATTGTAAATTAACCTGTTCAAGGTGGTTTAAATAAATATGTGCATCACCTAGAGTGTGAATAAATTCTCCAGGCTTTAATCCGGTAACCTGCGCAATCATCATAGTGAGTAAGGCATAAGAAGCAATATTAAAAGGTACACCAAGAAAAATATCGGCACTTCGCTGATAGAGTTGGCAAGATAATTTTCCATCGGCAACATAAAACTGAAATAAGATATGGCAAGGAGGCAGCGCCATATTTTTTATTTCGCCAACATTCCAGGCACTTACAATATGCCGGCGCGAATTAGGATTATTTTTTATGGATTCGATAATCTGACTAATCTGATCGATATGTTCTCCGTTTTGACCAGGCCAGGAGCGCCATTGATATCCATAAATCGGACCTAATTCACCATCTTCATTGGCCCATTCGTTCCAAATGCGTACATTGTTTTCTTGTAAATATTTTACGTTTGTATTGCCTTGCAAAAACCAAAGCAATTCGTGAATTATAGACCTAAGATGCAGTTTTTTAGTGGTTAAAACGGGAAATCCTTTTTCTAAATCAAACCTCATTTGATAGCCAAAAACACTAAGGGTTCCTGTTCCGGTTCGGTCTTCTTTTTTGTAGCCTTTATTTAAAACGTGCGAAAGTAGATTTAGATATTGTTGCATAAAAGGAAAATTTAAATCGAATTAAACAATGGATTGTGAGATTTAAGAAAATTCGAGTAAAGACAATCAATTGCCATACACTACACTAAAATTAGTTTATATTTGCTTTTATTTTTTTCAAAATTACAATATATAAATCAATAACAACAATCATTATGGGAATTAAATTACGACTCACAATAATGAACTTTCTTCAGTTTTTTATTTGGGGAGCTTGGCTGATCACTATTGCCAACTATTGGTTTGGGACAATGGGTTGGGGACCTACAGAATTTGGAGCAGTTTTCTTAACACTTGGCATTGCTTCTTTATTTATGCCCACAATAACCGGAATAATAGCAGATAGATGGATAAACGCAGAGCGAGTTTTTGCAGTTTCGCACATTATCGCAGGTGCGGCAATTGCAAGTTTCCCATTTATTAAAGATCCTCAAACTTTTTTTTGGGTGATGTTGTTTGCAATGAGTTTTTATATGCCTACAATTGCGCTTACAAATACAATTGCGTATAACGCGTTAAGTAAGGCTAAACTCGACGTGGTAAAATCGTTTCCTCCAATACGTGTTTGGGGAACAATAGGCTTTATTGCAGCGATGTGGTTTGTAAATCTTACCGGAAATAAAGCCAGCGTAAATATGTTTTATATTTCGGCATTTGCCTCCTTAATACTAGGTTTATATTCTTTTACTTTACCAAAATGTCCACCTCAGCTAAAAGAAAAAACAGAAGGAAAACAATCGCTTGTGAAAGTATTTGGTTTAGACGCTTTTAAACTATTTGCAAATTATAAAATGGCCATATTTTTTATTTTTTCAATGCTTTTAGGAGCTTCGTTGCAATTAACAAATATGTATGGCGATCGTTTTCTCGATCATTTTAAAGACATTCCGCAATATGCCGACTCAGCAGTAGTTAAATATTCTACCATTATTATGTCGATTTCTCAGATTTCTGAAACCCTATTTATTCTTGCCATTCCTTTTTTCTTAAAGCGTTTTGGTATTAAAAAGGTAATGATAATCAGTTTGTTTGCTTGGGTATTGCGTTTCGGATTGTTTGCTTTCGGATTGCCTGATGGTTTTGGATTGGTACTGATTGTTGTTTCTATGATTGTTTATGGTATGGCCTTTGATTTTTTCAATATTTCGGGTTCTTTATTTATAGAAACTGCCACTGACAGTAAAATGAGAGGAAGTGCTCAAGGCTTATTTATGATGATGACCAATGGATTTGGAACTATGATAGGAGCTTTGGGGAGCGGTGTTATCATTGATAAATTCTACGTTTTGCCAAATGGTGTTTGGGATTGGCATAATTTATGGCTGGGTTTTGCCGGTTATGCGCTTATAGTAGCTATCTTATTTATCATTTTATTCAAACACAAGCACAACCCCGCCGAAGTGGCCGATATAAAACATTAATTCATTTTCAAGTGAAAAAAACAAGCATCTTTCGGGATGCTTTTTTTATTGGTGAAAAACTACTGGGCGTCGTTTTCCTGCACTTGCTTCAACTTAAAAGCTGAATACATTTTATGCCAATACTAGCGTGAGATTTTAATCCTGTTTTGAGCTTTCCGTCTAAAAAATTATTCGAGAATTCGTGGCTTATTTTAGGTTGCCACGAATGCACAAATCAAGATATCATTTGAGTATAATGTCGTATGGTTTCGACGAATTCTTCTTGATGAATTATCTATTTGGTTTGTATATCTTACGATAAATCAGAAAAAATTATTCGTGAATTCGCAGCTTATTTTAGGTTGCCACGAATCAAGATATCATTTGAGTATTATATCGTATGGTTTCGACGAATTCTTCTTGATGAATTATCTATTTGGTTTGTATATCTTACGATAAATCAGAAAAAATTATTCGAGAATTCGCGGCTTATTTTTGGTTGCCACGAATCAAGATATCATTTGAGTATTATATCGTATGGTTTCGACGAATTCTATTTGATGAATTATCTATTTGGTTTGGATATCTTACGATAAATCAGAAAAAATATTCGTGAATTCGCGGCTTATTTAGTTTTCTTCGAATGCACGAATAAAAAATAATTGTATTGGATAAAAGATATCCATGGTATGTATTATCTAATTTTTTGATTTTGAGGTAAGCTAAGGCTGAAAAAAGAATAAAACCTATTTTGATTTTCTTTTTGTTATTTCATCACGAATTACCGAAGCTCGCTCGTAATCTTCGTGTTCAATTGCCTTTAGCAAAAGTTCGTCCAATTCGCTGAGGCTTAAATTAGAAAATTCGTTTTCTTCAACAGATTGTTTAACAGCCTGTTCTATGGTTTCGTCTTCAGGGTCCAGTATAATACCTCCTACAGACATAATACTTTCATAGGTAAAAATAGGACTGTTAAATCGAAGGGCAATAGCAACGGCATCCGAAGTTCGTGAATCGATCTCAATGATTTCGCCATTTTTTTCGCACACTAAAATAGAATAAAAAATGCCTTCGTGAAATTTATTGATGATAACTTCAAGAATTTCGATATCAAAAGTTTCGGCAAAAGTTTTAAACAAATCGTGTGTTAGTGGGCGAGCCGGCTTTAATTTTTCAACTTCGATAGCGATAGCTTGTGCTTCCAAACCGCCAACAATAATAGGTAGCCGCCGATTTCCATTCAATTCCCCAAGTATTAATGCATATGCACTACTTTGCGAATGACTATAAGATAAACCTACTATTTTTAACTCAATTTTTTGCATATAATTTTAATAGGAACAAAGGTACATTATTTTCATAAATGATGTGGCTTATTTTAAAAATTCCCAAGCGAAAAGGCAGGTGAATGTTCTTTACATAGTGCTTTTTTTTAATCTTAAGGAGAGGTGAATTTGTACGCTTATTGGTCATCGAATTAAACAGAAATGGCACCGAAATCGGTCAAAAAAGGTAATAATTTCGATAAATTTCAAACGTTTGAATTCATTTTTGTAAAAAATAATTAACCAAAATAGCGATTGTAAAATCAAGAAAATCAAAGAGATATAAAAATAAGCTAGGTATTGACGCTAATTATAAAGAAAAAAAATAAGGGAAAGCCGCAATTTAATTATGCATGCATAACAATTTAGTGTAATATTTTCTATTTTTGTGAGCAAATAAAAACATAATGATTGGTTTTATTGCACCTATTTCTTTCGCAAAGCATGACATTTCAGTAATGAAATTGAATGTTATTTTAGACCAATTTTACACGCTTAAAAAAGAGCAAAAAACAATCACTAATCTAAATTTTAAATGAAAAAACTTATCGCATTTTTTGCAGGACTATTGCTTCCTGTGCTAACAATGGCTAGTGAAGCTGATCTGAAAATTCCTGATAGTATAAAAAATCAGGATATTCTTTATTGGGGCTTTTTGATAACAATAGCCGGATTACTTTTTGGTTTTTATCAATTTGTACAAGTTAAAAAGATTAGAGCGCATCAGTCTATGTTGGATGTAGCTCAGGTTATCTTTGAAACATCTAAGACTTATCTCATTCAGCAAGGAAAATTTATTCTTATTTTGTTTGCTTTTATTGGAACTGCCGTAGCTTTCTATTTTGGATTTTTATCAAAAGATGCTGATGGCAATAACCTTTTTGGTGTTGCCGGTGTTTTGATGATTCTTGGATGGACTGTTCTTGGAATCTTAGGTTCTTATGGTGTTGCTTGGTTTGGTATTCGTATGAATACACTAGCCAACTCCAGAATGGCTTTTGCTTCGCTCGAAAGAAAACCAATTAAATTATTAAATATTCCTTTAAATGCAGGAATGAGTATTGGTGTTGTATTGATTTCCTTGGAATTGATTATGATGCTTATTATTCTGATGTTTGTTCCCGGAGAGTATGCCGGTGCAAGCTTTATTGGTTTTGCAATTGGTGAATCCTTAGGCGCTTCTGCATTGCGTATTGCTGGTGGTATTTTTACTAAAATTGCGGATATTGGATCGGATTTGATGAAAGTGATCTTCAAAATTGGCGAAGACGATCCTCGTAACCCGGGTACTATCGCTGACTGTGTTGGTGATAATGCCGGTGATTCTGTTGGCCCAACTGCAGATGGTTTTGAGACTTATGGTGTAACCGGAGTTGCTTTAATTTCATTTATCTTATTAGCCATTACAGATGCTTCATTGCAAACTCAGCTTTTAACCTGGATTTTTGTAATGCGTATATTAATGATTATTACTTCTATTGTTTCTTTCTGGATTAATGGAGCTATTACTAAAGCTAAATACAATAATGCCGATGATTTGGACTTCGAAAAACCACTAACAAATCTGGTTTGGATAACTTCTGTTTTATCTATGGCTGTTACTTTTATTGCAAGTTATTTCTTAATTGGCGATTTGGCCAATAATTTATGGATTCCGCTTTCAATCATTATTAGTGCGGGAACATTAGGTGCTGCTTTAATTCCTGAATTTACCAAATTATTTACAAGTCCTAAATCCATCCACGTAAATGAAGTGGTTGAGGCTTCAAAAGAAGGAGGTGCATCACTTAATATTCTTTCAGGATTAGTTGCCGGTAACTTTAGTGCTTTTTGGCAAGGTATGGTATTCTTTTTCTTGATGTATGTTGCGTATTACGCATCAACATATGGATTAGGTGATATCATGATTTACCCTTCTATTTTTGCATTTGGTTTGGTCGCGTTTGGTATGTTGGGTATGGGTCCTGTTACTATTGCTGTTGATAGTTATGGTCCGGTAACAGATAACGCTCAATCGATTTATGAATTATCATTGATTGAAGAAAATAAAGAAAAAGTTACACCTGAAATTGAAAAAGAATTCGGATTTACTCCTGATTTTGAAAAATCGAAATACTATTTAGAAGCCAATGATGGTGCCGGAAATACGTTTAAAGCTACTGCAAAACCTGTTCTTATTGGAACGGCAGTTGTAGGAGCAACTACGATGATTTTTGCTTTAATTCTGGTTATTGAGCATACCTTGCATATAAAACCAGAGCAAATCCTAAACCTTTTAAATCCTTATACAATTTTTGGATTTTTATTGGGTGGTGCTGTAATTTACTGGTTCTCAGGGGCAAGTATTCAAGCGGTAACCACAGGTGCTTCTCGCGCTGTTGCTTATATTAAAGACAATATCAATCTTGATCCAAATGCACCAAAAAAAGCAGATATTGGTAAGTCGAAGGAAGTAGTACAAATTTGTACACGATATGCCCAAAAAGGAATGTTAAATATTTTTATTGCCATCTTCTCTTTTGCTTTGGCATTTGCCTTCCTTTCTGCCCCATCTAATTTTATTCCCGGAATGAGTGATGTGGACAAATTACTTGCAGCAGGACCAGTGTCCTTATTTGTAAGTTACTTAATCTCTATTGCCTTCTTTGGATTATATCAAGCTATTTTTATGGCCAATGCCGGCGGCGCCTGGGACAATGCTAAAAAAGTTATTGAGGTGGATATGCAAGAAAAAGGTACTGAATTACATGCTGCTTCTGTTGTAGGCGATACGGTTGGTGATCCTTTTAAAGATACTTCCTCTGTTGCACTTAATCCAATTATTAAGTTTACCACTTTATTTGGATTATTAGCTATGGAAATAGCGCTTTCGCCTTCTTTTAGAGGAATTGCACCTTATTTCGGAATCGCATTCTTAGCGCTTGCACTTTATTTTGTGTACAGATCATTTTATAAGATGCGTATTAAAAATTAATTATTAAAACTAATTTTTTGAAAAGGGCGACTTATTATTGAGTCGCCCTTTTTATTTCTTAATGGATCATTGGCTTTTAAAGTTCTGCACCTTGGAAATAAAATAGCGCTTGTAAAATGGACGATATCTGGTTTTGTCGTACAATTGTCTGTGCTGATTTAAGTCCAAAACAGATCAGATACCAGCACGTTTAATAGGAATCATTTGAACCCGAATTAAACGAAGAAATGTATGCAACATTTTATTGGATATAAACCTTTTTTAATGAAAGATTTATACCTTTGCGCAACGTTTTTAAAATAACATTCACCGAGTACTATCTTAAGTTTAAATAGATGATAACCAATAATTTTGAAGCAAGACACATAGGGCCAAGAGCTAATGAAATGGCTTTGATGTTAAAAAAAGTAAACGCAGACTCATTAGACCAATTGATTGATCAAACAATTCCGCAAGCATTGCGTTTAGAAGCCCCCCTAAATTTACCTGATGGTATGAATGAGTATGAATATATTCAACATCTAAAATCATTAGGCGCCAAGAACAAAATTTTCAGAACCTATATCGGAATGGGTTACTACAATACAATTACGCCCGCAGTAATACAACGTAATATGCTCGAAAATCCGGGTTGGTATACGGCATACACGCCTTATCAAGCCGAAATTTCTCAAGGCCGTTTAGAGGCTTTGTTAAACTTCCAAACCATGGTTTCCGACTTAACTTCTATGCCTTTGTCTAATTGTTCTTTGCTTGATGAAGGAACTTCTGCTGCAGAAGCCATGATTATGTCTTACAATGCCCGCTCAAGAGCAATGGCGAAAGAGAATGTGGTTCGTTATTTTGTTGATGAAGAAATCTTTGCTCAAACAAAAGCCGTATTGGAAACACGCGCTAATCCGTTGGGAATAGAATTGGTTTATGGCGATTTTCAAACTTTTGAATACGGCGATGACTTCTTTGGTGCTATCGTGCAATATCCTAATGATAAGGGAGAAGTAAAAGATTATGAAAAATTCGCCGAAAGCATTCATGCCAAAGAGGGTGTTTTAACGGTTGTAGCCGATTTAATGAGTTTAGTGCTTTTAACCCCTCCTGGCGAATGGGGTGCTGATGTTGTTGTTGGATCGACTCAGCGTTTTGGCATTCCAATGGGCTATGGTGGTCCGCATGCCGGTTTTCTTGCTTCCTCTGAGAAGTTTAAAAGAAATATGCCGGGTCGTATTATAGGCGTATCCAAAGATGCCCAAGGTCGGCCTGCTTTACGCATGGCACTCCAAACGCGTGAGCAACATATTAAACGTGAAAAAGCAACATCTAATATCTGTACGGCACAAGCATTATTGGCTTCTATGGCTGCTATGTATGCTGTATATCATGGCCCAAAAGGAATTAAAGATATTGCTGCAGATATCCATCAAAATGCGGTAGCCCTGGAAAGTGGCTTATGCAGCTTAGGCTATAAGCAAACCAACGAAGTTTATTTCGATACTTTACATATTGAAGGCATTGAAGATATAGATGCTATTCGCGAATTGGCTTTAGAAAGAGAAATCAATTTCCGCTATTTCGAAAAGGCGATTGGAATAAGTATTGATGAAACAACCAGTTTGGATGATTTAAATGATATTTTAGAAATTTTTGCTTTGCTTAGGGAGGATAATGAATCCATTGCCATGGATGAAGAAGTTGCTGAAAGTATTATCCCTACTGCATTTCAAAGAAAATCAGATTTTCTAACGCATCCTGTTTTTAATAGTTATCATTCCGAAACCGAAATGATGCGCTATCTTAAAAAACTGGAAATTAAAGATTTGGCACTGAACAGATCGATGATTCCTCTGGGGTCTTGTACCATGAAACTGAATCCTGCAGTAAGTTTGTTTTCGTTAAGCTGGCCGGAATTTGGGGCGATTCATCCTTTTGTTCCAATTGATCAGGTAGAAGGATATCAAGAACTAATCCTCAATTTGGAAAGCGATTTATGCGAAATTACCGGTTTTTCTGCCATGTCTTTTCAGCCTAATTCAGGGGCTAGTGGAGAGTATACCGGCTTATTGGTTATTCGTGCTTATCATCACAGCAAAGGCGATTTTAATCGTACGGTTTGTTTAATTCCTTCATCAGCGCACGGAACCAATCCTGCCAGCGCAGTAATGGCGGGTTTTGATGTTGTGGTTGTTAAAGCAAATGAAAAGGGAGAGATTGATATGGACGATCTCAAAGCAAAAGCAGAGCTTCATCAAGCTAAATTAGGAGCTTTAATGATTACTTATCCATCTACTCACGGTGTTTTCGAAGCTTCTGTATTGGAGATTATGGATATCATCCATCATTATGGAGGACAAGTATATATGGATGGTGCCAATATGAATGCCCAGGTTGGATTAACAAATCCCGGACGGATTGGTGCCGACGTTTGTCATTTAAATTTACATAAAACTTTTGCTATTCCTCACGGAGGCGGAGGCCCAGGTGTTGGCCCAATTGGTGTGGCGGAACATTTAACGCAATTTTTACCCGGAAATCCGGTGGTAAAAACAGGAGGTGAGCAAGCCATTTCTGCTGTTTCCTCGGCAGCATTTGGTAGTCCTAGTGTGCTGCCTATTTCGTATGCTTATATTAAACTTTTGGGTGGAGAAGGACTAGAGAATGCAACGAAGATGGCCATTTTAAATGCGAATTATTTAAAGGATAGTATAAAAGAAGATTTCCCTATTCTCTATACAGGAGCTAATAATCGTGTTGCACACGAAATGATTTTAGATTGCAATAAATTTGCGCAAACAGCTGGTTTACAGGTTATCGATATCGCAAAAAGATTGATGGACTATGGTTTTCATGCGCCTACCGTTGCTTTTCCGGTTCATGGCACCTTGATGGTTGAGCCTACCGAAAGCGAACCTTTATCCGAGTTAAATCGTTTTATCGATGCGATGCATGCCATCCGTGAAGAAATTCGTGCTATTGAAAATGGGGAGGCTGATAAAGTGAATAATATCATAAAAAATGCACCGCATACGGCAGATTTAATTGCTTCAGACGAATGGGCTTATCCTTATTCTCGTAAAGAAGCGGCTTTCCCAAGATCGTGGTCATCTGATGATAAGTATTGGCCACCTGTAGGTAAAGTTGATGATGCTTATGGCGATAGAAATTTATTCTGTACCTGCGCCCCGGTGGAAAGTTATGATGAGAAACTATCTATTGCCACTTTGAAATAAACTTTGAAGAGTGATCGTGTGAATATTCCTTTTGGTAAATTCCTTTAGATATAAATATATTCACCCGATCATTAAAAATAGAGATAAGAAGCCGATTTTCGAATCGGTTATTTTATGTCTAAAAATAAGAGTATAAAAAAGGCGGAAACAATTGCTTCCGCCTTTTTTAAAATATAGACTTAAGGAAAACTAGATTTCGTTTAAACTTTCTTGAATCAATTCGAAAGTAGCTTCAATATCATTATCTAATCCTACTGAAAAGCGCACCAGACCTGGCGACATACCCATTTCGTGTTGAACTTCAACAGGAACTTCAGAAGATGTACTTTTTCCAGAATTACTAAACAAGGTTTTAAAATAACCTAGACTTACTGCATGATATCCTACATTTTTAAGCTGCATCGATTCCATTAAAGCCGCAGCTCTTTCGGCAGTTTCCATATCAATGGCAATCATACCCCCAAAACCATATTCCTCATTCATCATGCTTTTCATAAGTTCGTGCTGCGGGTGGCTAGGCATTCCGGGGTAATTGTATTTTAATCCAATTTCTTTAAAGCGTTCAGCCAAATACATGGCATTCTTGCTATGTTGTTTCATCCGAATATGAAGTGTATGCAGGTTTTTTAGTATGCTCGAAGAACGCAAAGGATCTAAAGCCGGACCTAAAAGCATAGCTGTTCCGTTGTTTACATTGCTAATGTCCAGTACAAATTGATTGGATGCGCAAATAGCACCAGCAACAGCATCATTTTTACCATTAATGTATTTTGTCATCGAATAAACTACAATGTCTGCCCCCATTAGATAAGGTGCAAAAATCATGGGTGTAAACGTATTGTCAACAACCAATTGAACACCATGTTTTTTAGTGATTTTTGACATAGCCGGAATATCCGAAATCTGTAAAAGCGGATTGGTCATAGTTTCCGTATAAACCATTTTAGTATTGGGACGAATGGCTTTTTCTACAGCGTCTAAATCCGTAATATCGACAAAAGTAACATCGATATTAAATTTAGGGAGGTAGTTTTTCAGGAAAGCATATGTACCTCCATAGGTTGTAACACTGCTCACAATATGGTCGCCGGAATTACAAAGTTGTAAGATAACGGTGGTAATTGCAGCCATTCCTGAACCGGTAACCCAGGCCGCTTCTGTTCCTTCCATTGCCGCAAGCGCATCTGCTAAAAATTTATTGCTCGGATTCCAATGACGTGCATACAAAAAGCATCCTTCGGTTTCGCCATGGAAGGTGTCTAACATGGTTTTTGCTGTCATAAAAGTGAAGGTGGAAGAATCAGTTATTGAGGGATTTACGCCTCCAAACTCTCCGAATTGTTTCAAAGCTTGAATCTTACTTGCCGGATCGAATTTTTTTGTTTTCATGGCTATTTTTTTATTTGTTTTATTCTGAACTTAATGCTTACAAATATAAATACTGAAAGTTAAGTAAGCAATAAAAATGATAAAAGAAGAGTAAAAAGCTTTTATTATTTAAAAAATAAAAGTAAATTTGACTTTTATCTATAAATATGAAAATAATACTTTAATTAGAACGGTGGAAAACTTTCATTTAGATATTTTGGACAAGCGCATTTTACGCATTTTACGTGCAGATGCCCGGGTTCCTTTTGTTGAGGTGGCACGACAATGTGGTGTTACGGGCTCAGCAGTTCATCAACGTGTACAGAAAATGGTAGAGGCCGGTTTGATAAAAGGCTCGCAATTTAATCTTTCGCCCAAAATATTGGGTTACCATACCTTGGCTTTTGTAGGTATTCAGGTTAATCTAACTTCGGATAAAACGCACGAAGAAGTCTTTCAGAAAATCGTTGAAATACCAGAAGTAGTTGAATGTCATTCTATTACAGGCAAGTACTCGTATATGTTAAAAATATATGCCCGTAATAACGAAGATTTAAAGCGTATTTTAGTGTACCGCATTCAATCGATTTTAGAAGTCACAGGAACGGAAACATTTTTGTCATTAGAGGAGGGCTTTAACAGGAAAATGAATATTGACTAAATTGCTTAGTTTGCTTAATATTTTCTTCTTAATTTTGCGCCCACTATGTTAGATCCTATTACTCAGTTTTATAAAAAGTACGCATTCAACAACGGTTTAGTTAAAGAAGTTATAGGCGGCGAAAGATATCTGGCCGTACTTTTAGTAAATGGAAATATAGGCGTATGTGCCACCTTGGGACAAACGGTTACATCGGTAATTCCTGAAGTTTTTGATCTTAATAACGCAGCACATCGTATTTTATTAAATGCGTATTATAACGCCCTTTTTAATTACGATCCAAACTATACTGAAGACAAAGATATATTTGAAGCTGTTGATTTTACAAAATTTAAAACCATTGTAATGGTTGGGAATTTCAAACCCGTAGTTAAACGATTTCAAGAGGCTAATATTCCAATTTTCATCTTTGATAAAAAAGAAGATGAAGCCATTTTGCAAGAAATGAAAAATCAAATGGATTTTATTAGCAGGGCTGATGCCATAATTTTAACTGCAACCAGTATTTTTAATCATAGTTTTGTAGATTTGGTTAAAAATAGCGCAGATTATGCATCCATTTATATTTTGGGTCCATCCGCATTAATGCATCCGGACATGAAAGAGTATCGAAATATAAAAATGATTTTCGGCTCTATTTTTGAAAAACATGACGAGCGCGTATTGAATGTTATTAAAGCAAATTTGGGTACGCGTTATTTCAGTCCTTTTTCGCGAAAAGTATTTATCTAAAGGAGCAAAAAATGAAGATTACACTTAATAATAGAATAGCCATATTTGATGCAACAAGTTTGAGTATAGAAGATATTATTAAGCTCAAAAACTTTACGTTTAAACTATTGGTTACTAAAGTTAACGGACAATTAATTAAGAAAGAAGAGCGGGCTCAAACCCAGGTCAAAGATGGCGATCACCTTGTAATTCTTCATTTAATTAGCGGAGGTTGATTGTAGTAAATATAAACGTAGAAGCCATAACCAAGATGTTCAAAATCCATCGATATTGCTTATTTCTTAGTCTTTTATTCTTAATTAGTTTTGAGTTATTCGGACAAGGAATTAAGTATATGGGTGTGGTTCAAGATGAGCAAAGCAAAGAAGCGCTGGCTTTCGTTAATTTAATTTCTACGGATGGTCGCTTTGGCACCACTACGGATATTGATGGTCGATTCTCAATCGTTTTGCCAAGTCGTATCGATAGCATTCGTTTTTCCTATTTAGGCTATGAAACCCGTTATATTTCGACGCTTGAATTAAAAGGACCCAAAACAATTTTCTTGCATCCTGTAAAATACGATTTAGCTGAATATGAAGTATTTCCGGGCATAAATCCGGCGCATCGTATTGTTTTAAACACAATCGAAAATCGTGATTTAAATAACCCTAAAAAGTTAGCTTCTTTTTCATATACGACCTATGAAAAAATGCTTATCACTGTGGATACAACAGCTTTAGCGTTAGACAGTGTGTTTATTGAGTCGGATACTGTAAAATCCCTAAAAGAATTTATCAAGAATAAGGATATTTTCATTATGGAAACGGCTGTTGAGAAAAAGTATAGAGCACCGGACAGGAGTTATGAAAGAGTGATTGCTTCGCGGGTTTCAGGATTAAAAGATCCAATGATTTTCTATTTGGTTTCGCAAATGCAATCGACATCCTTTTATGATGAGATCATCCATATAATGGGGAAAAGCTATATCAACCCTATAAGCAAAGGGAGTTTGAAAAAATACTATTTTCAGATGGAGGATACTTTGTATAGCGGTAGTTCAGATACCGTTTTCACTGTTTCTTATCGTCCTAAGCGAAATACCAATTTCGATGGTATGCAAGGAATTTTAAGCATTAGCACAAACAAATGGGCTATCGTCAACGTAAAAGCCGAGCCGGCAAAAGAAAATCAAGGGATAACTATACAAATTCAGCAAAAATACGACCTGGTAGATAGCACGTATTGGTTTCCTGTTCAACTGAATACAAGCATCACTTTTAATGAACTAAACCTAAGCACCGAAGATCAACAATCGCGTTTGCTGGGCATAGGAAAAACTTATATTAAAGCTATCAAAATAAATCCTGATCTTGCCAAAAAAGAATTCTCCTATGTCGAAATTGAAGTCGATCCCAAAGCAGGATATCGCAATGATATTCAGTGGAATAATTTAAGAAACAGTGCTTTAAGTGAGCGGGAAGTGGAGACCTATAAATTTATGGACAGCTTGGGCAGTGCAGTTAAGTTGGATAAAACGCTCAAAGAACTGGAAACTGCATTGACCGGTAAAATAGGCTTGGGCTATGTCGATTTATTTGTCAATCGTTTTGTAGGTTTTAATTCTTTTGAAGGAATTTGGTTTGGATTGGGATTGCAAACAAATCGGTACTTTTCCGAAAAACTGGCATTTGGCGGTTATTATGCTTTCAGTTTGAAAGATAGAATATCAAAAATTGGCGTAAAGACCATAGTGGATCTTTATAAGCCCAAAGAAATCAAAGCGCAAATTTCGTTTCTTTCAGATAATATAGAGAGTGGCGATGTAAACTTCTTTCAAGATGAAGGCTCTTTGTTCGATCCTTTGGACTTCCAGAAATTCTTTATCAACCGAATGAATTATACGATTCGGAGTGAAGCCGGTTTTAGTGGTCGCCTGCTCAATTATGTTCAGTTTTATGGAGGCATTAATGCAGAAAAAACGCAAGCGGTAGGCGATTATTATTTTCAACAATCACCTGATAATGCTCCTATTAAGGATTTTAATTCATCTGAAATACGGTTTAGAGTACGTTTTGCCTATAAAGAAAAATACATCAATAATGGCCGAATGTTGATATCGCTTGGCACGAAATATCCGGTTTTTTGGTTTAATTATACGCAGGGTTTTTCTGGCATTACCGACAATTCTTTTGATTTTAAGAAGCTCGACCTTCAGATGCGTAAAACATTTTATATCAAATATTTAGGAGTAACCAATATTGGTTTAAAAGCCGGTCTTCTTTTGGGTGAAGTGCCTTATGCCAAGTTGTATTCCGGTGGGGGAACTTATCGCCCATTTGCATTATGTGCTCCGGGTAGTTTCGGAACTATGCGAGGCAACGAGTTTCTTTCTGATCGCTATATTTCGCTTTTTATTTCGCATAATTTTGATGCTTTATTATTCAATGGGGGATGGTTTAAGCCTGAAATAGAGATTGGAACAAATATTGGCTTTGGATGGCTGAGCAATCCTGAGTATCATCACAATGTCGATTTCAAAACCATGGAGAAAGGTTATTTTGAAAGCGGAATAATGCTAAATAAATTGTTACGCTTAAAACTATTAAGTGTTGGTTTAGGGGCTATGTATCGCTATGGCCCCTATAGCTATGCGGCTTTCAAAGACAATATTGCTTATAAATTTACACTGAGCCTTCCTATATAGCAAAAAGGCTAAATAAAAAGCTAGAAAAAAGATCAATCCGTTTTTTTAAAATCGAGGTTAAAGAAATGGAAATCGTTACTTTTTAAATCGATTTTAAATCCGGTAATCTTATTCCAAGAATCAAATTCAAAATTAATATATCCGGCTGGTAAAAATTCATCGGCAAATTTTATTTTAAACGTATCATAGTTCCAGTGTTCCATATCTGAAAAAAAGATATGTTTGGCAGGTACAAAAACCAAATGTAAATGCTGATCAACCATCGATATTTCTGCTTTGCCATACATTTTGTCCTCATAAGTTCCAACATATTCATCCAATGCTAAGCGAGGTTTTGTGCCCTCAATTCGCGAGGCTAATCGCTTTTCTTCTTCCGCTTTATCGTATTGCTCAGCTCGGGTTTTAAAGCCTTCAAAAAGATTTAGCCAATCGATGGATTTATCCTTCATTAATTTAGCCAATAAATGGTATTCAAGTGCAGAAGGGAAACTGCTCAATGTATTGGTTAATATGATAAATGCCATATGGTATTCAGGGATCAGCGTCAAATTTGAAATATAACCGGGCATGCCTCCCCCATGTTCGAGCACGCGAACGCCATGATAATCCCAAACCGACCAACCCAAAGCATATGTATTAAAATGGGCTCCGGCCATTTTTTTTAATCCGCTTACCGGCCGAAGTGTTCGGCCTGCCATCATAACTTCTACTACGGATGGATTTAGAATTGTATCGCCTTTGTAAATGCCTTGATTAAGCAGCATTTCTGCCCAATGACTTAAATCTGAAGTGGAGGTGAAAATACTTGCTGCGGCATGAGGTCTTTTCATCGTAATATCAACTACTTTACCATGGATAATGGGATGTGCAAGCTCTTGATTTTCGGTAAGCAAATTGCCGGATGTTTTGGTATTGTTCATCTGAAGTGGCAATAAAATATGCTCACTTAGATAATCTTCCCAATCTTGTCCACTCACTTTTTTAAGTATTTCAGCGGCAACGATATACATATTGTTTTGATAGCCGTACTGATCGCGAAAACGATTTGTTACCGGAAGATAACGCATGCGATGCAGAATATCCTGATTGCTTCGCTCGGTTTCGTACCAAAGTAAATCGCCATAAAAAGTGCCCATTCCACTGCGGTGAGTTAATAAATCGGCAATGGTTAAATGATTGGCGATATAGGCATCTGCAAGTTTAAAATCGGGGAGATAATCGATAACTAGATCGTCCCAATTTATTTTTTTTTCATAAACCAACTTTGCCATGCAAGCTCCTGTAAAGGCTTTTGTTAACGAGGCAATATTGTAAAGCGAGTTAGAAGTAATGGGGTTTTTTAAATCGCGCGTACCATAATTTTTGTCGAATAAGATTTCTCCATCTTTTAGGATTAAAACCGAGAGGCCATTTAGTTCAAAATCCTGAAAAGACTGTTCGATTTGCTTATCTAATTGCTTAAGGTTTAATTTTTCTTGGGCAAAAAGCGTGGTGTTTATTGTCAGAAAGACAATAAGCAATACAGAAAGGTAATTTTTTATCATATGATTTGTGTTTTTTTAATCAACAAATGTAATCAATTCTGTTTTTTTTGACGTATAAGATATTTTATTACTTTTAGGTAAAAAAACGACTTGACTTTTCTAACGAGATGTAAGGTAATTATTTTAAAGGGATTGGTGTTTATATTTTTATTAAATACGATTTCTCTTTTGGCTCAGATCAATTCAACCATTCAAGAAAATCCGTATGTACGTTTTTTAACTTTAACAACTGATGATGGATTATCGCATAATCATATTTTGGATATTCTGCAGGATGAGCATAATTATTTATGGATAGCTACAGTCAACGGCTTGAATAAATACGATGGTCAATTACTCAAGAGTTACCAAAACGATTTGGACGATAACAACTCTATTCTTCCCGGAATTGTTAGTTGCATAGACGAAGATGAAAATGGCAGAATATGGATAGGCACAGAAAATGGATTGTGCGTTTATAATTCAGACAGCGATAAGTTTAAAAAAATAAATATAGATTATCAGAATATTGATGTAAACTATGTTCGAGCTATTCTTAACGAAGGGGATTCATTGTTGTGGATAGATGTTGTAAGTGGATATTTGTTAAAATTCGATAAAAAACGTAATCAGGTAGTTAAGGCTTGGGAACATATTCGCTTATGGCAACCCTATTACCATTATCACGATATTTATAGAGATAAATCGGGTCTGTTATGGCTGGGTGTCCGAAACTTATCTCCTCTTTATCTCGATGAGAAGTTAGATAAACTTGTTTATTTACCAATTGGATCTAAAGAAGGGCAAAAAACAGAATATGATGCCTCTTGTTATTTTGAAGATTCGAAAGGGAATTTTTGGATAGCAGGACTTGATGGTGCATATATTTACGATAAAGAAACAAAAATATTTAAACGTTTTTTAAAAGAAAGTACATTTACAATTATTCAAACGGCAAACGGAGAAATATGGTTTGGTACCGGTAGCGGAATTTTTCAATTCGATCAGGAATCAAATAGTTTGCAACATTTTAGCGCCGATATCAATTCGCCAACATCTTTGCCCAATAATCATATTAATAAACTGTACGAAGATAATAAGGGATCGGTTTGGATAGCCACAGACGAGGGATTAGCGGGCTACCGATCGAGCAATAATTACATCAAATTTTACAATCATATCCCGGAAAATAAAGCCAGTGCTTCCTCAAATTTTGTAAGTTCTTCACTTGTAGATAAGAAAGGTAATGTTTGGATTGGATATCAAGATCACGGCCTCGATTATTTCAATCCGGCAACTGGGAAAATCAAGCATTACAATGCAGTTGAGAGTAATAAATACGGACTGCCTTCAAATAAAATCAAATGTTTGTACGAAGATGCTTTTGGCGATATTTATATAGGGCTATGGGCTGGAATTGGATTTGCCCGTAAGAAAAAGGATTTAGAGCAATTTGAATTGTTTACATTTAACAAAACAAGCACTTATCAGGATTGGTATAACGATTTTGCAGAAGATAAATTTGGCCGTTTCTATCTAGGTTTATGGGGTGCACAGGGATTGGAACTCTTCGATAGGGAGAAAGGTCAATTTATTAAAAGCTTGAAAGACAAGTTTAATTCTCCATTCGAATCCAGATTAATTACAAGACTTTTTTATGATAGTCAAGATCGCCTGTGGATGGGAACTACTCGGGCTGGTTTACATATTTATTATCCTGACCGAGATACTTCCCGCTGGTTTTATAATCAAGCCAAACTGCATACTTCTTTTGTTGATCTTACAATATACGATATTTTTGAAAGTAAAAATGGGAAAATATGGGTAGCTGCGGATAGTCTTTTTTGCTACGATCTTGAAAAAGAAAGTTTTAGAGTTTGGGGAAAACAAAAGGGTTTAACCAGCAATAAAATTTTTAAGATCTTAGAAGATGAAACTGGCAATTTATGGTTGGGCACTGATAAAGGTATAATTAGTTTTAATCCGGATTGGGATTATTGTCTTTCTTTCCCCGATTTATCTGGAACAGAAATGACAGAAGAGCTCAAGGCAGGCTCCAAATTAATAGATGGACAGCTGCTTTTTGGGGGTAAAAAAGGGTGGGTAGTTTTTGACCCGAAAACAGTATTAAGCAGGCAGAGGCTTCCGGATATCTTTCTTACTGAACTAAGTGTAAAGGGAGAATTGAAAATTCCAAGCCTGTCGCATTATTCAAAAATTCGCCTAAAACATCACGAAAACTTTTTTACGGTTGGTTTTACAAATACGGATTTAATAGCCAGCACTCAATACAGTTATCGGTATCGATTAAAAGATTTGGAGGATAATTGGAATTATATTGATAAAGGGAATGCTTTGGCTCGATATACCAATATTAAACCGGGTAAATACATTCTTGAAGTACAATTGGCATTAAACAATAGCAATTGGAAAAATATTAAGATGAAATCAATTCTGATAGAAGTTGAAACACCATTATGGAAAAAGACTTGGTTTATTTTATCGGTAGCTGTTCTGTTATTATTAGCTATAGGTTTTGCCATTCGGAATCTTTATCAACGTATAATTACCCGAAGAAAAATGGCGGAATTAAAAGAACTGCTGCTGAGAGCACAAATTAATCCGCACTTTATTTTTAATGCTTTAGTGGCGATTCAAGGTTATATTTATAAAAAAGAAGAAGTAGAAGCCAGTAAATATTTGGCTGAATTCTCGAAATTAATTCGCTTGATATTGGAAAATACAAAACAAGAATATATAACACTTGAAAAAGAGCTGCAGTTGCTTAATTATTACTTAAGTCTTCAAAAACAGCGTTTTAAAACAAAGTTTAGCTATAAAATTGATGTTGATCCGAATATCGATTTGACTTTTTTTAAATTGCCACCTATGTTAGCCCAGCCCTTTGTAGAAAATGCTATTGAGCATGGAGCCGTAAAAAAAGAAAGTGGAGGTTATGTGCATATTCGTCTTAAACTGGAAAAGAACACATTAGTGTATAGTATTGAAGACAACGGAATTGGAAGAATTAAATCCTTGGCTTTGAAAAAAGGCAGAGAAACGCATAAATCATTTGGAACAGAAATAACCGAAGAAAGACTCAGTTGTTTCCGGAAATATTATAATTATAAAATATCTTATCAGATAGAAGATTTATACGATTCCGAGCACAATGCTTCCGGAACTCGAGTCACTTTTAAAATCCCCATAAACTAAATACTATGACGACGAAAGCAATTATAATTGACGACGAAGAAACCCCAAGGGAAACATTAAAAATGATGTTGAAGATATATGCCCCTGAAGTTGAGGTTATTGCTGAAGCTGATGGCGTAAAGACAGGCATTCAAGCCATAAAAAAGCACAATCCCGATCTTGTGTTTTTGGACATTCATATGGGCGATGGAAGTGGTTTTGATTTGTTAAGCAATTTTGCTTCGTATAATTTTAAAGTTGTGTTTGTTACAGCTTATGAGGAATATGCAATAAAAGCCTTTCGATTTAGTGCCCTCGACTATTTAGTTAAACCGATTACGCCCGAAGACTTGGTGCAAGCGATAAATAAAATATCAGTTTTGCTTGAAAATAAGCTGATAAACAAGCAATTGGATGTATTGAAAAACAACTATTTAGGTGTAGACCAATCCTTTGGAAAAATAATTCTTAAAACCGCTGAGGCTATTTATATTGTTGAT
>JAFGHU010000082.1 GCA_016929955.1 Bacteroidales bacterium | reverse complement strand
TACCGGCTAGTGTACCATTATTCGAAATATATAATTTGACAAAATTTCGAAGCGTCAAAAGGTCAGCGGTTCACTCGAAGAGATCCCTTTGGGAGATTCCGCTATTCTCCACAAGATAAAATCCTTATAAACAATATATTATAAGGCTTTTTTGATTAAATGCAATTTCGTAAATTTTCGATTTGCTTAACAATTTGCTTAACATTGTTATTTTAAGCTTTCCTTTCGATCTTTTTTCTTTAAACTCTATGCACTGCTATTTTATATACTAAAATTAGTTAATTTCGTATACATCAAAAAAACGCATTATGTTTTTACAATTAAAAATTACTTTAGAAAATGTAAAACCTCCTGTTTGGAGACGCATCGTATTGTCCGACGAATTGTCTTTATTCCAATTGCACAATACCATTCAGATTGCATTTAATTGGACAAACATGCATCTTTATCAATTTAAAATTGGAGATATTAAAGTGGACATGGATGGCGGTTTTGGTTTGAGCGAAGAATCGGAAGGCTTAAATGTTAAAGATGTAAAGCTAAAAGATTTTTCATTTACCGAAAAGGATACATTTAAATATTGGTACGACTTTGGTGATGATTGGATGCATCAAATACAAGTAGAGAAAATAAGCCAATTGGGGCCAAAATATCCGGTTTGCTTAGCTGGTAAGCGTAATGCACCACCCGAAGATTGTGGCGGACCCTGGGGATATCAGCATTTGATGGATCGTATGGCCAGCAAAAAACTAAACGCTGAAGAAAAAGAGTTCTTAGTATTATACGATCCTGAATACTTTGATATTACCGAAGTGAACGATATATTGAGCGATGAAGAAGCAATAAATGAAGAAGATTTTTTTGACGATATTTAACTAAAAACCTTGTTTATTTAATTGTATAGACATTATACCTACTTAACGAATAGGCCTCAAATCCATTACTAAATTTTCTATACTATTTTAATACCTTTGCTACATTAAGCGCAACAATGAAAACTTCAAAAAACATATCCGCTCTAAAAGTTCAGCAAGGTGTAGAAGCTCCGGAAACTATTAATCCGCGGGCAAAAGAACGTAAAAAGCAAAAGGCAACTCGTTTCAATGCCGACTATTATTTACAAGGTATTTTAAAACACGATCGCGCTATTTTAAGTCAAGCAATTACCTTGATTGAGAGCACGTTAACTAGCGATCAAATTCTTGCTCAAGAAATAATAGAAGCTTGCTTGCCTTATGCCGGCAATTCTTTTCGTATTGGAATAACTGGAGTTCCGGGCGTTGGAAAAAGCACTTTTATTGAAGCTTTGGGTTATTTACTCGTCGAAAAATACGCTAAACGTCTTGCTGTATTGGCTATAGACCCAAGCAGTGCCCGAAGCAAAGGGAGCATATTAGGCGATAAAACACGCATGGAAAAACTGGCCAACCATGCCAACGCTTACATAAGGCCCTCTCCTTCTTCCGGCTCTTTGGGCGGTATTGCTCAAAAAACACGCGAAAGTATAATTCTATGTGAAGCTGCCGGTTACGATCTTATTTTTGTTGAAACGGTGGGCGTTGGACAAAGCGAAACTGCTGTTCATTCGATGGTCGATTTTTTCCTTTTATTGATGCTGGCCGGCGCCGGCGATGAACTTCAAGGCATTAAACGCGGCATTATGGAAATGGCTGATATGCTAATCATCAATAAAGCCGATGGCGATAATTATCAAAAAGCCCGAATTGCAAAAACAGAATATGTTAATGCCTTGCATCTTTTTCCTAAACCACCTTCCAACTGGGGACCGGAAACAGCATTGTGTTCTTCAATAGAATCAACAGGATTGATGGAAATATGGAACTTAATGAATGATTATCTTGATTTTACTAAAGCGAACGGCTTTTTTTATCAAAAACGAAAAGAACAGGACCTTCAGGCTTTAAACATTAGTCTAGAAAACAAACTTCACCATCGTTTTTTGGCTGATACGGCAATGCAAGAGAAGAGCAATGCCTTAAAAGAACAAATCATTCAACAAAAAATAAGTCCCTATCAAGCGGCAGAAGTGCTACTTCAATCGTTTATCGAACGCTTAAAAAAAGCTTAATCCTTTTTTTACTTTCTTTTTTTCTCCGGAAAAACTAAGGACGCCAAAATACTAAGCACCAAGATACTCAAGATTAAATACAGCGATTCGACTGTGCCTATACCCAATTTTTCGTATAAAAAATCGTGAAAAAGGAGTTTGACACCAATAAAGGTGAGCAATACGCCCAATCCGTATTGCAAAAATCGGAACAAATCCATAATATTCGAAACCAGGAAAAAAAGTGCCCGCAAACCCAATATGGCAAAAATATTGGAGAAAAAGACAATATACGGATCGAGGGTAATACTAAAAATGGCCGGAATACTATCAACAGCAAATATAACATCCGAAAACTCGATAACCACAAGTACTAAAAACAAAGGCGTAAGCATTAATTTTCCTCCTTGTTTTATAAAGAATTTTTGCCCCACATAATCAGCAGCTACATTAAAATGTTTGCTCGTAAATTTTACCATAGGATGATTTTGGGTATCGACAGGCCCCTCGTTTTTTTGAAAAAATATTTTCATTCCACTGTAAATCAAGAAGGCTCCGAAAATATAAAGCACCCAATAAAACCGATGTATAAGTGCTGCACTGGCAAAAATGAAGAAGAAACGCATTAAAATCGCTCCAAGTATACCCCAAAATAAAACGCGGTGATAGTATTTACTCCCGATTCCAAATCCTTTAAAGATCAAAATCATCACAAAAATATTATCCACCGAAAGTGCTTTTTCAATAAGATAAGCTGTGATATACTCCAGCGACAAATTTTTATTATAAACTTCGCGTGCATCTTCAAAATTTAATCCGGTAATATCAATCGGATAGCGGTAAAAATTTATGCGCGATTGAATAGCCTCCTTAGAATCTAAACCATGCACCAGATGGCCAAAATAACGAAAGAAAAAATAGGCCGAAACGCCAATTCCAATCCAAAAAAGGCTCATCCATAAGGCTTCTTTCATGCCAACTTCGTGCGCTTTACGGTTAAAAACACCCAAGTCGATTGAGAGTAATACGATAACAAAAACGATATACGCTGAAAAGAAAAGTAATTCCTGATTGTTCATTAATTCGCGCCTTGAGTTAGCCTGCTATATTTCCGGCTACAAAGATATCAAAGTTTCGAATTTTCAGAATTAAATTAATTGAGCTAAACTTTCTATGTAGGAAAGTTAAAAATTTATACTTTTGCAAGCTTTAAAAATACATGTACAAAATGGCACAATATCAGGAATATAAAAATTTAAACCTCTCGGAGATTGCAAAAGAAATGTTGCATTTTTGGGAAGATAAGAACGTCTTCGAGAAAAGCTTAAAAAACAGAGAAGGAAACAAACCTTTCGTCTTTTACGAAGGACCTCCTTCTGCCAATGGCGTTCCCGGTATTCACCACGTGATGGCTCGTGCTATAAAAGACATTGTGTGTCGCTATCAAACGCTAAAAGGAAATTACGTCAGCCGGAAAGCGGGTTGGGACACCCACGGCTTACCTGTAGAAATTGGCGTAGAAAAAAGTTTGGGAATTACAAAAGAAGATATTGGAACAAAGATTTCTGTTGAAGACTACAACAAAGCTTGTCGTACAGAAGTAATGAAATACAAAGACCTTTGGGACGATCTGACCAAAAAAATGGGATATTGGGTCGACCTGGAAGATCCGTATATCACTTTTGACAATAAATACATCGAAACAGTCTGGCATTTATTAAGCAAGCTCGACGAAAAAGGTCTGATTTATAAAGGCTATACCATACAGCCCTTTTCGCCTGCTGCAGGAACAGGTTTAAGTACGCACGAATTAAATCAGCCGGGCTGCTACCGCGATGTTAAAGACTCAACATTAACCGCTCAGTTTAAAGTTGTTAGAAACGAAAAAAGCGAACATTTATTCAAAAAAGCTTCCGGCGAACTCTTTTTCTTAGCCTGGACAACAACTCCCTGGACTTTGCCCTCGAATACAGCATTAGCAGTAGGAAAAAAGATTGATTATGTTCTTGTAAATACATATAACCCTTATACTTTCGAAAAAATAACGGTTATTCTTGCCGAAAAACTAATGGCTAATTTTTTTCCTGAAAAAAATGCGGAACTAAAATTAGAAGATTACGAAGCCGGACAAAAAGCCATTCCTTTCGAAGTCGTTGGTCATTGCAAAGGCAGTAAACTGGAGGCTTTGCGCTACGAGCAACTTATGCCTTATGCCCAACCCGAAGATGGCGATGCTTTCCGCGTGCTTATTGGCGATTTTGTGACTACCGAAGATGGAACAGGAATTGTGCATATTGCACCTAGTTTTGGTGCCGACGACTTTAAAGTGGGCGCTCAAAACGGCATCGGTTCTTTAACCATGGTTGATAAAACTGGTCGATTTGTGAAAGAAATGGGTGAGTTTGCCGGCCGATTTGTGAAAGCAGAATACTACGCTGATGATGATCCGTTGCGCGATCAACCTGTGGATGTCGACATCATCGTTAAACTTAAAAAAGAAAACAGAGCTTTTAAAGCCGAAAAACATACGCACTCCTACCCGCATTGCTGGCGCACCGATAAACCTATTCTTTATTATCCACTCGATAGCTGGTTTATTAAAACCACGGCTATGAAAGACCGGATGATAGAATTAAACAAAACCATTAACTGGAAGCCTGCGGCTACCGGAACAGGTCGTTTTGGCAATTGGTTAGAAAATCTGGTTGATTGGAATTTAAGCCGCTCTCGATTCTGGGGAATTCCTTTACCAATTTGGCGTACAGAAGATCAGGAAGAGCAAATTTTCATCGGCTCTGCCGAACAATTAAAAACTGAAATTGAGAAGTCGATTGCAGCAGGTTTTATGACTGAAAATCCAATGGCTGAATTTGTTCCCGGCAATATGTCGAAAGAAAACTACGAAACATTCGATTTTCACCGTCCTTATGTTGATAAAATTGTGTTGGTTTCATCATCAGGAAAACCCATGTATCGCGAACCTGATTTGATCGATGTTTGGTTTGATAGTGGTTCTATGCCTTATGCACAATGGCATTATCCCTTCGAAAATCAAGAAAAAATAAACAATTTCTTCCCTGCTGATTTTATTGCCGAAGGCGTCGACCAAACACGGGGCTGGTTTTTTACTTTGCATGCCATCGCATCCATGGTTTTTGATAAAGTAGCTTATAAAAATGTAGTTTCCAATGGATTGGTACTCGATAAAATGGGCAACAAAATGTCGAAAAGATTAGGCAATGCTGTTGATCCCTTTGAAACACTGGAACAATACGGTGCTGATGCCACTCGTTGGTATATGATTACCAATTCTCAGCCTTGGGATAATTTAAAATTCGACTTGAATGGGATAGAAGAAGTGCGCAGAAAATATTTCGGCACGCTTTACAATACTTACAACTTTTTTGCGCTTTATGCCAATATCGACGGTTTTACTTATGCCGAAGAAGATATTGCCATCGCAGAACGTCCGGAAATTGATCGTTGGATATTATCCGAACTGAACAGCTTGATTTTATTGGTAGATCAATCCTTATCAGAATATGAACCTACGCGTGCAGGAAGGGCAATATCGTTCTTTGTAAGCGAACATTTAAGCAATTGGTTTGTACGTTTAAGTCGTCGCCGTTTCTGGAAAGGAGAATACAGCAGCGATAAAATTTCAGCCTACCAAACACTTTATACTTGCCTCGAAACAGTAGCTCAGTTAAGTTCTCCTATTGCTCCATTTTTCAGCGATAAATTATTTATCGATTTAAACAGAGTAAGTGGCAAGCACAAGATTGAATCGGTTCATTTAAGCGATATGCCCGTGGCTAAACCCGAGTGGATTGATAAAGATTTGGAAGAGCGCATGGAAATGGCCCAAGAATTCTCTTCGATGGTTTTGTCGTTAAGAAAGAAAAACAACTTACGCGTTCGTCAGCCTTTAAACAAGCTAATGATACCTGTTTTAAACGGAAACTTTAAGGCGCAAGTAGAGTTGATTAAAGACCTCATTTTGTCTGAAGTAAACGTAAAAACCCTTGAGTTTATGCCAGAAGATTCGCCCATGTTGGTGAAAAAAATCAAAGCAAACTTTAAGAGTTTGGGACCAAAATACGGCAAAATGATGAAACAAATAGCGTCGGCTATTCAAGAAATGGATCAGGAAGCCATTAAATCGCTCGAAAAAACAGGTCGTTACGACTTGCCTTTGGCCGATAAAACGCTAGAAATAACAGTGGATGATGCCGAGATAATTACAGACGATATTCCGGGATGGCTAATCGCCACGTCGGGCCTATATACTGTCGCTCTGGACACTACGCTTACCGAAGAATTGATTTATGAAGGAAAAGCGCGTGATTTGATCAATAAAATTCAGAGTTTGCGTAAAGAAAAAGGCTTTGAAGTCACGGATAAAATAAACATTATCTTAGAAAAACATCCTGATTTTGATGAAGCATTTAAAAATAATTTTTCCTATATTTGCTCAGAGACCTTAGCTGAGTCTTTAAACTTTTCTGATCAAATGGAGGACGATTCAGATCAAATCGAATTAACTGATTCTGTTTCGATATTAATTGATATTAAGAAGGTTTAAAAACATTTTTTACTAAAAAAATAAAGCCATGACTAAAGCAAAAGAAATTAAGACCAGATACTCCGATCAGGAACTTGAGGAGTTTAAAGCAATTATTCTGGCAAAATTAGAGAAAGCCAAGGCTGACTTAATTATGCTCACTGACGCATACAAAAACAAAAACGACAACGATACCAACGACACGTCGCCCACTTTTAAAGTATTGGAAGAAGGCAATGCTGTTATGTCGAAAGAAGAAAATAGCAAACTGGCTATCCGTCAGGAAAAATTTATCGCTTCGCTCGAAAATGCACTTGTACGCATCGAAAACAAATCGTATGGTATTTGCCGTGAAACAGGAAAGTTGATATCTAAAGAACGCCTTAGAAGCGTGCCTCATGCTACACTTTCTATCGAAGCTAAATTAAACCGTCCGGTAATTCAATAAACCAATAAACATAGTCAAATAGTCATTTCTATTCGCACATTAGAAATGACTATTTTAGTTATATCTTTAAAAAAAAACGCTATTGAAACGAGCTGCTTTTGTTATTTTTCTTGTCCTTTTCATAGACCAAGCACTTAAGATTTGGATAAAAACAAGCTTTTTACTTGGCGAAGATATGCCCATTTTTGGCCATTGGTTTTATCTTCATTTTACAGAGAATAACGGAATGGCCTTTGGATATGAACTGGGTTCTTCTTACGGAAAGCTATTCTTAAGTATTTTCCGTATTGCAGCTGTCGGAGGTATTGCATGGTATCTTTGGCATTGCATTAAACACAAAGAAAACTCCGGATTAATTATCAGCTTATCGCTTATTTTAGCCGGTGCCATCGGAAATATTATCGACAGTGCCTTTTATGGTTTATTGTTTAGCGAAAGCACTTTCTATCAAAAAGCCGTTTTTCTTCCGAATGGCGGTGGATACAGTAGCTTTTTGCACGGAAAAGTAGTCGATATGCTTTATTTTCCAATCATTGAGGGGCATTGGCCAAGCTGGATTCCTTTTCTGAGTGGTTCCGAATTCTTATTTTTTAGTCCGGTTTTTAATATTGCCGATTCTGCCATCTCTATTGGAGTTGCAATACTTCTTATCTTTCAACGAAAAATATTGCGCTAATACACGTATTCGATAATTACTTCTTCCTTCCAGCATTTGCCCAATTTTATTCAATTAATTGCTTAACTTTGATTTCAATTCTTCTAAAACATAGTATTATGGCAAAACCAGAAATCGCTCAGAAAAAACCTTACGTTATGGAAATGCAAGCAGGCACTTATGCCTGGTGTGCTTGTGGAAAGAGTAAAAATCAACCTTTTTGCGACGGATCACATACCGGAAGTAAATTTTCGCCGGTAATACAAAAAATTGAAGCCCCAACAAAAGTAGCCTGGTGTGGTTGTAAACATACGAAAACGCCTCCGTTTTGTGATGGAAGTCATATGAAATTATAAATTATACTTTTTCCCAAGTGCTTTAGTACAGGATATTTTCGCTGATGAAGCAATTCGGACTTTAGCGTTAAGCGCTGTATTACAGCTTTTTACACGAATACGTATATTCAATTCGGATGGATAGCCTTGATTTTTATTTTCAAGTTTATTAATTTTGCCCTAGTGAAAAAGGGCGGTTTTAATCCCTGTTAAGATTTATATTGTGGATACATATAATAACAGGTGGGAGATAGCGTTTGGAATCATATTCGTAATTTTTACCATACTTTTGATTGTAAACTTATTTTTCTTCTCTTTCTAAACTCGCTACAACTTAAAAAAACAAACAATCAGCTTCGTATGTTCTAAATTCCAGAATAGGGATCTAAAACTCTCTTTTCTTATTGATATGGAAATCAAAAACATCCCAACGCTGATAATGTCCTGAGGTTGCAAGATTCATCCGTTCTTCTAAAACAGTTTTTAAGGCAGGAAGTTCCACGTAAATAATTCCGCCAATATCAAACTGCGGTTCCATTATATAATTTCCATCCGGACCAATAACGCAACTGCCACCATTTAAAAGGTATTCTGGTAATGCCTCATTATTCATCTCCTTAAGCAATTGTTTTGGTAAACTTGCCGAAGCCAGTATTTGTCCGACAGAAACTACAAAACAGCGACCTTCAAAAGCATATTGGCGACTTGCAATTTGATGCATTTCGTGCACTTTTGGCCATAATGCAAAATGAATATCTTCCGCTTCGTCGTGCATAGCCTGGCGTGTAAGCGGCATCCAATGCTCCCAACAAACAAGTGCGCCTAATCGACCAAAGGGCGAATCTACGGCTTTTAAACCATGGGCATCGCCCAATCCATAAACTAATTTTTCGGTATAAGTAGGCATCAATTTCCGATGATGATTTTTTATTTCTCCCTGATTATCAATGATTAAAATAGCATTATATAAAGTTCCATTTCCCCTACCCTTTTTGATAGCTTCATTAAATCCGAAAACCAGAAAAACATTGGCTTTCTTTGCCGCTTCAGCCAATAGTGAGATTTCATTCCCATTTATTTCCATGGCATTTTCAAAGGTAGCTGACCAAGTTTCTTTTATTGGCGGATAATTCCATCGTGCAGCATTCGGAATAGAATCTAACCAAGAGGGATATCCACCAAACCAACTCTCGCCAAAAACAAGAATATCAGCTTTATTATCAGCTGCTTCAGCGATAATTTCGAGGGCTTTTTCGATACTCTTTTTCAAATTTAAAAAGGCAGAGGATTCTTGAACAATAGCTATTTTGGTCGCTTTCATATCGTTTAGTGTTGGTTCGAATTATAAAGGTACTAAATTAGACTATTTTACGTATTTTCAAGAAGCGGTATTAAAATGCCGAAAAAAGAAAAAAAACGATATTGGCCAAAGATTATAAATCAGATTGTCTTATATTTGCGCAGAATTTTAACAAAAAATACATGGAGAATAAGGCTGCAGGGAAAATCTCTCAAATCATCGGACCCGTAATTGATGTTACATTTGATCAAGAAAAAAATATTCCAAATATTTATGATGCTTTAACCGTTACCAATGATACTGGGCATGTTATTGTGTTAGAAGTTCAACAAGATATCGGAGAAAATACAGTCCGTACTGTTGCGATGGATTCAACCGACGGACTTTATCGCGGAATGGAAGTATTGGCTACCGGCCAACCCATTGCCATGACTGTTGGAGAAGAAATAAAAGGCCGACTGTTTAATGTAACCGGACAAACAATTGATGGTTTGCCAAGTGTAAACACCGGAAAATCGTATCCTATTCACCGTGAACCTCCCAAATTTGAAGATTTATCTACACAAAAAGAAATATTATTGACCGGTATTAAGGTGATCGACTTGATTGAACCTTATTCTAAAGGAGGTAAAATTGGTTTGTTTGGTGGTGCCGGTGTTGGAAAAACGGTTATTATTCAGGAACTTATCAATAATATTGCAAAAAATTATAAAGGTCAATCTGTATTTGCCGGTGTAGGAGAACGTACACGTGAAGGAAACGATCTTCTACGCGAAATGATTGAGGCCGGAATTATTAATTACGGCCCTGAGTTTAGAAAAAATATGGATGAAGGCGGCTGGGATCTTTCCAAAGTGGATATGGAAAAGATGAAAGATTCTACGCTAACTTTGGTATTCGGCCAAATGAACGAACCTCCCGGAGCTCGTGCACGTGTAGCCCTATCAGGACTTACTGTTGCAGAATATTTCCGCGATGGTGAAGGTCAGGAAAAAGGAAACGACATCTTATTCTTTATCGATAATATTTTCCGTTTTACTCAAGCAGGTTCTGAAGTTTCTGCCTTGCTGGGACGTATGCCTTCGGCTGTTGGTTATCAGCCAACTTTGGCAACAGAGATGGGGGTTATGCAAGAACGTATTACCTCTACCAATCGAGGCTCAATTACTTCTGTTCAGGCGGTTTATGTTCCTGCCGATGACTTAACCGACCCTGCTCCAGCTACCACTTTTGCGCACTTGGATGCAACTACGGTATTGAACAGAAAGATTGCCGAATTAGGTATTTATCCTGCGGTTGACCCATTGGATTCAACTTCGCGAATTTTATCTCCTGATATTGTTGGTGAAGCACATTACCGAACCGCACAAAATGTAAAAGAATTATTACAGCGCTATAAAGAACTACAAGATATTATCGCCATTTTAGGAATGGACGAACTTTCAGAAGAAGATAAGCTTGTTGTACACCGCGCTCGTCGTGTTCAGCGATTCTTGTCACAACCTTTCTTTGTGGCTACTCAATTTACCGGCCTTGAAGGTAAATTTGTTTCGATAGAAGATACCATTAAAGGCTTTAATATGATTATGGATGGAGAAGTGGACGAATATCCGGAAGCTGCATTCAACCTTGTTGGAACTATTGAAGAAGCCATTGAAAAAGGAAAGAAATTATTAGCTCAATAAAAACAACTATGAACCTTCAGATTGTAACACCTGATAGCAGCCTTTTTGATGGCGAAGCCAGTTTGGTAAAACTTCCGGGAATAGATGGTTCTTTTGAAGTTTTAGAGAATCATGCACCACTTATCTCCGTTTTAAAATCGGGCGAATTAAAAGTGAT
>JAFGHU010000081.1 GCA_016929955.1 Bacteroidales bacterium | reverse complement strand
TAACTTCGTTTAGTTCACCTTTCTTTCTCCGGTTCGTCAGAAAAATTATTTAAAAGTAATACTATTCATATTTGCAAATCTATAGGTATCTTTGTGGTTCTCTGTGTAATAGCTATACCACAAAGTCACACAAAGGAAGCACAAAGTATCTCAAAGTCAATTTACTACAGCGTTTACAATTTCATTTCGGGAATTTCCCCTTCAACAATTAATGGCGCTCCGGTTTTATCAATTATTTCTTGCACTTCTACCCCTGGAGCACGTTCCAAAAGTTTAAAGCCTTTTTCCGTAACTTCAATTACAGCAAGATCGCTAACAATTTTTGTTACACACCGAATACCCGTCAATGGAAGTTTGCATTCCTTTACCAGTTTTGGATTTCCATCCCGATCGGTATGCGTTGTTGCCACGATAATATTTTTTGCAGCAGCGACCAAATCCATTGCGCCGCCCATACCTTTCACCATTTTTCCGGGAATTTTCCATGAAGAAATATCGCCTTTATCGGTAACTTCAAAAGCACCTAACACAGTCAAATCAACATGACCTCCTCTTATCATTGCAAAACTCAACGAAGAATCAAAAAAGGAAGATCCGGCAATAGTTGTCACCGTTTGTTTTCCGGCATTAATTAAATCGGCATCGGCTTTGCCTTTTTCAGGAAAAGGACCGATACCTAATAAGCCATTCTCAGATTGAAGGATGACTTCCATACCTTCCGGAACAAAATTGGCCACCAAAGTTGGGATTCCTATTCCTAAATTTACATAATAACCGTCTTTTAATTCCTGAGCAATGCGTTTTGCTATTCCGTTTTTATCTAAACCCATTTCTAATATTTTTAGTAATTTCTTGGTGTCTCCCTGTCTCTGTGGTATTATTTCATTTAACCACTAAGGCACAAAGGCACTATGTTAAAATCAATCGATTACCTTGTTGTTTCAAACTCAATGCGTTTTTCATAATCCACACCTTGAAAAATGCGTTGCACAAAAATTCCGGGTGTATGAATCTGCGCGGGATCAAGTTCTCCGGCAGGCACCAACTCTTCCACTTCGGCAATTGTTATTTTTCCTGCCATAGCCATAGGTTGATTAAAATTATTGGCCGTATGCCGATAAATTAAATTGCCCATGGTATCGCCTTTCCATGCTTTTACAATTGCAAAATCGGCTTTAAGCCATCTTTCCATCAAATACATTTTTCCATCAAATTCGCGGACTTCTTTTCCTTCAGCCACTTCGGTTCCATATCCTGCAGGAACAAAAAATGCAGGAATACCAGCACCTCCGGCACGAATTCGTTCGGCCAATGTTCCTTGCGGAATAAGATCAACTTCCAATTCTCCTTCTAAAAGTTGACGCTCAAACTCTTTATTTTCGCCAACATAAGAGGAGATCATTTTTTTAATTTGATGTTTTTTTAAAAGCAAGCCCAAACCAAAATCATCAACTCCTGCATTGTTCGAAATACAAGTTAAATCAGTCAGTCCGCTTTCAACCAAAGCTTTAATTGTGTTTTCAGGAATGCCGCTTAAACCAAATCCGCCCAACATAAAAGTTTGACCGTTTTGCATTCCGGCAATAGCTTCCTTCGCATTTTTTACTACTTTGTTCATATTTTTTTATTTTCAAAGTGATCCTATCATTTTCAAATATACAAAACTAACATCCAATATAGCGAGAAATTACCAAACGCTGAATTTCGCTGGTACCTTCACCAATTTGTAATAAGCGCTGATCGCGATAAAAACGTTCTACAGGATAATCCTTCATTAAGCCATAACCACCGTGAATTTGAACCGCTTCGTCAGCCACTTCACGCGCTATTTCTGAACAATACAATTTAGCCATCGCTGCTTCTTTAGCAAAAGGTTTGCCTTCGTCTTTTAACCAACAGGCTTTATATAGTAAATTCCTTCCAAGTTCAATCTTCATTGCCATATCGGCCAATTTAAAAGCATTGATCTGAAATTTACTGATTGGCTTGCCAAATTGTTTGCGCTCGTTCGAATAGCGTAAAGCTTCTTCAAAAGCACCTTGCGCTAAACCTAATCCCATTGCACCTATCGAAAGTCGGCCATTATCCAAAGTTGACAACATTATGTGTGATCCTTCGCCTACTTTACCCAATAAATTTTCCTCAGGAACTACGCAATCGTCAAAATACAATTCCGAAGTATCGGATGCGCGCCACATCATTTTATTGTGCATCGCTACGCGCTTAAACCCTTCCGTTCCTTTTTCCACAATTATGGTGGTAAATTCTTTTTTTCCATCAGGAAAAGTTTGCGTTACAGCCTGAACTGTAGCGCCCAAAGAAATATCAGAAGCGCCATTGGTAATGAATATTTTCGAACCATTAATCGTCCATTTTCCATCCGTTAATTTTGCCGTTGTTTTGCTGCCGCGAGAATCGGAACCGGCATCGGGTTCTGTTAAACCAAAAGCCCAAATACCTTCTCCCGTGCAAAGTTTTGGTAAGTATTTTAATTTTTGCTCTTCTGTTCCATAATAATAGATCGGGCCTATTCCTAAAGAATTATGCGCAGCCAAAGTTGCTGCTTGCGAACCATCCACACGTGCCAATTCTTCAACTGCTATGATATAAGAAAGCGTATCTAGTCCCTGTCCTCCGTACTGTTCAGGTAAATACATCCCAAACAATCCGAGTTCACCAATTTTTTTTGTTAGTTCATAAGAAAATTCTCCCTTTTCGTCTAAAGCTTGCGCCACAGGCTTTATCTCACGTTCAGCAAAATCGCGCACTGTTTGACGAATAAGTTCTTGTTCTTGACTTAATTCAAAGTTCATTTCTTTTTTATTTAGTTAGTGTTCTTAAAATGACAACTGTATTTGTTCTCAATTCAGAATTCTGTTGTTTATTCTTCAATTTCTTCTTCTAGTTTTAGCAGAATTTTGCTGCCATCAACCATATCAGCCTCAGCTACATTTAATTCTTCAATAATTCCATCGCGGGCTGCTAAAATATTATTTTCCATTTTCATAGCTTCTACAATAAGCAAGACATCGCCCTTTTTAACGGCATCGCCTTTATCAACTAAGACTTTTATCACTTTTCCGGGCATTGGCGATTTTACGATATCACCAGCCTGACCAAGAAGTGCCGTTTCGTAAAAATCCGTGCCGTTTAAAATATCAAAACGTTTAAGCTCAAAATTATAACCCGAAATACCTAAGATTGTATTGGACTCTTTATCAATAGACAAGGTAAATTTATAACAGTCCTTATTAATGGCGACTTGAATAAAATTGGGATTAACCTCTTTTACACAAACAATGTATTTCTCATTCTGAACGCGAAACAAAGCTCCCCCTGAATGTCTTTCAATAATATCAACGCTATAATCTTTATCATCAAGCGCGACATTTATTTTCATCATTTGACGCCAAAAGCCTATCGTATTCCACAACGTATCTTGCTTTTTAGATGCAAATTGATGGGCTAAAAAAGCACATAGTACTCTTGGTTTGGAAATAGCTTCACGTTCATTCTCAATCCATTGGATTAAGCTATTGCTTTGATGATCGCAAAACTTTGTATCAATAGTATTTTTCTGATAATCTGTATTTTGCAAAACACTCATCAAATACGTGATATTGGTTTTAAGTCCGTGAATTGCATAGTGTTCAAGAGCTTGAATCAATTTTTTACGTGCTAAATCGCGATTTGCGCCGAAAGCAATAAGTTTGCTAATCATTGGGTCGAAAAAGCTTTTTACTTCTATCGGCCTGTCAATTCCGCTGTCAACACGAATACCATCCCCTTTAGGTTCCTGATAAAAAGTCAATTGACCCGGTGATGGCAGAAAATCGTTTTCCGGATCTTCAGCATAAATTCGAGCTTCAATGGCATGACCGTTTTGATGGATATCGCTTTGCGAAAAACTCAGTTTATTTCCTGCAGCAACCAATAACTGTTCGCGCACAATATCAATTCCGGTTACCATTTCCGTTACCGGATGTTCAACCTGAACACGCGTATTCATTTCTAAGAAATAGTAATTCAGTTTATTATCGACTAAAAATTCAATAGTCCCCGCATTTTCATAGCCAATAGCTTGCGCGATTTTTACAGCTTCTGCACCCATCTTTTCGCGCACCTCAGGTGTAAGAGATGGCGATGGAGATTCTTCTATCACTTTCTGAAAGCGTCGCTGAATAGAACATTCGCGTTCGTACAAATGAACCACTTTGCCATGTTTATCTCCAATAACTTGAATTTCGATATGGCGTGGATTTTCGACATATTTCTCCACAAATACTTCACCATCACCAAAATAGGCTTTCGCTTCTCGGCTTGTTGATTCGATGGTTGATTTTAAATCTTTCCAATCGTGCACAATGCGCATACCTTTTCCGCCACCACCGGCTGCCGCTTTTACCAAAACAGGTAATTCGATAGATTTAGAAGCTTCGAGTAAATATTCCAAACTGCCTGTATGTGCTTTGGTCATTGGAATATTCAGCTTTTCGACAAAAGCACGAGCGGCTATCTTATTCCCCATCAACTTGATCGCTTTTACCGATGGACCAATAAAAATAAGGTTTGCTTCTTGACAAGCGGCCACTAACTTTGGATTTTCAGCCAAGAAACCATAGCCAGGATGAATGGCTTCGCTATGCGTTTCTTTGGCAACAGCAATAATTTTATCGATATTCAGATAGGTCTCATCTAAGGCGGTATCACCGATACAATGCGCCTCATCGGCCATGCGTATATGCATACTATCGGCATCGACTCTGGAATAAACCGCAACAGTTTGAATGCCCATTTTTTTTGCCGACCTGATAATTCGAACTGCAATTTCGCCTCTGTTGGCAATTAATATTTTATTGAAAATCTTCATTTTTGTTTATCTCTTAGTCCCTTTGTCTCCTTAATCTCTTCGTCGTCTATTCTACCCAATTAGGTTTACGCTTTTCCAAAAAAGCTGCCATTCCTTCTTGTCCTTCTTCAGAAGCACGAATATCGGCAATCATTTTAGCCGTATAGCCTATCGCTTCTTGCAAAGTAAGTTTGTTCGAAATATCATAAATCAAATTTTTACAATGGCTCATCGCTTTTGGGCCACTGGTCTTTAGCAAGGCGATTATATCTTCGAGATATGCGTCCAATTTATCCGAAGGCAATGATTTATTTACCAATCGGTGATGTGCTGCCTCTGCGCCTTTAAAACGCTTTCCGGTCAACATCAACTCTTTAGAACCATATTCGCCAACCCTTTTTGTAACATAAGGCGAGATACATGCGGGAACAATTCCAATCTTAACTTCGCTTAACGAAAAGGTTGTATTTTCATCGGCATACGCAAAATCGCAAGCAGCAAGAAGTCCGTTAGCACCACCAATAGCAGCCCCATGAACTAGTGCAATAGTAGGTTTTGGACAGGTATAGATTTCGTAAAAACATTTTGATAGATTTAAACTTTCTTCATAATTATCCTCGTAAGAATATTTGGCTACATTGCGCATCCAGTTTAAATCGGCGCCGGCACAAAACGATTTTCCTCTACCTCGGAGCACAACAATTCTAATGTCGTCAATAGATTTAATTTCTTTAAACATTTCGATAAGTTCGGCAATCATTACTTCGTTAAAAGCATTGTGAATTTCTGGTCGATTGAGCCAAACTGTTCCAATTTCATTCTTTATTTCCAGTTGTATAGTTTCAAAATTCTTCATATTGATCTATTTCGCTTTAGATTTTTCAATTATTTCTTCAACTACTCCAGGATCGAGCAAAGTACTTATGTCACCGAAATTAGTAAAATCGTTGGCCGCTATCTTCCGTAATAGTCTTCGCATTATTTTTCCCGATCTCGTCTTAGGCAATCCGCTAACTATCAGTATTTTATCTGGTTTGGCAATTGGACCGATAATATTATTAACTCCAATTTTAATGCTTTTAATTATTCCTTTTTCACTTGTTGTATCGTCCATATCGTTACATACAACATAAGCAAATATTCCCTGACCTTTAATCTCGTGAGGATAACCAACCACAGCTGATTCAACAACACGTGGATGTTCGTTAATTGCATTTTCAACTTCGGCAGTACCCATACGATGACCCGAAACATTGATGACATCATCAACTCTTCCTAAAATTCGATAGTAACCATCCTCATCACGCTTCACACCATCACCAGTGAAATACTGATTTTTAAATGTACTAAAATATGTTAGTTTAAATCGTTCATGATCACCATAAAGCGTTCTGGCCATTCCCGGCCAAGGGAATTTTATACATAAATTACCTTCAACACTATTCCCTTGTAACTCTTTTCCCTCATTATCTAAAATTACGGGTTGAATTCCGGGTAAAGGTAAAGTAGCATACGACGGTTTTGTTGGTGTAATACCGGCTAGGGGACTAATTAAAATTCCACCTGTTTCTGTTTGCCACCAAGTATCAACAATAGGACATTTGTTTTTACCAACATGATCGTGATACCAATGCCAAGCTTCCTCGTTTATTGGCTCCCCAACTGTTCCTAAAACTTTTAAGCTGTTCATTGCTTTCTCTTCAACAAACTTATTACCTAAAGCCATTAAAGCACGAATAGCTGTTGGAGCAGTATAAAACTGATTTACCTGATGTTTTTCTATTATATCCCAAAAGCGTCCGGCTTCGGGCCAAGTTGGAATACCTTCAAACATTAAAGTTGTTGCTCCACTAAGCAGTGGCCCATACACAATATAGGAATGCCCTGTAATCCAGCCAATATCAGCAGAACAGAAAAAAACATCGCCTTGGCTATACTGAAATACATTTCTAAAAGTATAGGATGTATAAACCATATAACCTCCGGTTGTATGTAAAACTCCTTTTGGTTTTCCTGTTGATCCTGAAGTATAGAGAATAAATAAAGGATCTTCAGCATCAAGAATTTCGGCCGTATTTTCAGTTGAAACTCCTTGGCAAATATCGTCCCACCAAATGTCTCTCCCGCTTTTCATTGAAATATTTTCGCCCGTTCTTTTCTTAATAATTACCTTTTCAACCGAATCGCATTTTTCTAATGCTTCATCAACGATCGATTTTATCGGAATTGTTTTAGCTCCTCGATAACCGCCATCTGTTGCAATTACAATTTTTGCTTGAGCATCGATAATTCTATCTGCTAATGATGTACTTGAAAATCCGGCAAAAATAATACTATGAATTGCTCCAATTCTGGCACAAGCGAGCATAGCAATAGCCAACTCAGGAATCATTGGCATATACAAAGCGACTCTATCTCCTTTTTTTACACCCAATGAAAGTAAGACATTTGAAAACTGCTTTACTTTATCAAATAATTGACTATACGTTAGCGAAATACTGTCTTCATCCGGATTATTTGGTTCCCAAACTATTGCAACCTGATCTTTACGCGTAAATATTTGTCTCTCGAAAATGTTTTCCGTCAAATTTAGTTTACCGCCTTTAAACCACTCTATTTTAGGTTCTTCGAAGTTCCAATCAAGAATAGTATCGCATTTTTTTCGCCAAAAGAATTCTTCGGCTTGTTGACTCCAAAATTGTTCAGGATTTACAACACTCTTTTGATACTCATGAAAATAACCACTTAAAGTTTTAATTTTTATAGCCATACTACAGTTTTGGTTTCGTATTACATTCTAAAAATTCCGTATTTCGTCTCCTCCCATTTCTTGCTTAACGACATCGCAATTCCCATTGCTAAAACCTTGCGTGTATCCACCGGATCGATAATACCATCGTCCCACATACGTGCCGTGCTATAATAGGCTGAGCCCTCGTGTTCGTATTTATCCAATATTGATTTCTTTAATTGATCGATATCTTTTTGGGGCATTTCTTTCCCCGATAAGGCCAGCTGATCTTTTTTCACTTGAATCAAAACATCAGAAGCTTGCTCGCCGCCCATAACAGAAATTTTTGCGTTGGGCCACATAAACAATAATCGCGGATCGTAAGCACGACCGGCCATGGCGTAATTTCCGGCTCCAAAAGAACCTCCAATAACCACTGTAAATTTAGGTACATTGGCATTGGCCACTGCGTGAACCAGTTTTGCTCCATCACGCGCTATTCCTTTGCGTTCGTATTCTTTACCTACAATAAATCCGGTAATGTTTTGTAAGAATATGATGGGTATTTTTCTACTGGTACACAATTCAATAAAATGGGCTCCTTTTAAGGCTGTTTCGGAAAACAGCACGCCATTATTGGCAATTATCCCAACCGGGAAACCCATAATATGTGCAAATCCGGTAATGATAGTCGGCGCATAACGCGCTTTAAATTCCTGAAAACGACTGCCATCTACAATGCGTGCAATAATTTCGCGTGCATCAACCGCCTTTTTTAAGTCGACCGGAGCTATGCCGTACAATTCCTTTGGATCGTAAAAGGGCTCTTCAACAGGAACGCTATCAAGCTTTTGTTTTTCTTTCTTTTCGATGGTTTCAAAAATATGACGACAAATAGATAGTGCATGCCTATCATCTTCAGCAAAATGATCAGCTACACCCGAAATACTGGTATGTACATCTGCACCGCCCAATTCTTCGGCAGTAACCTCTTCGCCTGTAGCTGCTTTTACCAAAGGCGGTCCGCCAATAAAAATAGTTCCTTGTTCTTTAACAATGATGGTTTCGTCGCTCATAGCGGGAACATAAGCTCCACCTGCTGTGCAACTTCCCATAACTATAGCAATTTGGGGAATTCCGGCGGCAGACATACGCGCCTGATTATAAAAAAAGCGACCAAAATCGAAGCGATCCGGAAAAACATGGGATTGATCAGGCAGAAAAGCTCCTCCTGAATCGACCATATACACACAGGGTAAATGATTTTCCATGGCAATCTCCTGTGCCCGAACATGTTTTCGAATCGTTTCTTTGATATAAGTTCCTCCTTTTACCGTTGCATCGTTGGCAATTATTATGCTTTCTTTTCCTTGTATAACGCCAATACCTGTAATAATTCCGGCCGATGGAAACTGATTTTCATATTTATCATAAGCCCCAAGTGTTGATAATTCTAGAAAAGGAGTGTTTTGATCAACTAGAAGATCGATTCTTTCGCGCGCTAATAGTTTGCCTCGCTTCTTATGTTTTATCACCGATTTTTCTTTCCCTCTTTCAATTACGGAGGCGGTTCTTTCGCGAAAGGTTTCTAAAAGCTGCTGATAAGCCTTTTTATTGGCTTGAAAACTTTCCGATTTAACGTCGATTTGCGATTTTATACGATACACTATATTTTCGTTTTAATTTCTTAACCAAATTGAGCGATCAAATGTAAAATATTTTCTTATGCTTGCATAAGATTTATTCGAATTTTTTATAAACAAATTCGAATTTTTAGCTTAAAAAAAGGAACTCATTCGTAATGCTTTGATTAAAAATAAAATAGAAAAATCTATTTCAGCGAATTTTTCCAATCTTCAAGTGTAAAAGACGTTTTTAAACGAACGCCCTTTTCTGTATTTTGTAAAGAACAGCACTCATTAAAGATATCGTGTTCAAAAAACAGCGTATAATCATGGGCTACTGCATCTTCAAAAAAAGCTTTTTTCTCATCAAGTGTTAAAAGTGGTCTTGTATCGTAAGCCATAATCCAAGGTAAAGGAATATGCGCCGTTGAGGGTAAAAGATCGCCCATATACACCAGTGTTTTTCCCTCGTACAAAATATGCGGAATCATTTGTCCATCGGTGTGTCCGTTAAAAATTTTCAGAAGTAAACCGGGATATATTTCACTTTCGCCTTCCACAATATTCAATTGTCCGCTTTCCTGAATGGGCAAAATATTTTCGCTTAAAAAGCTTGCTTTTTCTCTATTGTTTGGATTAACGGCCCATTGCCATTGTGCTTTACTTACCCAATATTTAGCATTTTTAAAGGAAGGAATTAATGCTGTTTTATTTTCATTCCATTTGATTGAACCGCCAGTATGATCAAAATGCAAATGGGTTAAAACCATATCGGTAATATCATCCCTAGTAAAACCATATTTTGCTAATGACTTTTCAAGCGTATCATCCCCATGCAAATGATAATGACCCAAAAATTTAGGGTCTTGCTTATCTCCTATCCCATTATCGATCAAAATATTTCTGTCTCCATCGACTATCAAAAGGCAGCGCATGGCCCAGGAACATAAATTATTTTCGTCCGCCGGATATATCTTCGACCACAATGATTTAGGTACAACGCCAAACATAGCTCCTCCATCCAGCTTAAAATTTCCGGTTGGTATACTGTAAATTTCCATAATTATAATTTTGATTAACAAAGATAAAGAATGCGATCAACTGAGCCAATATTCTACGAACTGATAATGTTAAAGAAAGCAAAAAAACAAGCGATCATCTCCTTAATCCATTCAAAATCATTGGTATTGCATCTGCTCTTTTCATCGTTTAATTTTGCACTATCGATATTGGTAAACGCTAAATAACACAATTTAACGCATAGTAAAGAACAAAAAGACATATTATGATACATCAACTATTTATTCTTTCGGATGGAACCGGACGAACTGCCGAGCGAGCACTTCATGCAGCGCTCACCCAATTTGAGCATACAGAAGTGCAAACAACCCTTTTTCCTAATATAAGAACAAAAGAGCAAGTGGAAGAAATCATTGCTGAAGCTAAACGAAATCAGTGTTCTGTTGTGCATACGGTGGTTACTAAAAGCTTACGCGATATAATCTTAGAGCAAGGCAAACTCCACGAAGTAGAAACTATAGATTTAATGGGGCCTTTATTAGCACATTTGGCACAACAATTTTCGAACTCTCCATCAGAAAAACCGGGTATTTTTTACGAATTAAATAAAGCCTATTTTAAACGGATAAAAGCGCTAGAATATACTTTTCGACACGATGATGGCCAACGCATTAGCGATTTAAAAAAAGCTGAAATTGTATTATTAGGCGTTTCGCGAACCTTTAAAACGCCCATTAGCATTTATCTTGCATTTAAAGGGTGGATGGTAGCCAATATTCCTATCATTTTAGGAATTGATCCGCCAAAAATCTTGTATGAAGTAAATCCATCGCAGGTTTTTTGTTTAAGCACTTCGGCCAACCGTTTAGCTGTTATGCGAAAAATCAGAGAAAAGCATTTGGGTGGTGCAACGGGCGAATATGCACATTTAAACCATGTTCAACAAGAACTGAATTATGCGCATAAAATATACGCCACGCAACCAAAATGGACGCTAATTGATGTAACCAATAAGCCTATCGAAGAAATAGCCTCGGAGCTATTGGCTACCCTAAGGAATAAACAATAGTTTAGGCATAAATCGAACCCCTTATTAAGTATAAAAACGGCTGGCTATTTCGTAATCTCTCTATTGTATCCCTTGTCAGCAAAAGGCTGAAGCTTTTCCAGATACATTTCTTTTAGCGCTTTTAGTTCTTTTTTATAGTCTGTAGTTTCATCGCTTTTTTGTTCGAGCTCAGCCACAATTTCATATACAAACTTATCTTCCCCAAATGTTTTCCACTCTTTTTGCAAAGCCAAATTCGGATGACTCCCAAAATTCAACTCCATTCTTTGTCGGTTCCATATAGCAACAAGATCGGTGCTGCTATCGATAAACACTTTATTATTGACTGTATTCCGAATTTGAAACACGCCCATCTTAAATTTCATCTGTTTGTATTCTTTTTTTAATTCTTTTCTTGTTTTCATCTTATTAATCAGTCCTTTACTCTTTGTTAAAATTTGCGTTTAGAATCTTTTTATTATGGCAAACCAAAACATTCTCTTTTGCACCATGCCAATTATGAAATCCATTTCCTTGACAATCCTTATAGGCATTGCAACTTGCACATTCTCCTTTTTTGGTCCAACTTCTATCTCTAAATGCTTGATATTTGGATTGCCAAATTTCGAAAAAATTATCCTGATTTATATTTCCTTGTGAAAATGACCGATCAATATTAGGACAAGCCATTATTGAACCATCAATTAGAATGGAACCAATATTTATTCCAGCTCTACAGAAAAAATAGGAATCTCTGACTTTGGTTTCATAATCACCAACATAGCCTTCACAGGAAAAATTAACCGCGATTTCCTTCTCTTTTCTTTTAATTGTAATAAAATCCATCAATTGCTTAAACTCACTATCTGATAATAACATTTCAGGATTTGTTGCAGCACGGCCGATAGGGATAATGGTAAATAAACGCCAGGACTTTACCCCTTTTTCCATTAAGAATTCGAAAATAGATTGAAGCTCTGAGATATTCCTTCTATTCACACAAGTTACTACATCGAAATTTAAGCGCTTAGCAGATACTGCCAAAGATATAGCGTTGTCCACTTTGGAAAAACTTGTTGCATTATTTCTGAGCCAATTATGTAACGGCTCCATGCCGTCGAGGCTTATTGTAAGGGCTCCCATCCCCGCATTAAGCAAAGCATTATGTTTTTCTGGAGTATAAAAATGGCCATTTGAAACCATACTCCATTTCATTCCGCGCTGCCTAATAGCTCTGCCACATTGCTCAATATCTTTGCGCATTAAGGGTTCGCCTCCTGTTAAGACAACAGTAAAATTAGAAGATGGATTTTTAATAGTGTCTAATGCTTTTAAAAAATCATTTAGAGGCATATCTTTAAATGCACTGTCTTTTGAGCAATCGCTTCCACAATGCAAACAGTTTAAATTGCATCGCGTTGTGCATTCCCAAAAAAGATAATTGAGCTCGTGTTGCTTTGTCTCGAACTTTTTAATCTGCTGAAAAATCTTTTTCTTGATCTGATTAAGCATCTATTCTTCTTGCAAATCAACATTTAAATATACGCTATTTTCAGCAGTCGAAACTGTAATATCTTTATTCACAAATGACCCATTAAGCTCACCATCAATATCTTGAAAATGGATTAGTATATTTGAATCTGAGATTGTATAGAAAGAAAAGTAGCCTTCTTCATTTGTTTGGTCAAACTGAATATTATCTCCAACAACAACTTGAATTCCAGAAATTGCCAAGCCAGTAGTTTTAGATTTGACTTGTCCTTCTATAAGTACATCGTAACCAAAATCTTGTGGTGTGCCATAACAAGCCTGGAAAATAAACATAGCAGATGTAAGACTCAATCCTCCGATTAGCTTTCTTATCCAGTTTCTTTTCATAGTATAGATTTTTTTGTTTTTACGTGTTTGCTAGCTTAACAAATATAAGAAAAGATTATTTGCAATTATTGAATCTATTGACAAAAAAAAGCCCGCCAAAATTTGACGAACTTTTTCCTTTTTTTCGAATGCTTGCTTATTTCACAGCATCGGCAATAGCTTTAAAAGCATCAGGATTGTTCATCGCTAAATCGGCTAATGCTTTACGGTTAAGCTCGATGCCTTTGGCATGAAGTTTTCCCATAAAAACGGAATAAGACATACCATACATACGCGCTGCCGCGTTGATACGAACTATCCATAACTGGCGAAAATTTGCTTTTTTCGCTTTACGATCGCGGTATGCATATACCAATCCTTTTTCAACAGCATTTTTTGCTACTGTCCAAACATTTTTCCGACGTCCAAATTGTCCTTTGGCCATCTTCATTACTTTTCTGCGTCTGTTTCTAGCCGCAACTACATTTACTGATCTTGGCATTTTTTTCTTTTGTTTTTTTTACTTTAGCGCCTTTCGGGCTTAAAAAGCTAAAGCAAAGGTTTAAAACTGTTTTACCTACATTGCTAGCAAAGTCTTTATATTGGCCTCATCTGCTTTGGAAACTAACCCGGTTTGCGTAAGATTACGCTTTTGCTTGGTTGATTTCTTAGTTAGAATGTGACTTTTAAAAGCATGCTTACGCTTTAATTTACCTGATCCGGTAAGGGTAAACCTTTTTTTTGCACCGGATTTAGTTCTCATTTTTGGCATTCTATTAATTATTAAATGATTAATATTAAATAATCGATATTCCTATCTGTTATTTTTTCTTTTTTGGAGCGATAATCATAATCATTCGCTTTCCTTCTAATTTAGGCAAGCGTTCCACTTTACCAAAATCTTCCAAGGCTTGGGCAAATTTCAATAAGATTATTTCTCCTTTGTCTTTGTAGATAATAGATCGTCCTCTAAAAAACACATCTACTTTTACTTTGGCTCCGTCTTCCAAAAACTTCTCGGCATGTTTTAATTTAAAATTAAAATCATGATCATCGGTATTTGGCCCTAAACGAATTTCTTTAACAACGACTTTAGCTGTTTTGGCCTTAATCTCTTTTTGCTTTTTCTTTTGCTCGTATAAGAACTTTTTATAATCGATTATACGACAAACAGGAGGATTGGCTGTTGGAGAAATCTCTACCAAATCCAATTCCAATTCTTTCGCTTTATCGATAGCATCTCTGAGATTTAAAATTCCGGGTTCAACATTATCGCCCACAACACGGACGACCTGAGCCGTAATATACTCATTAATTTTATGTAGGGCTTCTGGCCTTTTAAATGGCCGCCTACCGCGGATTGGTGCTCTTTTTGCTATGGCTATTGCCTCCTATTCATTATGGATTTAAAAAATCCGTTATTTATAAATATTTTCAATCTCTAATTTTATATCAGCAATAAAATCGCTGATATGCTTTGTTCCTAAATCGCCTTCTTTATGTTTGCGAATAGAAACAGCTTCAATTTCTTCTTCTTTTTCGCCTACAATAAGCATATAAGGGATTTTTTTCATTTCGGCATCCCTAATTTTCCGTCCTGTTTTTTCAGAACGGCTATCAATTTGGGCGCGAATTTCTGAATTTTCGAGCAAAGTTAAAACTTTTTCGGCATATTTTTGGTATTTTTCACTGATTGGTAGGATAATAACTTGATCAGGTGTTAACCAAAGCGGGAAATCTCCGGCACAATGCTCTATTAAAACGGCCACAAATCTTTCCATCGATCCAAAAGGAGCGCGGTGTATCATTACGGGGCGATGTTTCTCATTATCAGCGCCAATATACTCTAATTCAAAACGTTCCGGTAAATTATAATCGACTTGTATAGTACCCAACTGCCATTTTCTTCCAATGGCATCTTTTACCATAAAGTCCATTTTAGGCCCGTAAAAAGCAGCTTCGCCGTATTCTACAACAGCAGGAATTCCGCGTTCCTCAGCAACTTCGCGAATGGCGTTTTCTGCTAAAGCCCAATTTTCGTCGGTTCCAATATACTTTTCTTTATTATCGGGATCGCGTAAGGATATTTGTACCATTACATCTTTAAAATCGAGGGCTGTAAAAATAAGCTCGATAATATCCATTACTTTTTTAAACTCCTCTTTTACTTGCGACGGCATACAAAAAATATGCGCATCGTCTTGCGTAAATCCACGAACACGCGTCAACCCATGCAATTCGCCACTTTGTTCGTAGCGATAAACCGTTCCAAATTCAGCATAGCGAACAGGCAGTTCTTTGTACGAATGAGGAGAATTTTTATAAATTTCGCAGTGGTGCGGACAATTCATTGGTTTTAGCAAAAACTCTTCGCCTTCGGCAGGTGTATGAATAGGCTGAAAACTATCTTCGCCATATTTGGCATAATGGCCGGAAGTAACATACAATTCTTTTTGGCCGATATGCGGAGTGATTACCGGCAAATAACCGTATTGCTTTTGAACTTTTTTAAGAAAATTCTCTAAGCGTTCGCGCAACATAGCACCTTTGGGCAACCAAAGTGGTAATCCTTTTCCTACTTTATCTGAAAAAGCAAATAATTCGAGTTCTTTTCCAATTTTACGATGATCGCGTTTCTTCGCTTCTTCTAGCAATTCTAAATAATCAGTAAGTTCTTTTTTCTTTGGAAAAGTGATTCCGTAGATTCGCGTAAGCTGTTTACGTTTTTCATCGCCGCGCCAATAGGCACCGGCAATATTCAATAATTTAACCGCTTTTATGGGCGATGTATTGATTAAGTGAGGCCCACGACATAAATCTGTAAATGTTCCGGATTGATAAAAAGTGATTTGACCATCTTCTAAATCGTTGATCAATTCCAATTTATATTCATCGCCTTTTTTAGTAAAAAAATCAAGTGCTTCTTTTTTACTAATCTCTTTTCTTACTAGGTTTTGCTTTTCTTTAGCAAGCTCGAGCATGCGCTTTTCGATATTTACAAGATCACTTTCAGAAATGGAATAATCCATAAAATCGATATCGTAATAAAAGCCATTTTCGATATCCGGACCAATACCAAATTTCACACCGGGATAAAGCTGTTCAACGGCCTCGGCCATTAAGTGTGCTGAAGAATGCCACATCGCTGCTTTTCCTTCCGTATCGTTCCACGTAAACAATTGCACTGTTGCATCTTCATTAATGCTACGACTAGCGTCCATTACAACTCCGTTTACTTTAGCAGCCAGAACATTACGAGCCAATCCCTCGCTTATCTCCATGGCCAAATCGTAAGCAGTACTGCCTTTGGGCATTTGCTTAACAGAACCATCCGGTAATGTGATATTTATCATCATTTTTAATTCAAATTTTGAGCCTGCAAAGATAGTAAAATATGTTTAAATCACTTGAGTAGCCCATGTTTTATTCGCAGCATCTTAATTTGCGCAATTAAATTGAACCGCAGTAATATTTACTCAAGCAAACCTCTACCTGTTTTCTTAATTCTTCCCGAAGATTTGAGTTCGATTATCAGATTGTCGAGTATGCCATTGATAAAGATTTTGCTCTTGGGCGTAGAAAAATATTTTGAGATTTCGATATACTCGTTCATAGTAACTTTAACCGGAATCGAATTCATTTCTGTTAATTCGACCAATGCCATTTTTAAAATGAGCATATCCATTAGTGCAACGCGATCGATTTCCCAGTTTACAATTTTAGGTTTGATTAAATCCAAAAATTCGTCGGAATGATAAATTGTTTTCTTAAACAGCTCGCGACCAAAAATCAAATCTTGTCCGCCATCATCGTCTAATTCGTCTTTAAAAAGCGTGGGTAAAGGTCTGTTTTCGTTCCAGGAGCCTTTGTAAGACGAAATGGTCATTAAAACCAATTGAGCAACCAAATAATAATCGTCTGTCCAGTTTAAATTGAGCTCTTCAAAATAAAAATGTAAGTTTTCATTTGGGATAAGCACTTCTTCAAAAAGCTTTTCAATAACCAGCTTCTCCGCTTTATAGCTAGTTTCTTTTTCGCTTAAATAGTTTTTATAGGTCTCCGTTTCGCGAATTTGATTGTATAATTTTCGGACCAACTCAAGCTCTTCTTTCCAATTGATATGCAAGGCATCCGCTTTTTTTTCTAAATCTTTATTGTTGGCGAGCTGCATCAAAAAAGGATTCCGAATAAATTTTTCGATCGGATTTAACTCTTCTTTTGTGGGATAATATTTCTTTTTGGCTTCATCCATACGCTCTTCAGCAAAAGCTCTGATTTCGATCAAAAGTGATAATTGATAAATGAACAAATCGTACACTTTTTCAAAGTGTTTAAGCAACTGCTTTTCTCCTAGAATTGGATTCCCGTTATCAATCTGAGTATAAGCATACAAGGCCTGAAGCACTTTTATTCTAATGTGTCGTCTGCTAAGCATAAAAATGAACGTTTTTTTAATGAGGCGCAAAATTAGTCTTTTTTTTTAAATGCATTTGATTTTCCGCTTAGAAATTCGTCAATTTGCTCCAACTAAGATTTGGAAAGAAAAAAGAAATCATTACATTTGCTAGGTATAAAAACATATCTATCGAATAATGGAAGATTCAAATTCAGACGGAATACAGGAAGATATTTATTCACAAGCTATTCGAGCTGGAAAACGCACCTATTTTCTCGATGTAAAATCGACTAAAGCCAACGAAATGTATTTGACAATTACAGAGAGTAAACGAAGATTTAATACGGCATCGGGGAAATATCATTACGAAAAACACAAGATCTTTTTATTTAAAGAAGATTTTGATAAATTTACGGATGGACTTAAAGATGTTATTCAATTTATCGAAACGGGGGAAAAAAGCGAAATTGCAAATACGCTTGATACTGAACCGTCTTCGATAGACGAAAACCTTAAAATTCATTCAGAGGTTTCTTTTGAAGACTTAAACTAAAATCCCATAACACGCTAATTTTCATAACTATTCGAAACAATCTGTTTTGCGCAACAGTGTTTGACGAAGTTTTTTATTTTCGAATTGTTAATAATTTTTCGATCCAAAAAAGGATAAAATAGTACTTTTGTACAAACACTATATTTATGGGAAAAGTTATTTCTATTGCAAATCAAAAAGGGGGCGTTGGCAAAACAACTACAGCTATAAATTTGGCTGCCGGGCTTGCTGTTCTTGAGCATAAAACGTTAATTATTGATGCTGATCCACAAGCCAATTCGACCTCCGGTATTGGTTTTGATCCAAAAAGCATTGAGGCAGGTATTTACGAATGCATTATGGATAGCATTCATCCAAAAGAGACGATTCTGGAAACAAAAACGCCCAATTTATTTCTTCTCCCTGCAAATATTGATTTAGTAGGCGCCGAAATAGAGCTTGTTAATCAAGACCAAAGAGAGTATATGTTAAAAAATACGATTGATAAAATTAGAGATGATTTTGATTTTATCATTGTCGATTGTTCTCCTTCTTTGGGTTTAATTACAATCAATGCATTAACCGCATCCGATTCGGTAATCGTGCCCGTTCAATGCGAATATTTTGCTTTGGAAGGATTAGGAAAGCTTCTTAATACAATTAAAATTGTCCAATCCAGACTGAACACCTCATTAGATATTGAAGGTATTTTACTCACCATGTACGATTCGCGCTTACGTTTATCTAAACAAGTGGTTAAAGAAGTGAAAACCCATTTTCAACAAATGGTTTTCAAAACCATTATCAATAGAAATACGCAATTGGGCGAAGCACCTAGTTTTGGAGAAACAGCTATTATGCATGATGTTTCGAGTACCGGAGCAGTAAACTACTTAAATTTAGCAAGAGAAATTTTGCAGAAAAACAATATGACCAGCCTAACAGCAAAAAACAAAAAGTAATACATTATGAGCAAGAAGCAAGCTATGGGGAGGGGACTCGATGCTATTTTAGGAAGTCCTGATACTGACATAACATCTAAAGACATCTCGGGCAATTATGTGGTGGGAGCTGTTGCAGAATTACCAATACATCAAATTGAAGCCAATCCTTTTCAGCCCCGTAGCGAATTTGAAGATCAACCCCTTATCGAACTGTCGGACAGTATTCAAAAACAAGGCATTATCCAGCCCATTACCGTACGAAAAATGGGATTGAATAGCTATCAGCTTATTTCAGGAGAACGCCGATTAAGAGCTGCAAAAATGGCCGGTTTAAAAATGATTCCGGCTTTTATACGCCTAGCCAACGACGAACAAATGCTTGAAATGGCTTTGGTTGAAAACATCCAACGCGAAAATTTAAATGCTATTGAAATTGCCATTAGCTATACGCGATTGATTGAAGAATGTCAGATAACCCAAGAAGAATTAAGTACGCGTGTTGGTAAAAAACGATCTACGGTAACCAACTATATTCGCTTGCTAAAATTGCCCGCCGAAGTGCAAATTGCCCTTTCTCAAAATCAAATCAGCATGGGCCATGCCCGTTCTATTATTAGTGTAGAAAACCTTTCGACACAGCTCAAAATTTTAGAGCAAATTATTTCTCGCGATCTTTCGGTACGTGAAACTGAAAATCTGGTGAAAGATTTAGCAAACCCTATTGAAAAAGTGGAACGAAAATCGGAGAATTATTTACCCGCTAACTTTATCAGTTATCGTTCGCAGTTAAATAATTTATTATCAACCAGAGTCGAATTAAAACGAAATGCCAAAGGCGGCGGTAAAATTAGCATCCCTTATTCCGGTGAAGCAGATTTATTGCGTATTATTGCACTGCTAGAGAAATAATTTTCTCCTTAAATGACAAACCTGCTATCAAATACAATAAAAAATAGAATTTCGTATTTACGCTATTTTCTACTTCTTGTCGCTTTTTTAGGTTCATCAGAATTTGCTTTTAATCAAAGTGTTGAGACCCCGGAAAAGCCCAATGCAATGCCTCCCTCGCATCGTTATTTTACGGGGCACAATCCTGTAAAAGCCATGTGGATGTCGGCAGCACTTCCCGGACTTGGACAGTATTATAATCGCAAATACTGGAAAATACCCATTGTGTATACGGGTTTTGCAACGCTGGCTTATTTTTCCATTCTAAACAAGCAACAATACATCAAATATAGAGATGCCTACGCTACAAAAATTACTTTAGACGGGCAACTTGCAAACGATCCTGTTATCGATAATTATTCGAGCACCCAACTTTTAAGCTTGAGAGAGTATTATCAGGGAAATCTGGAGTTAAACTATATTTTATTTGGTGCTTTTTATCTGCTCCAAATTGTGGATGCCACTGTAGATGCCCATTTTTACGATTTCGATATCAATGATAATTTAAGCATAGGGATTGATCCTATACTTTACCAGAATAAAAATCAAATTTATGCTGCACCGGGGCTTCAACTTCGCTGGACACTTGGCAATCCCTGAAATCTATCTTTATGAAAAACAACGAAAAAAAAACTTTGAAAATCGGTCTTTTGGGATATGGCAAAATGGGGAAGGAAATTGAACAAATTGCCCTGGACGAAGGTCATCAAATTGTTTTTATCATCGACAATGAAAGCGATTGGAGCCTGTATAAAAAAGAACTTGCCAAAGCCGATATCGCCATAGATTTTAGTACACCACAAACAGCAATAAGCAATATCGAAAAGTGTTTCGACGCTAATTTGCCAATCGTGGTTGGCACAACAGGTTGGTATGCTGATTTTGAACAGATTAAAAACGATTGTATACAAAAGAATCAAAGTTTGTTTTATGCTTCGAACTTTAGTTTAGGCGTTAATATTTTTTCGGCCATAAATACAAAACTGGCCGAAATAATGAATCGTTTTCCGGAATATGATCTTAAACTATCAGAAACGCATCACACCCAAAAATTAGATGCTCCCAGCGGAACTGCGATTAGTTTAGCCGAAGGAATCTTGCAAAAATTGGAAAGAAAAACAAAGTGGGAATTGACTGCGCACCAACAAGAATTAGCCGATAAAATCATACCCATCCAAGCTTTTCGCATCGAGCAAGTTCCCGGAACGCATGAAATTACTTATTATTCATCGGTAGATGAAATAGAAATACGACATACTGCAAAAAGCAGAAAAGGATTTGCTAAAGGCGCTGTTTTGGCAGCCGAATGGCTCTATTCTAAAAAAGGAATATACACGATGCAAGACCTTCTCGCCTTGTAACAGAAGACACTAATCTTGTTTTAAAGTGTTTAAGCAGAATTTAAATAACCCGCTTTTCTCTGAATCCATCAGAGTTTCAACACTTAACAAAATTTAATAGTATTAATTTGCAACTTATAAGCAAATACAAGACTTTTGCAAGAAATACAAAGCTATTCTATGACACTTTTACTTTTTATTCTTAGTATTCCTGCTTTACTTACTATTCCTGCTTTATTTGCCTATAAACTAGTTGAAAAAGCTGGTGTTGCGGGTTGGAAAATGTTAATCCCCTTTTATAATTTGGTGATTTTAGTTCAAATTACAGAACGCTCCTATTGGTGGTATTTATGGTTAATTGTGCCATTTATCAATGTGTTTACTTTTATGCTATTGCTTATCGAGCTTATCAAAGGATTTAGCAAAACCAAGATGCTTGATCAAGTGCTTGTTGCCCTTTTCCCTTTTATTTACCTGCCTTGGCTGAGTATACAAAATAAAGAATGGATTAAACTAAGCGACCGACCTAAAATAGTAAAATCGGCTGCTCGCGAGTGGACCGATGCCATAGTTTTTGCTGTAATTGCGGCATCGATTATTCGTATGTTTTTAGTTGAGGCCTATACTATACCAACCAGTTCGATGGAGAAATCACTTTTAGTAGGTGATTTTTTATTTGTTAGCAAGATGGCTTATGGATCTAAAAGTCCGCAAACGCCAATTGCTTTTCCTTTTGTTCATCATACCTTACCGTTTACAAAATTTACAAAATCTTATGTCGAATGGATAGAATTACCCTATCATCGATTTCCCGGTTTTGGTCATATAAAAAATAATGATGTTGTTGTTTTTAATTATCCTAGCGGAGATACTGTTGTTTTAGAGCGTCAAAACGAAGATTATTATCAAATTGTTCGTACGATGGAGCTCGAACAAAAAAACAGGCTTGGCGATCTTTATAAACCGGGCATGGGCAGAGCAGAAATTTGGAAACGCTATCATGTGACTGATCGTCCGGTTGATAAGCGCGAGAATTATATCAAACGCTGCATAGGGATTCCGGGAGATACGCTGGAAATCATTGACCGTCAGGTTTATGTCAATAGAAAAGCGACTGAAAACCCAAAGAACATGCAATATATGAACGATGTTTTTACGAATGGAACCGGTTTAAATCCAAGAGCACTCGACAGACTAGATATTACTGAAATTAGCCAGATTAGCAATAGTCATTATATTTTACCTTTGAGTGAAGACAAAAAGGAAAAGCTGGAACAGTTTGCCAATGTGAAATCTGTTTTAGTCAGAAATAGAGAAAAAGGACAGGCCTATTTTCCAATATTCCCTCACGACACCAAGAATTTCCGATGGAATGAGGACAATTTTGGCCCGCTGGTCATTCCCAAAAAAGGAACAAGCGTTGAAATCAATCTTAAAAATATTTCGCTATACAAAAAAATTATCGGAAAATACGAAAACAATAATTTGGAGGTAACAGATACGGCCATTCTGATCAATGGAATTCCGGCAGAAAGCTATACCTTTAAAATGGATTATTATTGGATGATGGGCGATAATCGCCATAACTCGGCTGATTCGCGTTATTGGGGATTTGTTCCTGAAGATCATATTGTTGGAAAAGCATCCTTTGTATGGCTCTCGCTCGATCCTCACAAAGGTTTATTTGACGGTAAAATTCGCTGGAGCAAATTGTTCCGTTTTATACATTAAAAAATTACAAACAAAATAAAATTATATTATGACAAGCGCAGAAATTAAAACTAAATACGGCGTTATGAAAGTTGAGTTTTACGAAAAAGACGCTCCTAATACAGTAGCCAATTTTGTAAAACTAGCAAAAGAAGGATTTTACGATGGATTAACTTTTCATCGTGTTATTCCGGATTTCGTCGTTCAAGGAGGATGCCCTAAGGGTGATGGCACCGGTGGCCCGGGCTATTCTATCGACTGTGAACTAAGCGGAGAAAATCAATACCACGATCGTGGCGTTTTATCTATGGCTCATGCCGGAAGAAATACAGGCGGATCCCAATTCTTTATTTGCCATAATCGACAAAATGTTGCGCATCTCGACCGCAACCATACTTGTTTTGGCAAAGTCGTGGAAAATGTAGATATTGTAGATGAAATTACTGCAGGAGATAAAATTGAAAAAATAACTGTAACAGAAGCTTAAAAAACATTAGACATTTACCAAAAACCCGAGCCCATGCTTGGGTTTTTTTATGCTTTTTCAAACATTAAAGCGTTAATAAGCTTTTTGTCCGATCATTTAAAAACATAGAATTTTTAATACTTTTGTAATGAAATTCAAGAACTAAAACAATTTCGAGCGTATTGATGGGACGTAAAACAAATGCTTTAAAAACAAATAGTCAGGTAGCTAAACCGGAAATAAAATCGGAACCAAGACCATCGCGATTTGTTTTTCTGAAAAACGAAAAATTTAAATTAACCTTTGGTGTATTTTTGATCTTATTTTCCTTTTACCTTCTCTTTTCTTTTGCATCCTATTTCTTTTATTGGACGGTCGATATTGATAAAATATACACTTTTGAACTTAGCGATTTAAGTGGCGCTATACCCATAAAAAACTGGGGAGGTTATATTGGCGCCTGGCTCAGCCATCTATTGATTTTTAAATTATTTGGCGTTTCGGCCGTTCTAATTGCCTATTTATCACTACTTACCGGATTGCGTATTTCATTTCATATCCAAGAAATCAATTTAAAAAGAAATTATAAGCGTTCTTTTTTAATCATCATTTGGCTTGCTCCGCTTTTCGGAACATTTTTCGGCGATAACGATTGGGGGATTTTAGGCGGAATTTTTGGTTATCAATTGAGTCTTTGGCTTCAAAACATTATTGGATTTACGGGCTTAATCATCTTGTTTATATTTAGCCTTTTTGCCTTTTTAACCGTCCAATTTAATTTTATACCTCGCTATCTAAAAACAAGACGCGAGAGACTAGCAAACGAACCGGATGAGCAGGAATCTGAAAACGAGTCAGCACTTGATTCTGACGATGAAAATGAAGCCACGGAAGACGAGGAAGAAAACGAAAGTGAATTGCAATATGAAGTTAAAGACAAAAGCATAACAACCGAACAAAGTATTGATTTAGATTTAACTGAAGAAGCAAATAATATAAGCGAAATCGATCCTGACGATGAATTGAATTTAGATGTAGAAGTTCACGAAGAAAAGAAAGTAACTGAGTTTAAATCGCATAGCATAGATACACCCTACGATCCAACGGAAGATTTAGCCGACTATAAATTCCCTACGCTCGATCTTTTACGAGATTACGGAAGCGACAAAATAAGCATTTACAAAGATGAGCTTGAGAAAAATAAAGACCGCATTGTAGAAACACTTAATAATTATGCAATAAAAATTCAAAAGATTAAAGCAACTGTTGGACCTACCGTAACGCTTTACGAAATTGTTCCTGCAGCAGGAATTCGAATTGCAAAAATTAAAAATTTGGAAGACGATATAGCACTTAGTCTTTCTGCATTGGGTATTCGAATAATTGCGCCTATTCCGGGAAAAGGAAGTATAGGCATTGAAGTTCCAAACTCCCGTCCCGACATTGTGCCTATGAAAAGCATCTTCTTGTCTGAAGCTTTTCAAAACAATAAATACGATTTACCCGTTGGCTTGGGCAAAACCATTAGCAACGAAAGCTATGTTTTTGATCTGGCAAAAATGCCGCACCTTTTGCTAGCCGGAGCAACCGGACAAGGAAAATCAGTTGGTCTAAATGCCGTTATCGCCTCATTATTATACAAAAAGCATCCGGCCGAATTAAAAATGATAATGGTTGACCCCAAAAAAGTAGAACTGAGTTTATTTGCTAAAATTGAGCGCCATTATCTAGCTAAACTTCCCGATTCCGAAGAAGCCATCATAACAGACACCAGTCAAGTTGTAAAAACATTAAAATCTTTAACTGTTTTAATGGATAGTCGATACGACTTACTCAAAGATGCGCAAGTAAGAAATATCAAGGAATACAATGCCAAATTTACAGCTCGCCGATTGAATCCTGAAAATGGCCATCATTTTATGCCTTATATCGTTTTGGTGGTTGATGAGTTTGCCGATTTAATGATGACTGCCGGAAAAGAAGTGGAAGGACCGATAACACGATTGGCTCAATTAGCGCGAGCCATCGGAATTCATTTAATTATTGCTACGCAACGGCCTTCTGTAAATATTATTACCGGAACGATAAAAGCAAATTTTCCGGCCAGAATTGCATTTCGCGTAACATCAAAAATCGATTCCCGAACCATTTTAGATTCCGGCGGAGCAGATCAATTAATCGGTCGTGGCGATATGCTAATGTCGTCCGGCTCGGATATTATCCGTTTGCAATGTGCCTTTATCGACACGCCTGAAATTGATAAAATTACCGATTTTATAGGCTCTCAACGCGCTTATCCTACAGCATATTTACTTCCCGAATGTGAAGATGATGAAAGCGAAATGTCGGCCAGTGTTTCGGCAGATGAGCGTGACGAATTATTTGAAGATGCTGCAAGAGTAATTGTGCTGGCGCAACAAGGATCGACATCACTGATCCAAAGAAAACTAAAGTTAGGTTATAACCGAGCCGGACGAATTATCGACCAATTGGAAGCCTGCGGAATTGTGGGTCAGTTTGAAGGCAGCAAAGCTAGAGAAGTAAAAATTGGTAGCGAGATGGCTTTGGAACAATTTTTGAAAGATCTTTACGCAAAAGAAAAAGAAAACAACTATTAATAGGTCTTTAAGGCCTGCCTTCGGGTGAAATGACAATCAAAAAAAATATAAACGGATGAAAATATACAAACAAATCGTCGCTTTGCTCCTACTGGTTATGGCAGGCACAATACACGCACAAACAAGCAGCGAAAAAATTCTGGATCAATTAGCCAGTAAAACAAATGCAGCAGGTAATATTAAAGTTGCATTTAGTTATAAGATGGATAATACCGAAGCAGATATTCATGAAATAACCGAAGGGTCTTTAATTGTATCGGGCGATAAATACCAATTAAAAATTGCCGGGCAAGAAATTATTTGCGATGGAAAAACCATTTGGACTTATATTGCTGATGCCGACGAAGTTCAAATAAATGAAGTAAACGAAGATGAAAGTTTTAGTCCAACAAAACTTTTATCTTCCTACACTGCCGATTACGATGCTACTTTGGAAAAAGAATATACTGAAAATAATCGCCATTACTATTTAATGAAATTAAAGCCCAAAGATAAAAATAGCGGATTTGATTATGTGCATTTAAAAATAGACAAAGACCTTATGCAATTGGCCGCTTTTATTCTTTACGATTTCGATCAAAATGTATTTTCTTATATCATTAAAGAATACCTAAGCGATGTTGCTTTGCCTGCAAATGTCTTTTCTTTTGATGCTTCCAAATATTCGGGAGTAGATATTATTGATATGCGTTAAGCAAAAAATAACACCAAAAAAAAGCTCCTCAAAAGGGAGCTTTTTTTTGGCAATGAACAGAATAATTCTATTCTTTTCCTTCTTTCTTTTTCGATGCCGCTTTTACAAAACTCACAAAAACAGGATGTGGGTTTGCAACGGTGCTTTTATATTCAGGATGAAATTGAACCCCCATAAACCAAGGGTGATCCTTCACCTCTACAATTTCCACTAAATCATCTTTAGGGTTAATACCAGTGGCATACATGCCTGCATTTTCGTATTGCGCTAAGTAGCTATTATTAAACTCGTAGCGATGCCGATGACGTTCGTTGATATTTTCTTTTTTATAGGTGTCAAATGCAATGGTTTTCGCTTTTAGGGTGCAAGGATAGGAGCCCAAGCGCATAGTCCCACCCATATCAGAAATTTTCTTTTGATCTTCCATAATATCGATCACCGGAAATTTTGTATGCGCACTAAATTCTGTTGAATGTGCATCTTTTAAATGCATAACATTGCGTGCATATTCTATAACCGCACATTGCATACCTAAACAAATGCCTAGAAAAGGGATTTTATTTTCCCGCGCAAATTTCACGGCACTAATCTTTCCTTCTATTCCACGCTCACCAAAACCCGGAGCAACCAAAATTCCATCAACAGCTTTTAGTAATTTATCCGTGCCTTCTTTTTCTATCAACTCCGAATGAACCAAACGAATATTTACCTTTACTTCGTTGCTTGCACCCGCATGCACAAAGGATTCGAGTATGGATTTATACGCATCTTTAAGCTCTACATATTTACCCACCAATGCGATTTCCACTTCCGATTTTGGATTTTTTAATTTATCCAGAAAATTCTCCCAATCCGAAATATCCAAATCATTTTCTACCGGAACATTGACCAGTTTAAGCACTTCGGTATCAAGTTTTTCCTGGCGCATCAGAATAGGAACATCGTATATACTTTCCGCATCGATAGATTCGATAACACTGCTTGGCGCAACATTACAAAAGCGGGCAATTTTTTCGCGCAGATGACTCTGCAAAGGATGCTCGGTTCTGGCAACAATAATATCGGGTTGAACACCTTGCTCAAGCAACATTTTTACAGAATGTTGGGTAGGTTTTGTTTTCAATTCGCCGGCAGCCGATAAATAAGGAACCAGTGTTAAATGGATAACCAATACATCTTTCCCCATTTCCCATTTCATCTGACGTACGGATTCGATATAAGGCAAGGATTCGATATCGCCTACAGTGCCGCCAATTTCGGTAATCACAAAATCATATTCTGCCCGCTTGGCGAGTTCTTTAACACTTCTTTTAATTTCGTCGGTAATATGTGGGATTACCTGTACGGTAGAACCCAAATATTCGCCTTTGCGCTCTTTTTCGATCACTGACAAATATATACGACCGGTAGTTATATTGTTGGCTTGCGAAGTGGGCTCATTCGAAAAACGCTCATAATGGCCAAGATCTAAATCAGTTTCTGCCCCATCTTCCGTAACATAGCACTCACCATGTTCATAGGGATTAAGCGTACCGGGATCGATATTGATATAGGGATCGAACTTTTGAATGGTAACCTTAAAACCGCGAGATTGAAGTAATTTTGCTAATGAAGCCGAAATAATTCCTTTTCCTAAAGAGGAAGTAACACCTCCGGTAACGAAGATAAATTTAGTATGAGCCATGTTTCTTATTTGTTACAAATAAGTCGGTAAAATTAATGCTTTTTAATGTAAAAATACTTGAATACTTTTAGATTTAACAAAAATTATTAGGCTAAAAATAAAGCCTGAACAAAGAACAAAATCAAAAACATATATCTCTTTTTAGAAATAGGAAATTTAAAATGTATGGACTACTTTTGTGGGGTAATTAATCAATAAAAAATATCGAAAAATGGTTAATCTAGCTACAAAATATATGGGTTTAGACGTAAAAAACCCGCTTATTATTGGAAGTTCCGGACTTACTAATTCACTAGAAAACATTGAGACATTTGCTAAATTGGGTGCAGGAGCCATCATTTTAAAATCGCTTTTTGAAGAGCAAATTTTGCACGAAGCAAGCCATACTTTAAAACAAGACAGCTCGACCAATTTATACCCTGAAGCGGAAGATTATATCAGGAATTATACCAAACAAAATAGTGTTGGTCAGTATTTAGACCTAATTAAGAGCGCTAAAAAGCGTGTTGATATTCCAATCATTGCCAGTATCAATTGCAATTCAGCCAGCGAATGGACTTCATTTGCAAAATCGATAGAAGCTGCGGGAGCCGACGGATTAGAACTGAATATTTTTGTTTTGCCTTCGGATATAAATCGAAGCAGCGTCCAAAATGAACAAGTTTATTTTGATATTATAAATAAAGTTAAAGCTGAGACCCATTTACCCATTTCCGTTAAATTATCTTATCATTTTTCGAGTTTAGCAAGCACTTTAGAAAAATTAAGTTGGACAGGCATTAAATCATTAACGCTTTTCAATCGCTTTTTCTCGCCCGATATGGATATCCATAAATTAACGGTTAAACCCTCTTTTGTGTTTAGTCAACCTGCCGATTTAGGAATTTCATTACGCTGGATAGCCTTGCTTTCAAAACGTGTTCGCTGCGAACTTTCGGCTTCAACCGGAGTTCACAATGGCGAAGCACTTATCAAGCAATTGCTAGCCGGAGCGCAAACGGTTCAAATCGCTTCCGTTTTGTATAAGGAAGGATTTGAAAGGATTTTAGAAATGATAGAAACGCTTAGCAAATGGATGGATGAAAAGGGTTTTGCCGATCTGGAATCTTTTCGCGGATTATTAAGTGTAAGTAAAGATGATTCAGGCGCTTACGAGCGTGTTCAATTTATGAAACACTTTTCTGATATCGAGTAAAATTGTTCTATAAAATTGAATGAAAAAACTAAAAAATTCAGAGCTAAACCGAATCAGTATTGCAGAATACAAAGCAGCAGAAAAAACGCCTTTTATCGTTATTTTAGACAATATTCGTAGTTTGAGCAATATAGGTTCTGTGTTTAGAACCAGCGATTGTTTCCGGCTGGAAGCTGTTTATTTATGTGGACTAACAGCGCAACCGCCACATAGAGAAATTCAGAAAACAGCTTTGGGAGCTACCGAATCTGTTCCCTGGAAATATTTTAAAGATACCAGCGATGCCATTTTGGAACTGCAAAAAGAAAATTATCTGGTTTATGCTGTTGAACAAGCAGAAGGAAGCTATAAATTGGGCGATTTTAAACCGGATTTTACTAAAAAATGTGCCTTTATTTTTGGCAATGAAGTAAAAGGAGTTCAACAAAAAGCAATTAACCTAGCAGACGGATGTATTGAAATTCCCCAATATGGCACAAAACATTCGTTTAACATTTCTATTTCCGTTGGAATTCTACTCTGGGATATGCATCAAAAGCTTATAAATTAATATTTTACATTTTTTTTGCAAGACAACTAATAATTAATTATATTTACACCAAATTATCTTT
>JAFGHU010000080.1 GCA_016929955.1 Bacteroidales bacterium | reverse complement strand
TTTTGGATATCAGAAAGATCGTACTGGTAAAATCCGCTCATAAATAAATGTCCATTTTTTTTTAGGCATTGTGTGTATTTTTCCATATCCGCCAAAAGAATATTTTTATTGATATTAGCAAAAATAAAGTCAAAGGTTTTGTTTTTTAATAAAGATGCATCACCAAGCAAGACTTCAATTCCGCTAGCCTTATTTTTTGTAACATTATCGATGGAATTTCGGTAGGCCCATTCGTCATTGTCGATAGCGCAAATTGGGTTTGCCCCTTTTTTTTGGGCTAAAATGGCAAGAACACCTGTGCCGCAACCCATATCGAGCACAGCTTTATCTTTTACATCTTCCTTAAGCAAAAGCTTAATCATATTGGCTGTTGTTTCGTGATGGGCTGTTCCAAAAGACATTTGTGGCTCGATTAAAATTTCAAACTCAATTTTTGGGTTTGTTGGATGAAAAGGAGCCCGGATATAACAACGATTGTCGATTAAAACTGAATCGTAATTGCTTTCCCAAAGTGCATTCCAATTTTGATCGAGAATTTGCTTTAGCGTATACTGAATTTTAACTAAATCGTTTGTCAGAATATCCAATCCCTTAAGTTGAGTTTCATCAAATAAAGGCTCTTGAATATAGGCCAAAAGTCCATCTTCTTTTTCTTCAAAACTTTCAAAACCGATTTCTGCCAATTCTGCAATTAAGATATCCTGAAAAGGAGTTTGAGGATTGATGGAAAAATTTATTTCGATGTAGTTCATGTTGATTATTGATAGCAGCGTATATTATAATTATCTCTTAGCGCCTTAGTGCCTTTGTGGTGAAAAAATTACCACAGAGACACGGAAGCGCAAAGTATATGTATTTAGAAGCTTTTAATAATGGCTAAAAAGTCTTCGGCTTTTAATGAAGCACCGCCAATCAATCCGCCATCTACATCTTTTAGTGCAAATAATTCTTTTGCGTTTTTGGCGTTGCAACTACCTCCATATAAAATAGTTGTATCGTCGGCAATATCTTGGCCGTATTTTTTGGCAATTAAACTACGAATAAAAGCGTGCATTTCTTGAGCTTGCTCCGGAGAGGCTGTTTTCCCTGTTCCAATGGCCCAAACAGGTTCGTAAGCAATAATGACATTGTCGAGTTCTTCGGCAGTTAAATGAAAAAGACCGTCGTAAAGTTGTTTTCCAACCACCTCAAAATGCGTATTTGCTTCGCGCTCTTCTAAAGCCTCGCCACAGCAGAAAATAGGACTGATTGCATTTTCGAGTAATTGGTCCACTTTTTCGGCTAGCATTTTCGAGTCTTCGTTGAAATATTTTCTACGCTCTGAATGCCCTACTAAACAATACTCGATATCCATTGATTTTAGCATTGCGGCAGAAATTTCGCCGGTATATGCGCCTTCAGCGTGGTTGGAGCAGTTTTGGGCGCCCACAGAAAAATTGTTTTCCAATGCGATGTCGGTAAACATTTCGGCATATAAAACCGGAGGACAAAGAATGACTTGGGTTAAATCAAGATCCATTTCTTTAAGTGGATCAGCAATATTGAACAATAAATCATCAGCTTCTTCAAACGTTTTGTTCATTTTCCAGTTTCCGGCAACTATATTTCTTCTCATGATAATTAAATTTTGGTTCTCTATTCTACTGTTTACTGATTTCCTTTATTACGAATGACCAAATGCCTAGACTGTGAAAATCAGTGTTCTCGCTATGAATTTTTATCAAACAAAGCGTATGCAAAGGTAAGCAAAGAAGCCTAAAGTTTCACTAAGAATGGCTTTGTTTATCAAACTATTTTTTTCGCGCTTTTATTGTGCTCTATTTTGCATAGGAGGCTTATTCATATTTCACACGCGGGTCGATAAAACGGTATAAAAGATCAACCAAAATATTGACAAGCACTAAAAGGCCGGCAATAAACAAAACGGTGCCCATTAAAACGGGGAAATCGTACTTTTCAATGGCATTAACTATAACCAATCCCATCCCTTTCCAATCAAAGACATACTCAACAAAAACGGCTCCGGCCAATAAAGAAGCAAACCAACCCGAAATAGTTGTTATAATTGGATTTAATGCGTTTTTTAAAGCGTGGCGCCAAATAATTTGCCAAGTATTTAATCCTTTAGCACGTGCAGTACGAATATAATCAGCAACTAAGGTTTCCTCCAAGGCGTTTTTTGTCAGTTCAATAATTATAGCGAGGGGGCGAATGCCCAATGTAAATGCGGGCAGGATTAAATTTTTAAGGGCCAAATGTTTACCTTCGCCAAAGTCATCCACTTCATACAAACTACCGTACAAATTTAAACCGGTATATTCTTTGAGCACAAAAGCAAAAAGCCAGGCAATTATCATTGCTGCAAAAAAAGAAGGAAGCGACATACCCAGGGTTGAAATGGCAAACAAGAGTTTGTCGAACCAGCCTTTGTTAACAAGGGCATTTAAAATGCCTAAAAACATGCCTACAATTAAGGCAAAAGTCATTGAAACTGCAGCTAGCAATAATGTTTTAGGAAAAGCGATTGCCAAAATAGAAGCAACGCTTTGTTTGCTTTGGTAAGAATTTCGTAAATAGGGCTTTTTTAAAACGATTTGCCAGCCTTGTATTTGAGGACTTAAGGCTATTTTTTTTCCATATTTTAACTGATCGTAATAAAAAGTGTTTTTTGTTTGTTTGCTTTGATAAACGGCAAGTGGTGATGCATCGTTCAGGAATAACAAATACTGCATTGCAATTGGTTTATCGCGACCAAGTTCTTTATTGATGGCTTCTATGGAGGAGATATCGGCACGTTGTCCGAGCATCATTCGAGCTGGATCGCCGGGTAAAACAGTGAATAAAAAAAAGACCAGACTGGCTACACCAAAGAGTACCAATAAGCCGTATCCAATTCTATTCAACACGAATTTCCATCCCATTTTAATTGTAGATTTGATCTGAAGAAATTGGCATATCAACCGAAGACCATTTTTTTATTACTTTTCCGTTTTCGAGTAAAATAAGTCCGGGATTGCTTCTGATAATAGTTTTCAGGTCGATATCATCGGCTAAAAAGAGGGGAATATTGATCTTGTTTTTAGTGATAAATTCAGTAATTTTCTTACCGATCGTCGCCGTAAGAAGTGTTATGGGCAGGTTTTCATTTTCTGCAAACTGAATTACGTTTTTAATTCGTGAAGCCTCTTTATTATTGATACCCTCTAAATCGTGCGAAACTATCAATAAGCTCTTTCCTTGAAAACCAAGCACTTCGCAAGTTACATCCGAGCCTTCCTGATCAAAAATCATCAGGCTTTGCATTGCTTGATTTGGATTGTATTGTCGCGAACTTACAAAAGTCCAGTTTGCATTCCATTCGGCATCTTGGTATGGATAATTTGGAGATAAAAATTCTTTCTTTTCGCCGGTTGTATTATGCTGATAAGTAACATAAAGTTCGAGGGCATTCGTATCCGTAGTATACACCTGTGTTCCAATTTTCCAGAATCTAAAATCGATTAAAGGCAAGTGCTGAAGGTTATAATACGAAAAGCTTAGAAAAAGAAAAAAGATGGTTAAACTCAACAAGAGGTGTTTTTTTAGGTTTATTTTTTTTTGTGGCGATAGGAATAGACCAATGAGTAAGCCATCGAGGATTAGGTTTTTATAAAAAGTTTGCCAATTCGAAATAACAAAGGCATCACCAAAACAACCACAATCCGGAACGGGATTATAAAATGCATCGTATAAAGTAACAAAAGTGAAAAAAAGCAGGAGGAACAGCATCGCCCATCGTGTAAATTTTGGCAATAGATTTAAGAGCAGCATCATTCCCAAGCTAAATTCCAAGGCAATTAATCCAAAAGCGGTAATTAAACTAAGCGACAATGCCCAGTCCATTCCGTAGGCAATAAAATAGTCTTCTATTTTGTAGGCTGTGCCAAGCGGATCGACACCTTTAACGAAACCGGAAAATAAAAAAACCAGCGCTAAAATAAAGCGGATAATTAGCTGTGCGTATTTTTTTATTTTCATAATCATCAGATTCTTATTGGTTTATTGCCAATTTACTTCTTTTCTTCGGCAATTTTTATGAGCGCAAACAACGCATAATTGATCATATCTTGATAATTGGCTTCGAGTCCTTCGGAGACTTCAATCTTACCATCTTGGTCTTCAATGCTTTTTACGCGAAGCAATTTCATTAAAATAATATCATCGAGCGAACTTATACGCATATTTCGCCAGGCTTCGTCATAATCGTAATTTTTATTTTCCATCAAGGCTTGCGTCGCATAAATGTGCTTATTATATAAGGCTTCAATTTCTTTATAACTGAGGTCTTCGCCTTTCTCTGATAGTCCTTGTTCGAGCTGAATCAAAGCCATAACGGCGTAATTAACAATGCCGATAAATTCTTCTGCTATACCTTCATTAACTTTTGAATGACCTTTTATTTGGATGGATCGAATACGGTTAGCTTTAATATAGATTTGATCAGTAAGTGAGCTTGTTCGAAGAATACGCCAGGCTGTTCCATAATCTTTCATTTTGGCTAAAAAAAGGGTTCTGCATTTATCAATTGCTTCTTCGAATTGCTGTTTAGTTTTTGTCATATATAATTATCTCTTATTTTTGCGCTTAAATTGCATCAAATGTTGGGTAAAAGTACAGCTTTTTCTGAAAATCGAATACTCACTTGTCGTGGAAAAATTTTGGATTTGAATGCACCCAAAATTATGGGAATTATCAACCTGAGTGCCAATTCTTTTTTTGATGGCGGACAAAATATTAAGAATGATTTTTTTCTAATAAAAGCTGAAGAACTAATAAAAGGTGGAGCTTCGATTTTGGATATTGGAGCGGCATCTACCAAGCCGGGAAGTAAAATTATAAGTATTGATGAGGAGTGGAAAATATTAGAAAGGCCATTGCGTTTGCTTAAAGAAAAATATCCTGAACTCCTTTTTTCTATTGATACTTACCATGCGGCTACAGCCCAAAAAGCTGCTGATTTAGGTGTAGAAATAATTAATGATATTTCAGGAGGAACCATTGATAGCAAAATGTTTGAGGTTGTGGCTAAAAACCAAATGGCTTATGTTTTGATGCATATCAAAGGCCGGCCTGAAAATATGCAGCAAAATCCGGTGAATGGAGATGTTGTTGCAAGCATTCAAGGTTTTTTCGAAAACCAATTGGCGCACCTAGAAAAAGCTGGCGTGCAAACTATTCTGCTCGATCCGGGTTTTGGATTTGGAAAAACACTCGATCAGAATTATCAACTACTGAATAATTTATCGCAATTTAAACAATTTGACAGGCCATTATTGGTGGGCTTATCTCGGAAATCGATGATTTTTAAATTGCTGGATATCAATCCCCAAGAGGCCTTAAACGGAACTGCGGTGCTTAATACGATTGCTTTGCTAAACGGAGCAAATATTCTTCGCGTGCACGATGCGCAGCAAGCACACGAAACTATTCAGTTAATTATGAAGTATAAACAATTTTAAATCGACCCATGCTTTTATTTACTTTAGCTTTTATTCAAATTGGATTTTTAGATGTTCTGGATATTTTTCTGGTCGCTTTATTGATTTATGAGATTTATCGATTAATAAGAGGTACAGTAGCCATTAATCTGTTTATCGGCATTGCAGGCATTTACTTTATATGGCGATTGGTAGTGGCGCTTCAAATGATTTTATTGAGTCAGATATTGGGTGCTTTTATTGGTGTTGGATTTATTGCCTTATTGATTGTTTTTCAACCGGAAATACGTCAGTTTCTGCTCTTTTTTGGTTCTCCAGCCTTTTTAGAGACTTTACCTAAAAGGATTCGCTTTTTGTTTGGAAAGATGAATAGAATTGAAAGTACACTTGATGTGGATAGAGTGGTTATGGCGGTAAAACATTTATCTGATACAAAAACCGGTGCACTTATCGTATTAAGTAAAAAACACGATTTACGCCAAGTGATAGATACCGGCGAAAAGTTTATATCGGATATTTCATCGGATTTAATTGAAACTGTTTTTTTTAAAAACAGTCCTTTACACGATGGAGCGCTTATAATACGCGACAATAAAATTGTAGCAGCACGATGCATCTTGCCTGTTTCTAAAAGCAAACGAATAGAAGCCGTTTTGGGTTTAAGGCATAGAGCCGCTGTTGGAATTACCGAACAAACCGATGCTTTGGCTTTGGTCGTGTCTGAAGAAACGGGTTCTATTTCCTACTCAAAAAGAGGGGGAATGATTCATCAGGTAGCTGCACATCAATTGAAAATATTTTTGGAAAAGGAATTTATTTCTTAAGTTGACTATCAGCTAAAAAGCGAATAATAAAATAGTTAGCCAACTCTGCTTATTTGTTCAAGCTTTTCTTTGTCGAGTATGGTAATTAATCCTTCTTTTAGCTCGATCAATTGGTCGCTTTTAAATACTTTTAATATTCGTACAACGCTCATAGAGCTCATATTTGTAAATTCCGCAAAATCGCGGCGGGTAAAGGGAACCTCAAATTTATCAGATTCAAAAACAAGTTTCGAGAGATTTAAAATGGCATGGGCTATCCGGCCATGCAATTGCTTGTAATTGTTTTGAATATGAAAATCGATTGTATTGCTTGTTTGACTGTTAATGGATTTAATAACGCCAACTGCAAAGTTTCCATTGCTATTGAGTAGTTTTTCGAACAAGCGTATATCGATGGAACAAACTTCGCAATCGGTTAATGCAGATACGGTATATTGAACCAGATTAGCATTGAACAAATCGGGAAGGCCAATCAATTGCCCCGGTTTTCTAAAATCAACTATGCTTACATTTTCGGCATGCTCGAATTCCTTATACACTTTTGCAAATCCTTTTTTTACGAACAAAATGCTGGCAACAAAAGTTCCCTGTTTTCGAATGATTTCGCCTTTATTATAATGAATTTTTACCTTGGAACTGCTTACTTCTTCTAACTCTTGTTTTGTTAAATGCTTAAAACATTCCGCTTTATTAGCACAATCTAAACAGTGAAGTTGACTATCGGCTTTGCTCATTCTTTTCTGCTATTGGTTAAACAAAATTACATAATTGAGCATTAAATAGGCGAAAAAAACTGATATATATCAATAAAAAAATATTCAAGCGCTAAGAATTTGAAAACAAAAGTTAGTTTAAAAGCGATCAATCGACATCTTTTTTGTCACTATTTTATTATATGAAACAAGTTTCATTCACAGGCCTAAATGTTGGCAGGCCCATCGTTTAAAGATAGCTTTGTCCTGTTCAAA
>JAFGHU010000008.1 GCA_016929955.1 Bacteroidales bacterium | reverse complement strand
TCTAAAATGGCCGAAAACTGTACGTTATTCGAATTTTCATAGTCACTGGCACCAAAATTAAAAACAATATGATTTTCCTTATTCTTAAACGGACGAGATATGTTGTTCGAATTGATTAAACATATATCCGATAAGGTAGAATCATTTTTTAGAAAACCTACCTGACTGATAAAAACCTGAAAGGGGTAATCGTATTTTTTAGAAATTGTTGGATTATAATGTATAAAACCATTATCACTACCAAAAATAATATTTTCAGCATCAAAAGCATTCAGATGCTGAAAACCATTAATATAATTATTTGATATGGCCGTAAATGGTGTTGTAATCAAGCTAAAATTTCCATCTTCTTGTTTTCGCAAAACACCCAGATTGGCATCGGTAAAAAACCAGATATTTTCTGCTTTATCTTCTATCAGTTTAAGTGGGAATAGCCCATCAAATAATCTCGTTTTTTCTTTGTCAAGATAAAACCTCTCATCAGCAGGATTAAAGGAGTATAGGCCTGTAGGACTTGAAATAACTGTTTTTTTATTCCACTGGTTTATTTCCAAATTAAAATTGGAGGGCAAGCCATCTGTTTCTCCGAAAAGTCGATATTCCACAATGGAATCATACTGAGGACTAAATTGGATTCGATAAATGCCTTTTAATCCGTGACTCATCCATAAAGTATTCGTGTTTTCCCATTCGAAAACACGGGCAGATTCGTCAAAACCTTCAATATCTCTTTTATAATGCCATTCATTATTAACTTTCTCGAATAAAACAAAGCCAGTATAAGTTCCTCCAATCATTAAATGAGGTTGCGATGGCACCTGAGTTAACATCCAGCCGCCAGGCTTATCGCAAATATTTATGGCTTTATTGTTTTCGATCAGATAAAATCCTTTATTATGACCGCAAAACAATTTTCCATCGATTATCGAAAGACTCCAAACCTGACCTCTGGTAGATTCGATAATAGAAAAAGCGGATTTACCTTCCTGACTTCTAAGCGCATTCCACGATTTGAAGAAAACCCCTTGATTTGTTCCTAAATACAATTTATCGTCAAAATTTGCGCTGGTATAGCCAGCAGACAAACCATCGGCTTGCCCAAAATAGCTAAAAGGCGAATTAATCTGCATATAATCAACCCCATTATCTAAACCCAACCACAAATTGGAAAAATTATCGAGTTTTAAACTTAAAACCGTGTTGTTTTGAAGACCATTATCGAGATTAAATTTTTTAATAATATTGCCGTTATTATCGCAGATAAGCAAGCCTTGCTGAATAGTTCCAAACGCCAAATTGTGACTTGATAAGCGAAGCATAGTGTATACCTGATTCTTTTTCAGATAATCAGAGGCTTCGGTTTTCCATTCTTCGAGCTTATAGTTTTTATAATAAAACAAGCCATCATCAGCAGTGGCAAATAAAATTCCATCTTTATAGGTAATCATCCCCCAGATTTCCTTACCTTTTAGAGGTTCTAATCCCGGCATTAAATCCAGTCGTTCCGGTGCAACCCTAAACATTCCTTTTGCCAGATCATTTACATAAAGCTCACCCGCAACAGCGTAAGAAAAATGAAATAAAGAAGGCGCAGGAATTATGCGATCAAATGCCTTTCCATTGAAAAACATAATGTATTCGTAGGATTGAAAAATAATATTATCGCCAACATGGTGTATTTTCCAAATATCGCCAAAATCTCTTTGCTCTTCAGGAAGTAAAGCCAATAGACTATAGTAGTGCATACTTCCCGTTAAATCTCGTTTAAAATAGCCGAGTTCGTTAAATCCTCCGACAAAAACGCGGTCTTTAATTACTTTTAGACTACGCACATTAGAATGATTAGGCAGGGGTTTAACTGACCAATCAAATCCATTAAATTCTAATAGCCCTTCATTATTTGCAAAATACATAATGCCGATACTGTCTTGATCGATCATCCAATTTTGCTGGCCTGCCTGAGTAGCCTTGCGAGGATAATTTTTGATAAATGGTGTTCCAATCTCTTTTACCTGTGCTTTTAAAAGTAAAGGAAGTATCAAAAAAAGAAGTAAATATGTTTTTAGCTTGATCAATTTTATCGCTTTTGATGTAAAAATAAGCGCTTTCTTTCGCTTTCGAAACAAAAATCGGAATAAAATACTTTTTTCAAACAAATACAGCCCTACTTTGTTCCGAAATGATCGCAAATACTATTGAATACGATTTTCGGAAGCAGCAAATTTTTACACGCAAAAAGTATAGCCCCTCGAGTTAATCTACCTCAAACCAACAAACAAAAAGCTGAGCCAATGCTACTCATCAAAATATTGTATGGCGATGGGTAAATGGCAGCTTAGCTTGGCATCATAACATAAACAGTGACTAAAATCAACACTAAGGAAATTCCATAATAAATAGCAACGGTTTTATGTTTCTGCACATCCAAAACTTTCTTTTTAGAGGCAACACGACCAATAGTTACCAATGCCACAACGATAAGCATCATTAATAAATGCTCAACAGTAAAATAACGTAAAAGCGAATTTTTCATCGTTGCAGACATATCTGTGAGATGTACTTTTGGACTTACAATATACAAAGCAATTCCTGCAATCAATTGAATATGAATAGATATCATCGTAAATAAAGCCAATTTATCATCGAGTTTTCCATAACTCGATTTCTGAAACCATCCAATAATCGATTTTAAAATGGTAAAAAGTAAAAGCGCTAAAATCAAATAGCGTAATCCTGAGTGTGTATGTAATAATGCGGTGTACATAGTTCTAATTTTTTTACAAAGAAGCAGATATTTCAGGAAATATCTGCTTTTAATTTCTTAAATATTAGCCAAAATGTATCAACAACTCATTTCCCCTGCATTTTTTTTAGCGGAAAGCAAGTTGTAGGCGCCTTTAATTACAACTTTAATGGATTGTATATCAAATCCTTCAGGTAAAATCACTTCCGTATTTTTACCATTTACTAATCCTTTTTGAACTTCAATCATTCTGTATTCCGTAAAAGGCTGCCCATTTTCTTCTTTATTTTTATCAAAAACAAAAATATAGTCTTTATCATCAAAACTAACAATCGTTTCTGAAGGTAATGTACTTACCATTTTTGGCGTTGTCGCAATAAAGGCATTGACATACATTCCGGGCAATAATTTATTACAATTGCTATTAACAGCGGCATATACCTTATACGATTTATCATTGTTTATCGATTTTGCTGTCCGATAAATCTGTGCATTATGAGCTTCTTTCTCATTATTAATATAGAATTCAATACCTTGATTAAGCGCTACTTTATCCACTTCTTTTTCGAAAATACTTAACTCCAAAAACAACTTGTCGCTATTTACTATTTCGAACAAAACATCTGAAGGCGAAACAAACTTACCTATATTGATATTGACCTCTTTTACATATCCTGAGATAGGAGAAACAACTGCAACCGATCGACTGATGTCCTCTTCGTTTAGGTTTTTTGGATCTATTCCTATCAATGCTAATTTCTGTTGGTAAGAAGTTACTTGTGCTTTTAAGTTTTTGTAATCGGCTGTAACTTGTTGGAGATTACTTTTTGAATAAACATCTTCTTGGTAAAGCGCTGTATGACGCTTAAACTCAGCTTCTGCATATTCAAACTTATTTTTTGCTTCCAAATAACTCTGTTGAATATCTACAAATTCCTGATTTTCAAGTCGCGCCAATATTTGCCCTTTTTCTACCTTATCACCGGGCATAATGGATGTGCTCTTTACAAATCCGCCCAAAGGCATACAGACTGTGGCATAATTTTGCGGTTCTACCGTAATTATCCCGTTTACTTTTAGCTTTCCCGACATGGGAAGCATTTCAACTTTTCCTAATTCTATGTCAATGAGTTGAATTTGATCAAAACGCAATTCAACGATGTCTTCCGGAATTATTTCTTCTTCAGTTGCTACATTCGTAGTTTTCCCTCCTGTACACGAAATAATTGAGCTCGTAAACACCAAGAAAACAATGAATAAGATGAATTTATTTTTTTTCATAATCTTAATTTAAAATAGTTTACCTGTAATAAAATCGATGGATATAATGGTCTGATTGTAGTCATTTAAAACATCAAGATAATTTTGCTTGATACTTAAAGCCCGCGTTAAACTTGTAATGTAATCGAGATAATCAATGGCGCCAACCTTGTAACCCAGACTTGCTTGTTTAATAATAATATTTGCTTCGGGTACCGCCTGTTTTTCATAGTACTCAATGCTGGTGTTGTATTTTTCATAGGCACCCATTAGCGATCGAAAATTACCCGCAAGTGTTGTCAAATAATAAGCAGTACTTGTTTTTGCAACATCCTCCTTTAAACTTGCAGCTCTATTTCTAGCCGTAAAAGGCTTCGCCCACAAAGGGATTTCAATTCCGGCTTGAATTCCATTGAAACGATTATCTGTTCCCGAACCTGCTACACTAACCTCCGGAATCATTGTTTGACTAAAATAACCGATGGTAAAATCAGGCAACATCCGGCTCTGCTCAAGTTTCTTTTCAATATGCGATACTTCAAGTCTTTGTTTCATCAAGCTTGCCGATGGATTATTAGTCAAAAAAAGACTATCGTCAATCGGATTGAATTGTATTCGAGTCAATTGAGGATATTCATTAATGATAAGCAAATTGGTATTTAAAAGGGTTTGTAATTTATGATTATAAATATCCAGATCGGCTGTAATTTCCTGCAATTGATTTTTCACTTCCATACTTTGCGAACGCGCTGTAATCATTTCCAGGCGATTTGTTTCGCCCAAATTCGCTCTTAAAGTTGCTGCTCTTAAAAAGCCCGAATACAAACTATCCTGATAGGCAAGTAATTGCTGCTTAGAATTTAAATAAACGAGCTGATAATAAACCTGTTTTACCTGAGTAGCAATTTGGAGCTGAGCAATTCTAAACTCCCATTCGCTGCTCTTTACATTGGCATCTGCTAGTTTATTTTGGTTGATATAAACCGTTGGAAAAGCAAATGATTGTGAAATACTTAGGCTATTGTCCTTCTTTATGGAATTAATTTCACCATATTCCATATCAATTGCTGTTTTAGGGATATCCCAGCTTGCTCCTTTTAAAGCCTCTTGAACTTGCACTGAATAAGCGGATGACTTTACTGCCAGATTGCTATCCAAAGCCATTTGAACGATTTGTTTTAAATTAAGTTGCTGTGCTTTAGCCACGTTATTAAATAGAGAGCCCATAGACAACAGCAAAATTAATGATCCAATTTTGACTGCTTTGTTTTTCAATGTGAATCGAAATTTTGTGGATGAAAATAAAATATAAAAAATCGGTAAAATGATCAAGGTCAAAATCGTTGCGGAAAGAAGACCTCCAATAACCACAGTTGCCAAAGGTCTTTGAACCTCAGCTCCAGCTGATGTTGAAAGCGCCATAGGAAGAAATCCAAGTGAAGCAACTGCAGCGGTCATAATAACAGGGCGCAACCTTGTTTTCAATCCTTTCAATACACGTTCTGTAATATCACTCACACCTTCTTTTTCTAAACGATTAAATTCTGAAATCAGAACAATCCCATTTAATACTGCCACACCGAATAGAGCAATAAATCCTACACCTGCCGAGATTGAGAAATTCATATCGCGAAACCACAAGGCAAATACACCACCAATCGTAGCCATTGGAACAGCCGTAAAAATAAGTACACTTTGTTTTATGGAATTGAATGTAAAAAAGAGTAAAATAAAAATAAGGATTAAAGCTACCGGAACAGCAATAGCAAGTCGTTCTTTCGCTTCCTGAAGATTTTTAAACTGACCACCATAGGTCGTAAAATAACCGGTCGGTAACGTTACGGAAGCATCTATTTTATTAGTTACTTCCTGAATCACACTTTGAACATCCCTATTTCTAACATTAAAACCGATAGTAATTCTACGTTTAGTGTTTTCTCTGGAAACTTGAGCCGGTCCGGCTTTAATTTCGATATTGGCAATTTGCTCTAAAGGAATTTGTGCTCCGTTAGCAAGTAGAATCGATAAATTTTTCACATCATCAAGATTTTCCCGATAATCTTTATCCAATCTCACGACTAACCCAAAGCGCATTTCACCATCGTAAACAACGCCGGCCTGACTTCCTGCAAAAGCTGCCCTTAAAATTCGATTCACTTCTGCAACAGAAAGTCCATATTGCGCCAAGCGGTCGCGATCATATTCAACCTGAACCTGAGGAAGACCTGTAAGTTTTTCTACATTAATATCTTCCACTCCCTCAATTCCTTGGATGATACGCTCAACATCAGCCGCTTTTTCAGATAAAATATCCAAATCATCGCCAAATATTTTTACTGCAATATCCTGTTTTGAACCCGAGAGCAACTCATTAAATCGCATTTGAATAGGCTGTTGAAACTCAAATTTCACGCCTGCTAAAACAATTAGTTTTTCCTCCATTTTTGCAACCAGTTCTTCACGCTTGCTCGCCGAAGTCCATTCGCTTTTTGGCTTGAGTGTAATGATATAATCGCCCGTTTCCATTGGTGTAGGATCTGTAGGAATCTCCCCCGCTCCTATTTTACAAACAGCATATTTAATCTCCGGAAAATTATCGAGCAAAATTTTATTCGCTTTTTTAACGACTTCAATTGTATTTGAAAGCGAGCCTCCTTGTAAAGTAATTACTCCGGCAGCTAAATCACCTTCTTCAAGTTGCGGAATAAACTCACCTCCCAAGTTATTAAAAACAAACAAGCTATAGAAAAATAACACTACCGATAAGCTCGAAACCAATAGCTTCCACTTGAGCGAAAAAGCAATAATGGGATCGAAAATGCGCTGAAACAAATGCATTATCTTATCGGAAAAATTAGACTTATATTCCGTTTTCTTGCTTAAAAATAAAGCAGAAGCCATCGGCACGTAAGTCAACGAAAGTATTGCTGCTCCTAGTAAAGCGAAAGATACAACTTGAGCCATAGGACGAAACATTTTACCTTCTATGCCTACCAGTGCCATAATTGGAAGATAAACGATCAGAATTATTATTTGTCCAAAAGTAGCCGAGCTCATCATTCGTTTTGCCGAATCAAAAACATTGTCATCCATCTGTTTTTGCGAAAGTTTGTAGATTCCCTGCCGGTAATAGTTGCCTTTCCTCATATGATGGACAACACTTTCGACAATGATAACAGCTCCGTCGATAATTAAACCGAAGTCGATGGCACCTAAACTCATTAGGTTTCCGGTAACACCAAAAATCTTCATCAAGGAGATAGCAAAAAGCATAGAAAGAGGAATTACCGAAGCAACAACCAATCCGGCGCGCAAGTTTCCAAGCAAAAGAACCAAAACAAAAATAACGATCAGAGCACCTAAAATCAGATTTTCTGAAACAGTGCCTATGGCTCTATCGACTAAATCCGACCGATTTAAAAAAGCTTCGATATGCACACCTTTGGGTAAGGATTTTTGAATAGATTCAATGCGTTTCTCAACATTTTTTACGACTTGATGTGCATTGGCTCCTTTGAGCATCATCACAACGCCACCAACCGCTTCAGTAGTATCGATAACCAGGGCGCCGTATCTAGTTGCACTTCCGTATTTTACAGTTGCAACATCGCGTATCAAAATCGGCATACCAGCCGTATTATTTTTAACTACAATCTTTTCGATATCCTCAATCGTTTTAACAAGGCCTATTCCACGAATAAAATAAGCGGTCGACTTTTTATCGATATAGGCACTTCCTGTATTTTCGTTGTTACTCTCAAGGACATCAAAAATAGCAGTTAATGAAAGATTCATAGCACGTAATCGTTCAGGATTAATGGATATTTCATATTGCTTTACAAAACCTCCATAACTGCTGATATCAGCAACACCTTCTACGCCAAGCATTTCTCGGCGCACAACCCAATCCTGAAGTGTACGCAGCTTCATAGGGTCGTATTTTTTTTCAAATCCTTTATCAACAGCTAGCCGATATTGATATATTTCTCCCAAACCCGATGAAATAGGCGCCAGGCTTATCTCAGCAATTCCAGCAGGAATTACCTCTTCTGCTTCTTTTAGGCGTTCTAATAATTGTTGTCTGGCCCAATAAACATCAACATCATCTTTAAATACCACCGTTATGAGCGATAATCCTAAACGCGAAATAGACCGAAGTTCAACGATATCAGGAATATTGGCTACGGCTACTTCAATTGGCGCTGTGATAAAACTTTCTATTTCCTGCACAGCTAAAGAAGGTGCTATAGAGATAACCTGGACTTGATTATTTGTAATATCGGGAATAGCATCTATGGGCAATGTGCTTAGGGAGTAAGAACCCCAACCAATTAAAGCCACCACAAACAATCCAACGATAAATTTATTCTTGAGCGAAAAATGAATGATATTTTCTATCATAAAAAAGTCTTAAAAATTAATATTCCGAATTATGTATAAGTCGAATAGCGCAAATGCTACGCTATAAAATTGAATCCTTTAATTCAAGGACTCTATTCGTTAACAGTATACACTGAAAAATAAAATTTAAGCTAAAGGAGGCGCTCTTAATCCGAAAGTGGTAATACAAACTGCAGTATATTCCGAATCCAAAAAAGGAATGAAATGTTGGCTAAATAAGAGCGTTTTATTGGATAGTACAAGTGCTTCTATTAATAAAACCTGAAAAGTGTTCCCATTAGCAGAATACGCTTTTTCGTGAAATTGGTCAAAATGATTTTTTTCCTGTTTATCAGTAATAAAATTGATTTTTGCCAGTATACAGTCATCACTTGAGCGCTCAGCGCCATCCTTATTTTCAGAAGAGTCAGGAATTGTTTTCGACTGATTTTCACCATCAGCTTCGCAGGTACTGTAAAAACATATCGAATTTTGATTATCGTGGTGAGGAATAATCGAATGAGCAAAAAAGATACTTCCGGCTAGAAAAATAAAGAGTATGGACGTATATTTTTTAATCATTTTCAAAAATAATTTTGCCAAATATAATGTTAATTCCCAAAAGCAAATAATTCTACTTCTAAAAGGAATCGACTATTAAAAAACAGCTTGCCTTAAATATCTGAAACAACTGCATTTTCCTAGCTCGATGGAATTATTCTAAATTACTTGAGCAGTTAAAAATGTAATCATTATCTATTCGACTTTTTCAGATCATGTTAATTATGCAAGTCTTTTTGAAAATTGTATACGAATGTAAGTATCTAATTGACTTAACTTTGCAATTAAGATTTAGAAAAATGCAACAAAAAATTATGCATATCATATTCGCGGTTCTAATCGTATTAGGAAGTAGCGGTATGACTATATCTAAACATTATTGCGGAAATACACTGAAATCTGTAAGCATTAACTCTATTCCTGACAATTGCTGCGAAACGTCCTCTAACTGCTGCCATAATGAATCAATCACAATTAAATTAGAGCAAGATTTTTCTATTGTATCAACCGTTTTTGATTTCAATACATCTATTCTTATTCTGCCTACAGGTGCTGAACTTATGTTTAATGAAGTTCTTGCTGAAGGTTTTTACACTGCTAATTCCTGGGAAGGTCCTCCTCCAAAAATTCAAACTGTACTTTCTAAGTTGCAAGTATACTTATTATGATTTAATGCTTTCTTATTTTTTGAAGTAATGGCTTAACCAATAGGCCGGTTTTCAATTTTTAATTTAGTAAAATCATCAATCATTATGCTTAATAAAATCATACGTTTTTTCTTAGAGAATAAACTCGTCACTTTTCTTGTCTTAACTGTTTTCATTAGCTGGGGAATAATAAATTCACCTTTCGGTTGGGATACCGGATTTTTACCTAAAGACCCTGTGCCTGTTGATGCCATCCCCGATATAGGAGAAAATCAACAAATTGTTTATACCGAATGGCCGGGAAGGTCTCCGCAGGATATTGAAGATCAAATTTCTTATCCACTAACCACATCACTGCTTGGTATTCCCGGCGTAAAAACCATTCGAAGCAATTCCATTTTTGGAGTTTCGAGCATTTATATCATTTTTGATGAGGATGTGGAATTCTACTGGAGTAGAACTCGTATTTTAGAGAAATTAAATTCGCTTCCTGCCAGAACTTTACCTGCAGATGTTTCTCCAGCTCTTGGCCCTGACGCAACTGCACTTGGTCAAGTGTATTGGTACACGCTTGAAGGAAGAGACAAAGAAGGAAATCCTACCGGCGGTTGGGACCCTCAAGAATTAAGAACAATTCAAGACTTTTATGTTCGCTATTCTTTAACTGCTGCAAAAGGAGTTGCAGAAGTGGCATCCATTGGTGGCTTTGTAAAAGAATATCAAGTGGATATCGATCCGGTTGCTATGAAAGCTTACGGCGTGGATGTGATGCAAATTATGGCCGCGGTTAAAAATAGCAATTTAGATATTGGCGCAAGAACACTTGAATTTAATCGCGTAGAATACGTAATCAGAGCTAAGGGCTATATAAAAACTTTGGCCGACCTTGAATCCAGTGTAGTCAGCGTTAAAAATAACATACCAATTCGACTGAAGGATGTAGCTAAAGTACACTTTGGACCGGCGACGCGTCGAGGTGGATTAGACAAAGGAGGAGCAGAAGCCGTTGGTGGCGTTGTTGTTGCGCGCTATGGAGCAAATCCATTAGAAGCCATTGAAAACGTTAAAGCTAAAATTGCAGAAATAGCACCGGGTTTACCTAGCAAAACACTTGATGACGGAACAGTTTCAAAAGTAACCGTAGTTCCTTTTTACGACCGTACGGGTTTGATAAAAGAAACACTAGGAACATTGGAAGAAGCCATCTCCTTAGAACTACTGATTAGTATTTTGGTTGTTATCGTGTTGGTTTTCAATTTAAGAGCTTCATTTTTAATATCCAGTTTGTTGCCGCTTGGTGTACTTATTACTTTTATTACCATGCGGCAATTTGGTGTTGATGCCAATATTGTTGCTCTTTCAGGTATTGCAATCGCTATTGGAGTAATGGTTGATGTGGGAATTGTTTTTACCGAAAATATTATCCGGCATATCGAAATGGTGCAAAATGTTGGTGCGCGGGGGAAACGATTACTCAATATTGTTTACGATGCCACAACTGAAGTGGCCGGAGCCGTTATAACTGCTCTGGCAACAACCATAGTTAGTTTTCTTCCTGTATTTGCTATGGAAGCTGCCGAAGGCAAACTCTTTAAGCCTCTGGCTTTTACTAAAACTTTTACTATGCTTTCGGCCTTGCTGATAGGTTTAATTATTATACCAACCTTGGCTCATGTCATCTTCTCTATTCGTTTTGATAAAAACAAATACAAGAAAATTTTTGGCCTCATCCTCTTTATTAGCGGACTTTCTATTTCCATTTTTACAGGGTTTTATATCGCGTTAGCCTTATCTGCTTACGGTTTCAGTAACTTTTTTGAAGACAAATGGACAGCATCAAAAAAGAAATGGGCAAATTATGTAAACATTCTAATTACCGTTGTTGTCGTTGTCTTTTTCTTGACAAAAGCGTGGATGCCTCTAGGCGCTCAAAATACGCTCTTTGCCAATTTTGTATTTGTAATCGCTTTAGTGTCAGTCGTTTTAGGTGCCTTATCCTCGGTGGTTATTTTTTATCCGAAAATATTAGGCTGGGCATTAGCGAATAAATGGAAATTCTTATCCCTCCCCCTATTTATTATCGTTTTTGGTATAAGCACTTGGTTGGGCTTCAATAAGATCTTCGGCTTTGTTCCCAATTTTATTCAACACACCGGTTTTTATCAAAGTCTCGATAAAGCATTACCCGGAATTGGAAAAGAATTTATGCCATCACTCGATGAGGGCTCTTTTCTTTTAATGCCAACAACTATGCCGCACTCCGGTATTGAAGAAAACCTTGAGGTGATCCGCATCTTGGATAAAAAAATCAATGCTATTCCCGAAGTGGAAAGTGCTGTTGGTAAATGGGGACGCGTAAATTCAACCCTCGACCCTGCTCCTACTTCTATGTATGAAAATGTGATCAATTATAAATCAGAATACATGCTCAACGAATCGGGGCATCGCATGCGTTTTAAAGTGGATAAAAATAAGGCCTTTGTTTTAAAGGATGGAAGCACATATAATCCTGATAAAGAAGGTTTTAGAAGTATAGACAAAGACAAGCTTATAACCGATAAAAATGGTGAGTATTTCCGCCAATGGCGAGATAAAATAAAATCGCCAAACGATATTTGGAATGAAATTATCAGTCAAGCTTCAATCCCCGGACTTACTTCCGCTCCAAAACTGCAGCCTATACAAACTCGCTTGGTGATGCTTCAAACCGGAATGCGCGCACCAATGGGAATAAAAGTTTTTGGTCCAACTTTGGAATCTATTGAACAAGTAGGATTTGAAATTGAAAAACAGTTAAAGCAAGTTGAAGGTGTTAACGGGATGTCAGTTTTTGCAGATCGGGTGGTTGGAAAACCCTATTTAGAAATGGAAATAAAGCGTGAAGCCATTGCTCGTTTCGGACTATCAATCAAGGATATACAAAACGTTTTAAGTAGCGCCGTAGGAGGAATGCAATTAAGCACAACAGTTGAAGGAAGAGAAAGATTTCCGGTACGTCTTCGCTATGCGCGTGAGTTTAGAGACAATCCCGAAGACTTGAAAAAAATTCTAATTCCAACGCCAACCGGTGCCCAAATTCCTTTAGGCGAATTGGTAAACTTTGAGTACACACGCGGACCGCAAATGATTAAAAGCGAAAATACGTTTTTGCTTGGCTATGTCATATTCGATAAAAAAGAAGGTTTTGCAGAAGTCGACGTGGTTGAAAATGCACAGGCTTATCTTAAGGATAAAATAGATAAGGGCGAATTTATTTTGCCTGCAGGTGTTAGTTATGTTTTTACAGGCAATTACGAAAATCAAATTAGAGCTACAAAAAGATTGACGATTGTTGTTCCTATTGCGCTGCTCATTATATTCTTGATACTGTATTTCCAATTTCGGTCGATTTCATTAACTTCACTTATTTTCTCCGGTATTTTAGTAGCCTTATCCGGTGGTTTTATCATGCTTTGGCTTTATGGTCAACCGTGGTTTTTGGATGGAACTATGGCCGGAATTCATCTCCGCGATTTGTTTCAAGTGCGAACGATTAACCTCTCCGTAGCCGTTTGGGTTGGATTTATTGCCCTCTTTGGAGTTGCTACAGATGATGGAGTTTTGATTAGTACTTACATTATGCAATTGCAAGACAAGAAGAAACCAAAATCGGTTAAAGAAGTTAGAGCGCTTGTTCTGGAAGCCGGCTCAAAAAGAGTACGACCCGCAATTATGACTACTGCAACAACGATTATTGCCTTAATTCCGGTACTTACATCAACCGGAAAAGGATCTGATATTATGGTTCCTATGGCGATTCCTTTATTTGGAGGAATGACCATAGAAGTGCTAACCATGTTTATTGTGCCCGTACTTTACAGTATGATTCAAGAAGCAAAAGTGAAAAAAGAATTAAAACAAATAAAATCTTAAATCATGAAGAGAATTAAAATTACAATCGGAATTTTCTTGTTGCTGGTTTCCTTCATGGTAGCAGCTCAAGAAGACTTAAACAACTATTTACAAACAGCTGCGGAACATAATCCGGGTATTAAAGTCAAATTCAATGAGTATATGGCTGCTCTCGAAATCGCGCCTCAGGTAAAAGCCCTACCTGATCCTGTGCTTGCATTTGGCTATTTTATTTCACCTGTTGAAACGAGAAATGGCCCCATGCAGTTTAAGCTTACTGCCTCTCAAATGTTTCCATGGATAGGAACTTTGAAAGCCAAAGAAAATGCAGCAATTCAAAGTGCAAAAGCAAAATTTGAGGCTTTTGAAGAAGCTAAATCCAGTCTGTATAATGAAGTAAAAGCAAGTTATTTCACTATTTATTTTAATCAAAAGGCGATTGCTATTACCTTGGAAAATATTGATATTCTCGAAAGTTTCCGAAAATTGGCAAACATTAAATTTGAAGCCGGTTTGGTTTCTGCCGTTGATGAATATAGAATTGAGATCGAAATTGGCGAACTCGAAAATCAATTAGCTTTACTCAAAGACAAACAGTTGGCCTTGGAAGTCATGTTTAATAATCTGCTCAATACCAATGCAAATGAAAAGGTTAGAATTCCTGAGGTTTTATGGACCGACGACTTCCCTTTATCAAAACAGGCGGCCCTCGATTCTATCAATCAATCGAATCATCAGCTTTTGAGTCTCGATTTTCAACAGCTTGCTTTGCACTACAAACAAGATATTGCTTCCTCCATGGGAAAACCTAGTTTTAATATTGGACTTGATTATACCGTAGTAGGTAAAGGCGAAAATAAGCTGGCAGGAACCGACGCCATTGTCTTTCCGATGGTAGGCATCTCTATTCCACTTTATCGAAATAAATACAAAGCGATGGTTCAGGAAGTCGTTTATCAGGCTGCCGCCAAAGAAAACCAGAAAATTGACAAATCGAATATGCTTGAAACGCTTTTCGAAAAGAGCTGGAAAGATTATCAAGATGCGAACAGAAGAACTTTACTCTACACTTCTCAACTCAAGCTGGCTCAAAAGTCTGTTCGATTATTGGAAACAGAATATGCTACCGCTAATAAAAACTTCGAAGAAATTCTGCGCATGGAACGAAAAATTTTAAAATTCAACTTAGAGCTTGAAAAAGCCAGAGCCGATAAACAAGCCGCAATTGCTTTTATCAATTATTTAATGGGAAAATGATGTGATGATGTGATAATGTGATAATGTGATAATGTGATAATGTGAAATAATAGTTATGAAAAATATTATAAAAATAATTACTGAAAATCTTAAGCTTTTTTTAATCTTATTGATTTCTGCATTGATTGTTGGATTTTTTATTGGGAAATCAACAAATCAGCATACTAACCAAGATGTGCATCAACTCGAATCAACACATCAGCACATTGATGAATTAACTAATCAAGTGTGGACTTGCTCCATGCATCCTCAAATTAAGCAAGACAAACCCGGATTGTGCCCTATTTGTGGAATGGATCTAATTCCACTCACAAGTGTGACTTCCACCGAAGATGAAAGCAATCCAAATGAAATCGTTTTATCCGAATCAGCAGCTAAATTGGCTTCAATCCAAACGATGATTGTTAGTAAAGGAGTGCCTAAAAAAACCCTTTACTTACAAGGTAAAGTACAAGCCGATGAACGGAATATTGCGCTAATAACCGCCCGATTTGGAGGCCGAATCGAGAAGCTTTTTGTAAATTTTACAGGTCAACAGGTTAAAAAGGGCGAAAAATTAGCTACCATTTACTCTCCGGCATTGCTTACAGCACAAAAAGAACTGCTCGAAGCTATTTCTTTTAAAGAAAGCCGACCTTCCATCTACATCGCTTCCAGGGCAAAATTAAAACTTTGGGATTTATCGGATGATCAAATTTCCGCTATCGAAGAAAAAGGCGAACCCCAAGTTTATTTCGATATTCTTTCACCAATTTCAGGCACCGTTTCTATGCGTAATGTCTCCATAGGTGATTATATGAAAGAAGGGAATCCTTTATTCAAAGTTATTGATTTAAACAAAGTTTGGGCTATTTTCGATGCCTACGAAAGCGACTTGCCATGGATTAAAACCGGTGATAAAATTGAATTTACTATTCAATCATTACCCGGAGCCGAATTTTCATCTCCTGTTACTTTTATCGATCCGTTTATCAACGCTCAAACAAGAGTTACAAGCATTCGCGTAGAAGTAAATAATTCCGACCATAAATTGAAACCCGAAATGTTTATAGCAGGCAAGCTAAATTCGAAAATTGATGGAGGAAGCGAGCAAATGCTTATTCCTAAGTCGGCTGTTTTGTGGACTGGGAAACGATCTGTAGTCTATGTAAAAGTGCCAAATCGACAAAGCCCTTCATTTCGGTACAGAGAAATTGTTCTTGGCCCTGATGCCGGAGCTTTCTATATCGTGGAAGAGGGATTAGCCCTTGGCGAAGAAATAGCGGTTAATGGTGTATTTAAAATTGATGCGGCATCGCAATTGCAGGGATTGCAGAGTATGATGAATCCTGACGGAGAAAACGTTTCATCAGGCAGCATGGTAGGTATGGATATGAAATCAGAATCGACAAAAGCATCACCTATCGAACACCAAATGATTAAAGTGGCCGGTAATTGCGAAATGTGTAAGGATCGGATAGAAAAAGCAGCTAAATCTGTAAGAGGCGTACAATCAGCCGAATGGTCTATCGAAAAAAAGATGCTGCATTTGAGCTTTGATAAAAATCAAACATCGTCTGACGAAGTTCAAAAAGCAATTGCCAAAGTAGGACACGATACGGAAAAATTCAAGGCAAATGATTCGGTTTATGCAAAATTACCGGCTTGCTGTTTATATGAACGAATGAACTATTAATCAATCCAATTATTCACTATAAATTTTAAGTTATGAAAAAATCAGTTTTAATTTTCTCTTTTGCCTTTATGGCAATCGCAGCTGTAACATTTACAGCTTGCAAAAACACACCTAAAGCAACAGAAAACGCTGATGCTACGGAAGCTACAGAAGCCACCGATAAAATGGCGACTGTTGAATACCAATGTCCTATGAAATGTGAAGGTGATAAAACCTATGCTGAAATGGGTAAATGCCCCGAGTGTGGTATGGATCTTAAAGCATTAAATGCGGATTCAACACAGCAAATGGCTATGGAAGTTTATCAATGCCCAATGAAATGTGAAGGAGATAAAACTTATGCTGAAATGGGGAAATGTCCTGAGTGTGGAATGGATTTGAAAGCTTTGGCTGTCGAATCCACAATGCAGGAAAAGGGTCACGAAGGTCATAATCATTAAATCATTTTTCCCTTGTTCTAAATGACCTAGAGCAAAATTTATAAATACGCCCGGGAACTTATTCCTGCGCGTATTTTTTTTGAAACTGACTTTCCAATTTAGAGAGTCGAAAAATTGGGCTTAATTTTACGAACCAAAAACCGATTAAAACAATGAATAATTACAGTAAAAACTTCGAAGTAATATGGGCCGATATGGATCCAAATCGACATATGCGCCATACCGCTTACAACGATTATGCTGCGCAGGTGCGTGTTTCTTTTATGGTTGATAATGGACTAAGTTTGGAAGAAATGGAAAAACTTCAATTAGGGCCTGTGCTTTTTAAAGAAGAAACCGTATTTCTTTCAGAAATCAGAATGGGAGAAAAAATCAAAGTGGATATTCAAATTGCAGGCCTTTCGAATGATGGTGACCGCTGGAAAATGGTTCATCATATTTATAAAAGCAATGGAAAACTCTCAGCTATCATTACCGTTGAAGGGGCTTGGATAGATATGACCCAAAGAAAATTAAAAGCACCACCGGCAAAACTATCAGCCAATTTTAACGAGCTACCAAAAACAAAAGACTATCAGGAAATTATAAAAGGGAAATAAATCACTGCTCTAATTTCAAATTCTTGTTTACCTTTACATTATGACACACAATTACGATTATGTTATCATTGGCTCCGGATTTGGAGGCTCAGTTTCCGCACTACGATTAGCCGAAAAAGGCTATAAAGTCGTTGTTATTGAAAAAGGGAAACGTTTTGAAGGTGACGATTTTGCTAAAACCAATTGGAATTTACGTAAATGGCTTTGGTTACCTCAGCTTGGCATGTATGGCATCCAAAAACTTACTTTCCTGCGTCATGCTAGTGTGCTGAGTGGTGTTGGCGTTGGCGGTGGCTCTTTAGTTTATGCAAATACGCTACCAAAACCGAAGACAACTTTTTACAAAACAGGTTCGTGGGCAAAACTTAAAGATTGGGAAAAAGAACTTGCTCCTCACTACGTTAAAGCGTGGGAAATGTTAGGTGCAGCAGTCAATCCAAAACTGGACGAAAGCGATTTCGCATTAGAAGCTTTGTCCAAAAAATTAGGCAAAGAAAAACACTTTGAACCCACTAAGGTCTCCGTATTTTTTGGTGAACCCGAAAAAACTGTTCCCGATCCCTTTTTTAATGGCAAAGGTCCCGAACGTACAGGTTGCATCTTTTGTGGGGCGTGTATGACCGGTTGTCGACACAACGCCAAAAACTCCTTGGATAAAAACTATTTGTATTTGGCAGAACAGCTTGGTGTTGAAGTAATTGCAGAACATGAAGTGCTCGATGTTGTTCCCATATCGGCTGATGATACAAGCAAAGGATATCAAATTAAATTCAAACCTTCCACACGCTCTTTCGGTCGAAGCAAAACATTAACTACGCAATCTGTAATTTTTGCAGGCGGGGTGTTGGGGACTATTCCTCTCCTTTTAAAACTTAAGAAAAAAAGCTTACCCAATTTAAGTCCGAAAGTGGGCGAAATGATACGCACAAACAATGAAGCTTTGATTTTTGATATTACTCACGATAAAGATAAAAACCTCTCAAAAGGCATTGCCATTGGTTCTATCTTAGAACTTGATGAAAATAGTCATTTGGAACCCGTACGTTATGGTGAAGGCTCCGGCTTTTGGCGATTGGGAATCACACCTTTAATTTTGGAAACGAATTTTTTCAAACGTGTTGGTAAAATGTTTGTTGATTTGTTTAAAACACCTTTAAAATGGAAGAAAATTTATTTTGTTGATGATTTCGCAAAGCGATCGACCGTCTTGCTTTTTATGCAACATTTGGATAGCACACTCAAACTAAAATCGCATTGGTTATTTGGCTATAAGTCGCGACTATCAAGCGGGAAAGCACCAACACCATTTATTCCTGAAGCCCATGCCGTTGCGCGTAAATTTGGAGAAATCATCAATGGAAAACCAGCCGTTTTATTTACAGAAACTATTTTAGGAACGCCTTCTACAGCACATATATTAGGAGGAGCTTGCATAGGAAAAGATGCAAAAGAAGGGGTTATTGATACAGAACATCATGTTTTTGGCTATGAAAACATGTATGTTTTTGATGGTTCGGCTATATCGGCAAATCCAGGTGTAAATCCTTCATTAAGTATTACGGCTATGACAGAGAGAGGGATGAGTTTTATTGGTAAAAAAAGGTGAAACGCGATTATTTTAAAAGGGAAATCTAATTAAAAAACCTACAAACTTCTAAATACTTTAAATTTTTTAAGCCACTAATGCACGAATGGATTAACAATATGTAGGTGCGTGTTTTATTCGTGTATCATGCCATAGGCATTCCTTTGGAAGTGGCAATTTTTTATCAAAAAATCTAATTAAAGCAATCGTAATTTTGTTATTTTTGCAGCCCCGGAGAGATGCCAGAGCGGTCGAATGGGGCGGTCTCGAAAACCGTTGCTCGAGCAATCGGGCCCAGGGTTCGAATCCCTGTCTCTCCGCTTTTTTATTTTAGGTTTTCGTGCAATCGAACTCAGGGTTCTACCGAAGGCACTCCTTTGGAGGAATCCC
>JAFGHU010000079.1 GCA_016929955.1 Bacteroidales bacterium | reverse complement strand
CTAAAATATTTTAATTCGCCATTTTGAGACTGCTCGGTAGTCTCCATATTTTCTGATCGGTAACCTGAAGTAATAAAACCGCGAAGCCATTTTCTATAGTCAGCATGAGCGATTCCGCCGATTATATCAAATGGGTTTTTACCTATAATTTCTTCTTGTTTAGTAAAGCCAAACATGTGTAAATAGGTTTGATTACATTCTGCAAGAATAAGATGATCGTGCATAAACTCGATCTGTTCCTCAACAGCTAAGGTGGTGGGCATAGGTTGGCTTAGCTCTATCCGAAAAACACCTTCAGAAACCTGTGAGATAAAGTTTTTATAACGTTCTTCGCTTTTTCTTATCTTTTCCTGGTCTTGCTTTTGTTTTGTAACATCGCGCGAAATGGCCAAAAGACTGTTCAGCTTTCCTTTTTCGTCGTTGATAGGTGTAACAATAACATCCCACCATTTTGGGCTGCCCTTTTCTGTTTTGCAAAACCCTCTAAATTCTCCTATCTCGCCTTTTTTTGCTTTATTTATAGCCTCTAAAGCAGCTCCATTATCATCTCCGCTCCAAAATTCTACCCACGATTTATTGATGTATTTTGAAATATCTTCTATTTCCAATAATTTTTGACCGCCGGCACTCATCGATTTTAAAACCCCATTGGTATCCAATACTTTTATGCAATCGTAACTGCTATCGATTAATCGGTTTTTAAATTCCTCACTTTCTTTTAGTTTTCTTTCTGCTTTTTTTCGTTCGGTGATGTCCTGAAATATACAATAGGTGTTTTTGAATGAGCCATCCGGATTATAACCACTTCGGCCTTCAAGCGATATGTCGAGAAAATGGCCCTTTTTATGCCTTAATCGAAAGGGAACTTCGTGCACAAACCCGCTTTTTACAAGAACCGGAAAATTCTTACGCAAAACAGGTTTATCTTCAGGGTGAATAAAATCTTCGTAAAGCTGACCGATAACATCTTCTCTTTCGTATCCCAGTAAACTTAGCCAGGCAGGGTTAATGTCGGCTATAGTTCCATCTTCATTAAGGGATTGATAGGGAATGGGCGCAAATTCATAGAGTGTTTTGTATTTTTGTTCGCTTTCTTTTAATGATTTAGTTCGATCAAAAACAATAACTTCCAATAGGTCTTTTTCTGCACGTAACTTATCCTCGGCACTTTTGATACGAAGCATAACTTTTATTTGAGCAATAAGCTCTACAGCGTCTATTGGTTTTGATAAGAATGCATCAGCACCTAAATCCAAAGCTTTTACACGACTTTGCATATCGGTTTTGATTGCGGTGAGCATAATTACCGGAATATGTTTTGTTAATTCGTAGGTTTTGAGTCTTTTGCAGGTTTCGTAACCATCGATTATTGGCATAATAATATCCAATAAAATGATATCCGGTTGTTCGGTTTTAGCCAGCTCAACACCATCTATTCCAGATAATGCTGTTAAAACGGTGCAATCGGGCATTTGACTTTTAAGAACTGCCTTTATTGTGGTTAGATTGTCTTCTTTATCGTCTATGGCAAGTATTTTCTTCATAACATTTCGTTATTTTGGGTCATTCAACTTACAATCATTGCTCCTCAAAAAAGGACAAGATAATGATTTTCTGCTAATCATTTTAATTCGATTATTAGGTCAGCCAATTTACCAATTAATGCTCTATTTCCTATTCAACAGCATACTAATTTCGTTTAACAATAATTCATCATTAATCGGTTTAGGAACATAGCCATCAAAACCCATTTGAAGGAAATTTTCTTTATCTCCTTTCATGGCTTGCGCAGTAACGGCCAGCACCGGAATAGATCCAGTGTCTTTGTTTGTTTTAAGTCGTTTAATGATTTCGTCGCCGGTTAATTTTGGGAGTGAAATATCAAGGATAATAAGATCTGGCTTTAGTTTATCTGCAACCAATAAGCCCATTTCACCATCTAAAGCTTCTGAAATGCTATATTTGTCTTTTAAAATAGCCTTTATCGTTGTCATATTATCGGGGTTATCTTCCACAATTAAAATATGCTTTAAACCCTTATTTGTACTTAAGCCGCTGTTTTTCGATTTCGTACTTTTTTCTCGAATAGGAGGCTGAAAATTGTTCTGCGTTGTTCCATTTTCCAACATCAAGCTCACTTTTAAAAGCAAACCTTTGATATCGATATCTCCTTTGTGGATTAGTTGTTGAATATTGTTATTGCTCAATCGTGTTAAATCCTCACGGGTTAAATCTTTTGCAGTTAAAATTAATACCGGAATCTTTTTTGATTTTTCAGTTCCGCGCAGTTTTTCCAAAACTTCAAAACCGTCAATTTCTGGCATCATTAAGTCGAGGATAATGCCATCCGGAATGGTATGATTGATGTATTCAAGCGCTTCTTTTCCTCCGGTTGCCACATCTACTGTATAGTGTTCCTTTTCTAAAACAGATTTTATTTGCACGATTGCTTCTTGATTATCTTCTACAATCAGAAGTCGTTTTTTTGCTTTTCTCTTGTGCTTATGATTGTTGCTATGTGTTTTTTCTATTTCTTCAAACAGCCACGAAAACTCTTCAAAAGTATAGGCCAAATTGGTTTTCTCTTTCTTGATAAATGCTGAAACATTAGTGCTTAGTTTAAATTTCTCATCCTCAGTTAATTCTTCAGAAGTAAAAATGATTACGGGTAAATCTTGTGTTTTTGTGTTTTTACTAAGCGCTTCTAACAGCCTAAAGCCCTGTCTGTTTTCAAGCGAAATATCAATAATCAAGGCAAAGGGTTGATTTTGTTCAGCCAGGTCAATGGCTTCTTTTATCGATTTAGAATGAACGGTTTTATAGCCTGCATCCTTAAGGAATTCTGTTAAGCTTTCTACCGAATTTATATCCTCATCAACCAAAAGTATTAATTTCTCAGCGATGACCGGTTCTGTAGTCAACGATTCAAGAACAATAGCTTCGGGTTTTTTGGACCATTTAATGGGCAGTTGAATAGAAAATGTTGTTCCAATGCCCGGTTCGCTTTCAACCTCGATTTTGCCGCCCAGAATATCGATTATTTTTTTTGCGATGGCCAAACCGAGTCCGGTTCCTTCGTACTCGCGTGCTGTTGTACCATCTGCTTGTCTGAACTCGTCAAAGATAAAAGGCAGGTTTTCTTTGGAAATTCCTATTCCACTGTCTTTTACTTGAATAATGACTGATTCTGAATTCGCATGAGCCGAAATATCTACACTTCCCTTTTTTGTAAATTTTATTGCATTTCCGATAATATTTGTAAAAACCTGATGCAGTCGCATTTCATCTGACTCTATGTGAGGCAGGTCACCATCAATGCTTAAATTCATTGCCAAGCCTTTTTCTTCGGCAAGCGACGACATATTTTCTAGGAGTATATTCAGAAAAGAGCTTAAGCTTACGGCATTCGGAATCATTTCCATTTTGCCGGCTTCAATTTTTGATAAATCCAGGATATCGTTAATTAAGGCCAGTAATCTTTTGCCATTGCGTTCTACAATTTCCAGGTAGTTATTTTCATCCTCATTCAGTTTGTCTTTAGCTTGCATGATTAAAACGCGCGATAAGGCCATAATCGAATTCAAAGGTGTACGTAATTCGTGACTCATATTCGATAAAAACTCACTTTTGAGTTTATTGGCTGCTTCTACATGTTTTCTTTGCTTGTCTAATTCTAAATTCTGTGCTTGCAATTCTTCTGAATTATGCTGTAGGACATAAGCCTGGTTTTGCAATTCTTCCGATTGTTCTTGTAATTCTTCTGCCTGAACTTCGAGCTGTTCGTTTATTTCGGAAAGATGATCTGCTAAAATCAAGGTTCGCTTATGGGTTACTATATTCGAGTAGGAGGTGTTAATATTTATCCACGATTGTTTTAGAATTTCGATGGATTCTTTACTAAATTTTTTGATATGAACTAATGAGATGAACGCTACAACAACATCTTCGACAAGGATGGGAATTGTAATTATTTCGTGTGGTATAACATCTCCGGCAACAGTTTTATAGTTAAATATCGTATTCGACGGAATATTTTTTAAATGAACTATGCTTTTGTTTGAGAGGGCATTGCCAAATTCGCCTTCAGGATGTTCTGAATCGAAAGCTTTTAACATATCCTTGTTAGCTCCAACGGAAGCAAACGGAATAAATGCCGTATTCTCCTCATTTAAAATATAAAAAGTGCTCATATGAGCATCGCTGACCTGCATTAAAAGCTTGAGTAATGATGTGCCAAATTCGTTCAGATCAGTTTTACCAATCATGGTTTCTGAGATATCAACAACACCTTGCTGTACTTTTAATTTCGACTCCGTAATAGCTGCCATTTTGTTAAAGGAATGAGCCAGCAATCCCAACTCATCGGTCGAGCTGATCGTATTTCGTACAGAAAAATCGCCGGTGCTGATTTTCTGTGCAACGCGATTCATACTTAAAATTGGAGAAGATATCGATTTGCTCACGAAATATACAATACCAATGATAATAAAAACGGATAAAATAAAAAGCAAAGCCAGTTGATTTTGCAAGGCTTTAAATGGCTGATCAAGTTCGCTTAAATCTTCTTTGCATACAAAACCCCATCCAGTTCTAGGAAAATAGGTATAAGCAGCTAAAACAGGCTCGCCCCTATAATCTACACTTTTTATAATTCCGGTTTTTCCTTGCGATGCATAAAGTGCGGGTTCTGCTTTAATTTTTAGTTGTAATGTAGCATACTGATAGTTACGAAGTTCGTTGAGTGCCACCACATCTTTATCTACAATTAAAGCTTCGCCGGTTTCGCCAAGTCCGGTGGTATTTAGTAATAAAGGGTAGAGCGACATCGACAAATCGATATTGGCCACCAGCACACCTATTACTTTTGAGTTCATGTTCCAATCGTCATAGAGCGGAGCTGATAAAGTAAGTATATTTTTGCCTGTTTCTGAGGAATAATGGATAGGGCTGATATAAACTCTATCCAATCGAATAGCTTCTGTATAAATAGGCTCCCCTTTTTTATCGAGACCTTCATTGGATTGATTGGTCGAAATATCGACTTCACCGGTTTGCGAATTTATGATATAGATTTCTTCATAAACCTGATATGCTTTTTGATAATTGTATAAAATATTCCGAACGGCTTGTTCTTCTGTTTTATTTGTTAAATCGGTGTCGGGTTTTGTAATAGCATCGACCAAAAGTTTGGCGTCTGTATTTTGTGCAAATATTTTAAGATCTCCTATACGCTCGTCTAACCAGGTATTGACTTGCTCTACACGCAAATCGCGAATGGTTATTAATTTATTATAGCTCCTTTCTTCAAATGCATTTGAACTTACGCTAAAAGAAATAAACATAGCTACAATTAAGGGCAACAATGATAAAATTAAAAACCAAAAAGTGAGGTTAGTCCTTATGCTTGAAAACTTAAAATTTTTCATAGTCTTATTTATACTGTTGATTTATAATTAAATAAACATTTAAATTAGCCGATTTTTTGGTATATTTTACTGCAAGAATTTATTTTTTTATACTGCTTTTTTGTGCTAGAATCAGGAAGCTCCGCTTCGCCAAGAATAAGGTATCCATTCATTTTCAATGAACGGTAAAGCTTATCAAATATCATTTTTTGATAAGCGGCATCAAAGTAAAGCAAGACATTTCTGCATATGATGATATCAAAATCGCCATAAATACTGTTGGGCGGACTTAATCGATTTTTATCCAATAAATCGAAAAAAGTAAATTGAACCATCTCTTTAATCTCGGGCGAAACCTGAAAGCTTTGTTCTGTTTTTGTAAAATAGCGCTCTAAAATTCCAAACTTAACATTTTTTATACTGTCGAAATTGTAAATGCCTTCAGCTGCTTTAGCCAGCGCCAATTGATCGATATCTGTAGCGAAAATGCTTGGTTTAATCGCTGCGTATTCTTGTTTCTTTAGTCTTTCTTTTAAAAGAATCGCCATAGAATAGGGTTCTTCGCCTGTGGCGCAACCTGCCGACCAAATTCTTAAACTAAACTCTTTTTTTCTTAACTTACCCAAAATCAATTCGGGAAGTACCATTTTATTTATGCATTCGAAAACAATAGAATTCCTAAAAAAACGACTAACATTAATGGTAAATACATCAATCAAATGATCAAGCTCTTTTGGATAATCTTTTAAATAGTGCAGGTATTCGTGGCCGTTTTTTACTTCGGTGGCTTGTAGGCGTTTTTGAAGTCTTCGCGTTAGCATTAAGGTATGGTTTCCGTTGAAATCAAAACCGCGTTTATCGTGCAAATAGCGTAGAATATTTAAAAGCGATTGGTCTTTCATTCTAGATGTTCATTCATTAATGTTGCTTTGTATTCTATTCAAAAATAAGAATTTATTTCGGATGCTGCTAAGTTTTAGTAGATTATTACCGTTGTTTTACGCACTAAAAGACAAAGTTATTTTTAAGTGGTTTTTTTAGGGTTTATAAATAATACAATCCTGGGCTGTTTAATCCACTTTTCAGAAATGATAAATAGATATAGCCAATTTGTGGTGGCTATATCTATTTTAACGAAAAAGATTTTCCAGCTCGATTATTCAGTTAATTCATAGCCCATTTCTATACCTTTATCAACGGCAGGAATACCTTCTTTCATCCACTTTGGCATAGGTTTTCCTTTTAGATAATGATCGAAAAATTGGGCTAAACGAATTTGAAAGTCGTTTTTATCTCTAATCTTTAGAGGCCAGTGATCGGCTTCGTTGTAGTTGAGTAACCAAGCCGGTTTTCCCAATCGCCGTAAGGCAATAAAATACTCAATTCCCTGATACCAAGGCACCGCTCCATCGTCGTCGTTATGCATAATCAGAATCGGGGTTTGTACTTTATCCATGGTAAATAGGGGAGAGTTCTCCAAATAACGTAAAGGCGATTCCCAAATGGATTTTCCTATGCGACTCTGCGTGTGTTCGTATTGAAAAGAGCGATTCATTCCGGAGCCCCATCTTATTCCTCCATAAGCGCTAAACATATTGACTACAGGAGCACCAGATTCAATAGCTGCAAATAGATTGGTTCTGGTTGCCAGATAGGCCACTTGATATCCACCCCAACTATGTCCTTGGGCTCCAATATGCTTTTCGTCGATAAACCCTTTTTCAATCATTGCCGTTACGCCCGGCATAACACAATTAAATGCATCTTCGCCGGGATAACCTGTTTTATAATAAATATCAGGATTAAAAACCACATAGCCGTTGCTTGTATAATAATGATAATCAATGGTTGAGCGATGAGGCTCGGGCATGCGATAGTTATATAAGCCCTGCGAATTCTTTTCGTAAAAATTCACAATCATCGGGTATTTTTTCGAAGGATCAAAATCGGCAGGTTTATGTAAAGTGCCTTCCAATGTCTTACCATCCAAAGAAGTCCAGCTCACCAATTCTGCAGTCCCCCAATTGTATTCTTTTTGCTGCGGATTTACATCGCTAATCTGTCTTGATCTTTTGAAACTTAAATCGCTGTATAGCAAGTTAGGAAAGGTTTCGAAATTTTCTTTGGTGAAAACTACGGCATCAGCAT
>JAFGHU010000007.1 GCA_016929955.1 Bacteroidales bacterium | reverse complement strand
TTTTAATAAAAAAATTATAATACTCAGATATACAGGGTATTAACGGTTATTAAATTTTTGGGGTTGTATTTTATTGTTTTTGTTGTTCGATAGATTTTGTTATAGGTGCTTGAATATCACCTGTATGCGCCGTTGTTTTGTTTTCAATAAGCATAATCTTGCATTCTTCTTTTGAAGAAATACGATGGTAAATTCCTTTTTTTACAATAAAAAGATCGCCTTGCTTCATAATAAAAGGGTCCTTGCCTTCAATTTCAAAGAGCAAACTTCCATCTAAAATATAAAACATCTCATCTTCGTTTTGGTGATTATGCAACGGAATATCGTCGCCTTTTATCTTTGCAATTTTTACATAAACATCATTTACTTCTCCAATTATTTTAGGCGAAAAGTATTCCTTTACGGTATCGAAATGGCTTAATAATTTCATCTTTTTTTTGTTTTAAAAAGCAATATTTTAGGGTATCGCTCTGGCGAGCTAAGATATAAAATGTATTTGTTTTTATTCCTTTTGCTTGCTGTACTTTCTTTTTAAAAGGCCTAAGCGTAAACATTGCATCATTCTGTTTGCATTTTTTATTCGCGCTTAAATTACAGAATATCAGGCATTCATATTTTTTAAGTTCTAAAAAATTAAAATAGTTGTGTTTTTGGCAAAGATTTTGAATAGGTATATAAAAATGATTAACTAAAAATTAAAGTCATGAAAAAGATAAGCATAATACTAGCCCTTTTATTTTTCGCCTTTTCAATAGAAGCTCAAACTGTAGAAAAATCGAAAAGAACAAAAGAGAGGAAAACAACAAGCAGCAGCTCGGCTAAAAGGAGTGAGCGGCCTGCCAAAACAAAGACGATAAGAACTCCTTCTGCATCAAAATCAACTTCATCGCGAAGCAGCAGAACCCATAGTGTTAAACCTTCAAATCCTTCAAAAGCATCGGCAACGCGCTCAGCAAACCGATCGGCAAGTAGTCCAAGAATTTATCAAGCCGATAAAAAATCGAATACCGGCAGAACAACTGTAAATAGGAGCACTACGAATAGAAGTAATACAATCAATAACACGCAGGCAAGAAGTACGACCAATCGCAGCACTGCAACACGAAGCAATACAAGAACAACATCATCAGCAGCTCAGCGGGCTGTTTCTGCTAAAAGTAGCTCGAGAAGCAATACCTCAAGTGTTGTAAATGCTCCCCGGAATTACAATACGCACTCCGTTTCCAACCGTGCGTATAAGCCTAGAACATCTGAAAGAGATGCCGCAGCACGCAGAAATTTTGTTATAAACAAACCCCACAGAGTGAATAGAGTAGCCCCAAAAATACATTATAACTATCAAAGTATCGATTACCGAAGAACGCATAAACCTTATATAATTCCTCGATTATTAGATATTATATGGGATGCATCTATGTATCGAACATACAGAAGCTGGTATCCGGAATTTAACCTTTGGTATTATCCTTATGGTTACCGAATTCACACCGTTTCGGCCTATGATGCCTACAATTATATTGGTGATATAGCCCGCATTTATGGTCGAATTTCAGAAGTTTGGTATTCTGTAGAAAGCAATGAATATTTTTTATACATCGGAGGCCCTTATCCTTATCAAGATTTTACTATAATATTGGAGGCCAGAGATGCAAGAAGATTTAGTAGAGATCCGATAAGCTACTTTACAAACAGAAATATAACATCAACGGGATTGGTAAGTTTATATGAAAATAAGCCTGAAATGCTCATCAGGAAAACACGTCAGATTAGTTTATATTAAAAGGCTTAGAATAGCATTACTAAAATCAGGTTCGGTCTTTTGATCGGGCCTGATTTTTTTTGCGCTGATTGCAAGCAGTGGGCAGGTTTATAGTTAAGAGATATGCATAATTAATTTGACTTTGTGGCAAATGATAGCAAAGCTGATGATAGACTTAAAAAAAATGTTTAATTTTAGCCCACACATAATCAAAATAATTAACATAAACCTAAAATCATGCCTAAAACAAGTAACAAAGGATGGATGATTGCAAGCATCCTTGCCCTATTATTTATGGTACCCAGTTTGCAATTGAATGCACAACGAAATCGGAAAAAAACGAAAGAATCGGTTAAGCAATTTGAGCTAACAGATCACATGTTAAATATGCTTCGCTTCAGAAGTATTGGACCGGCAGCCTATTCTGGTCGGATTTCCGATTTGGCTGTAAATCCGAACAATACGTCAGAATATTATGTAGGAGTTGCTTCCGGCGGCTTATGGAAAACAGTAAATCATGGAACAACCTTTGAGCCTATTTTTGATGATCAAGCCGTCTATTCGATAGGTTGTTTGGCAATGGATCCGAACAATTCGAATGTTGTATGGGTTGGAACGGGTGAGAATAATTCGCAACGAAATCTGAGTTACGGCGATGGCGTTTACAAAACTACCGACGGTGGAAAATCGTTTACGAATATGGGATTGAAAACCAGTTCTCAGATTGGAAAAATTATGATCGATCCTCGAAATAGCAATGTTGTTTATGTTGCGGCACAAGGTCAGGCTTGGGGTCCGGGTGGAGAGCGTGGTTTGTATAAAACTACTGACGGCGGAAAAAGCTGGAAAAGGATACTCGAAATTGGTGAATATACCGGAGTTTCGGATATGGAAATGGATATGAATAATCCGGATATTCTTTATGCTGCCTCGCATCAGCGCGAGCGCAGAGTTTATTCTAAAATTGATGGTGGACCGGAATCTGCAATTTATAAATCTGTAGATGCGGGTGCTACCTGGACAAAATTAAGCAAAGGTCTTCCAAGAGGAGATGTTGGTCGTATTGGTTTAGCTTTATCGCCTGCAAATTCCAATATTCTATATGCTGTTATTGAGCTTCCCGGAAATAAGGGTGGCGTTTATCGTTCGGTAGATATGGGCGAAAGTTGGGAAAAAAGAAGTGATAAAATTACCAGTAGTCCACAATATTACAACGAAATATATGCAGATCCAATTGATCAGGACTTGATTATCTTAATGGATACTCGTAATGGTTTATCGCGAGATGGCGGAGTTACCTGGGAAAATATCGAAGGAAGAAATAAGCATGTGGATAATCACGCCATCTGGATCGATCCTAATGACACCAACCATTATTTGGTAGGATGCGACGGAGGTTTGTATGAAACTTATGATCAAGCCCAAACCTGGCAGTTTAAAAGTAATTTGCCTATTACACAATATTACCACGCAAGAGTGGACAACGATTATCCATTTTACAATGTATACGGCGGTGCGCAAGACAATGGTTCTTGGTTTGGCCCCTCACAAACGCATCGCAGATCTTTGGTAAATGCCGATTGGACTTACACCATTGGAGGTGATGGCTATTTGTCGATTCCTGATCCGGAAAATCCCGGAATCTCTTATCACGAATCGCAATATTGCGGCCTAAGAAGATATGACGAAACTACCGGAAACAGTGTTTCTATTCAACCTCAACCCACCATAGAAGAAGAATACCGATGGAATTGGAATACGCCTTATTTCATCAGTCCCTTCGATTCTAAAACCTTATATGTAGGTGGAAATTATGTATTGAAAAGTACCGATATGGGCGGTAGCTGGAAAAAAATAAGTGGCGATTTAACACGACAGATCGACCAAAACAGTTTGCCGATGATGGGTAAAATGTGGCCTCCAGAAGCAGTGGCAAAGAATATGTCTACATCGGCCTTTGGAAATATTTTTGCTCTAGCCGAATCGCCTTTAAAAAAAGGAATGCTTTATGTCGGAACAGATGACGGTTTGATATGGATTAGCGAAGATGACGGCGAAAATTGGACGAAATACAGCTCATTTCCCGGAGTTCCGGATATGACGTTTGTAAATTATGTTTTGCCCTCGCAACATAGCGAAAGCACTGTTTATGCTTGTTTTGATGGTCGGAAAAACAGTAGCGATTTTACGCCTTACTTGATAAAAAGTACGGATAAAGGCAAAACCTGGACTTCCATAGCTTCAAATCTGCCTTCCGGAACAGTTTATGTAATTCAGGAAGATTTTGAAAATCCTGATCTCTTGTTTGTAGGAACAGAATGGGGCGTATGGACTACGATTGATGGCGGTAAAAAATGGGTGCAAATTAAAAATGGAATTCCGACTATTCAAGTTAAAGATTTGACTATCCAAAAACGAGAGAACGACTTGGTTGTGGCTACATTTGGACGTGGTTTTTATGTTCTGGATAATTATTCTGCATTGCGCGAATTAAGTAAGGATATAACAGATAAAGAAGCGCATATATTTCCGATCGAAGAAGCGCTTTTGTATTTTCCTTCAAGCAATTTAAATTATCAGGGCGATGTTCATTTCAGTACCCCTAATCCTAATCCGGCAGCCACTTTTAAATACTATATCCAAAATGGTCATCAATCTTTAAAACAAAAACGCATGGCAGCTCAAAAAGCAGCGGAAAAGTCGGGAGGAATCTATCCTTATCCTACTGAAGAAGAATTGATGGCCGAAGAAAATGAAGCTCGTCCTGAGCTTATATTTACGGTTTATGATGAAAACGGAAATGTAATGCGTAAACTTACAACTTCATTAAGAAGCGGATACAATAGTATTGATTGGGATTTAAGCTACCTTACAAACAGAGGTCCTAAAGTTCCTCCCGGAAATTATAAAGTGGCCATAGATAAAAATGTGGATGGCAAATTTACACGATTACTCGAGCCTCAGTTGTTTAAAGTAAAAGCGCTGGCAAATGCATTAGGTACACCTAATTATGTGGCCAATTTTAATTTCTTAAAAAACGTTAATGATTTGAATGCGCAAGTTACAGCGGCTAACGGAAAAATTCAGGATATGAACACACGCCTTTCAAACATGAAGAAAAATTTAGCAATCCTTCCGGTTGAAGCTCATGTTTTAACGGATAAAATGGATGCACTGCAAAAAGAATTGGATGCCGTGTCAAAAATTATAATTGGTGGTTTTGGTGCTAAAAATAGTGTTTCTAGTCGTATCCGCTTTGCACAATATACTACATATTCAGCAAATGTGGATATTACCGGCACGCAAAAAGAACAATTTACGATAGCAAAGCAAGATTTTGATGGGCAAGTTGCTGCTTTAAACAATTTATTTGATGAGAAACTTCCGGCGCTTGAAAAAGAGTTCGAAGCGGTTGGAGGTGTTTTATTCAATAATCAACCTGAACGACGCCGCTATTACGACGAAGAAATGTAGTTTTCCTCGATAAGCATAATTGAAAAGCCGCTTTACTTGTGAAATGAAGCGGCTTTTTTTATGCTTGTAGGAATAGGTGTTTATTGATTTAAAGGCGTTGTACTTATGCTAAACTGTAGAATTACAATGCATTAACACCAAAAAGATAGCCTATTAAGGCAGTAATACCCATGGCCACTGTCCCCCAAAACGAAATACGCAAAACAGCCCTTTTAATATTGGATCCTCCCGTTTTGGCAGCGATAATTCCTAAAACAATTAAAAAGACCAATGCGAAAATGTATTGCAAATAAACCATGAGATGTACAGCGGCAAATAATGCAACCAATAAGGGCAATAATCCGCCAAAAACAAAAGAGGCTCCAGATGCAAAGGCAGCCTGAAAAGGTCTTGCCTGTGTAATTTCATTAATGCCCAATTCGTCTCTGGCATGGGCTTCCAGCGCATTGTGTTCTGTCAACTGTTTGGCTACTTTAACAGCTAATTCTTTATCTAATCCACGCTCTTCGTATATTTTGGCCAACTCTAATAATTCTTGTTCGGGCATCGATTCCAATTCATAGATTTCGCGTTCCAAATCGGAACTTTCTAAATCGGCTTGTGAACTTACCGAAACATATTCTCCTGCTGCCATAGATAATGCGCCAGCAACTAATCCGGCAAGACCTGCCAATACAATTGGATCTCGTGTATTGCTTGCCGCAGCAACACCAATTATTATACTTGCTGTCGACAAAATTCCATCATTTGCACCCAAAATGGCTGCTCTTAGCCATCCGCTTCTGTTTACATAATGCTTTTCAATCATTTTATTTGGTTTTATTTCTTCAAGAAAATGCTTGAGAAACCGAACATTTACCTGAAGCTTATTCGTAAAAAAAACAATAATTATTTATTGTGATCAGCAAAAAATACAAAAAAAATCAGAATGTCTATGATTTTTGTTTTGGGGCCTCTATTAAATCCCACTTATTGCCATATAAATCAGCAAATACAGCAACAGTTCCGTAGGCCTCCGTTTTGGGTTTTTGTATTATTTCTATTTTTTGATCGATAAGGTTTTGATAATCTCGCGCAATATTATCAGTATATAGAAACAAAAAGACACTGCCGCCACTTTGATTTCCGATCAGATGTTTTTGCGTTGCATTTTTGGCTTCGGATAAAAGCAACTTGCATTCGCTACTCCCTTTTGGAGCGATTAATACCCAGCGTTTGCTTTCGCTTAATTTGATATCTTCTATTAATTCGAAATGTAGTTTTTTGGTGTAAAATTGAATGGCTTCATCGTAGTTCTTAACCAGTAAGCTAATATGTGCTAGGTGTTGTTTCATAAATTCATTCTTAGGTTTAAAAATTTGGGATAGAGTAGATTAAGCTTTGTTTGCTTTATCCTTGCATAGCAGCGCATTTCCATGTCCAAATATAGTGCAAGTCATCGGGAATGCCATTTATTTTTTTCTCTTGTTTATGCCAGGTACCACTCAATCCTTTATACGTTGACGTTAGCTCGAAATGAGCCATCGCGATCCCCATATCAATTTCGTGCAATCCCATCTCGTTATAGCGTTTATTGATTATTTTCTTAAAAAAATGGAATTCCCTGGCCTCCTTATCATAAAACACTTTCCAAGGTTGTGTGTTTCCTGAGGATGGACTTAACCTAAGCATTTCTAAAGCATCGGCATAAGCAGGAATTTGCTTTGGATCTAATGGTGATTTCGTATTTAGATCGAAAAACATCGTTTCCCAATCGTTGCGTTTATTTGCTTTTATCGTCATTCTTACCAGCCGCTCTCCAACCGATTGTTTTTCAGCATAGCCAAGAATTAAAATACTGGGAATTTCATAGCCTTTTTTAATGTTTATTTCTTTAAAATAATTGGGATCGAAATAGCCAACCCAACAACTGGATATATTGAATTCGCTTGCTTTTAGTACTATTTTTTCCATTAAATAACCGTAATTAATTCTTGAATCAGAATTTGATAAAGAGCTTCCTAAAACATAGGTTTTATGTCCTTGAATCATTCCATAATTAATTTTTAAAGGAATATCTTTGTCCTCTTTTTCGATGATTTTAAATGGGATGGATTCCTTTTTTAAACCAAGTGCATTTTCTTTGATGTATTTTTCCAATTCCGCTTTATCATTTTTGTTTAGTTCCTCAGATGTAAAGGTACGGCAGGATCTACGGTTTTTAATGATTTCGATGATATCCATAGTTCAGTTTGTCTCCGGCAGATTTAAAAAGGCTTTTGTATTCGTTAAAATACAAAAGCCCTTAAATCAAAATTTTATAAGTCATTTTTATTTAGAGCATTAGCTTTTATTTGCTTTCTTTTCTCTTTTTTCTGCTCTTTTTTCTTTTGCAGTTTTTTGCGGTTCTTTTTTAACCGCTTTTTTTGCGTCTTGTGATTTTGCCATGACTTGAAATTTTAAATGTTAATTACAATTTTTATTCAAACATCTTTAGACGATGCTACAGTGCAAAATTAACTGCAAAATCTATCCAATTCAATAGTATTATCAATCTTTTTCCGGAGAAAGCATTTTATAGGCAAATCCGGCTAGTAAGGCACCAACTATGGGTGCTAACCAAAACAACCACAATTGATTAATAGCCCAATCGCCTACAAAAATGGCTTGACTAGTACTTCTTGCAGGATTTACTGAAGTATTTGTAACCGGAATGCTGATTAAATGTATTAAGGTAAGTCCTAATCCAATGGCTAGTCCTGCAAATCCTTTAGGTGCTTTTGGATGTGTTGCCCCTAAAATGATAATTAAAAACATAAAAGTCATTACAATTTCACTAACTAATGCAGCAAGCATATTGTATCCGCCGGGAGAGTGCTCTCCGTAGCCATTGGCAGCAAAGCTCCCAATTTCAAAACCTGCTTTTCCGCTTGCAATAAGGTATAGGATTCCGGCTCCGGCAATTCCGCCAAGGACTTGTGCCGCAATATACGGTAACAGGTCTTTTTTATCGAAACGACCGCCAATCCATAGTCCGACTGAAACTGCCGGATTAAAGTGAGCGCCAGAAATATGGCCCAAAGCATAAACCATAGTTAAAACAGTTAAACCAAAAGCAATAGCTACGCCGGCAAAGCCTATTCCCAATTCCGGAAATGCAGCAGCTAAAACCGCACTACCACAACCTCCCAGCACCAACCATAAAGTTCCAATAAATTCTGCAACTAATTTTTTCATACAATTCTTTTTTTTAGTGTTATTAATAAATTAATGACTTCGTAATTGTATTTTTTTTATTGTTCTAACACAAATATAGGTAGAATTCTAATGTATTGCATGACAAATAAAAAAACAGGAATGAATTTAGTTGCTTAGCAATCAAAAACTTGAAATAATAAAAGAGAAAGGGGTATTAAAAATTCCATTGCAATCGACTAAAATACATCTGGCCAATATCGCCATATTCGGAGCCACTTTCGCCCCAAAATGTTTGAGCAATAAAATATAAACTTACGTTGTTGCTAATCGAAACATTAAGCGAGGGGCCAACATAAAAGGAGCTGTCGAATGGATTTATCATTCCGGAAATATCTAGATTAATTAAGGGAGTAACAGGGTAGGAGGCACTTGCAAATAAGTTGGCCAAAGATTGCGTATAATCCAAAGCCGAAATATTTTCCATCATCATAAACATAGAGCGAGCTACTTTTTTTGTTGAGCCAACAGAATTTAGCAAGCCCCCAACATTGATAAATAAACTATTTTTAAACATATAGTTTGCTCCAAGGGCAGCAATTAAGGTTTCTTTTTTAGCAACTTCGTTTGATTTGGGTATATAATACGCTGCTTCACCATTAAAACCGGCACCTCCAATATTTCCTGAAAACGCAAATCCACTAACCCAATATTCGTCATTCATCATACCTCCCATTAGCTGAAAATCGTAGTTCCAGTGGTTGAACGCATATTTTGCTGCATAAGTCGATTGGTTTTTTGCGTTAATTTTATAGGACATTTCAAGCGAAGAGGTCATTCCTGTAAAATATTGAAAACGGATAGCATCGCTACCTGGTCGTTCGGGATAATTAAAATCGAGATAATTAAAGCTATTAAAAATATCATTGGGTTGCCAAACCATGTGCACGCCCCAATTGATGCGTTGCCTTCCGATAGTTAAAGTAAGTTTTTTTCCGTTGTATTGAAAAAACAGGCGGTCGATATTCGATACCAAAACCCCATTATCGTTTTGCGTCCAAGCATGTGTCAAATTCATCCACCCCGAGTCATCAGTATACATGGCGTTGTATATTCCGTTGAGTTTGCTATTTAGTTCGTAAACAATATCACCAAAAATATACGTTGTCCGTAAACCCAGTTGAAAATGAATCTTGCTGCTCGGATACCAATTCAGATTGAGACGATTGTTGAGGCTGCTATAACTGTAAAGCTTATTTAAATCTAAACCAAGCGTAGCAAAATTATCCCCTTTTAATTTCCAATAAACCGGCATTCCTTCTACACGGCCATCCAGGGTGAATTTGCTCTGTCCAAAAGTTAAAACGCTTGCTAGTAATAAGGTGATAAACAGTGCTTTTTTTATCATCCCGAGTTTTAATTTTTTCATTTTTTGTTGTATTACATGGCAATTTACTTGGCGCTTTTTTGGATAAATAGTTTGCAGGTAAACATCAAAAGCTTTTCCCAAGCTAATCGCAAAGCTTATCTTTTATCCATGCGAATATCTTCGGTTACCTGTCCATCTGTTAACGTAATCAATCTTCTGGCGCGATTTATTACACGCTGATCGTGCGATGAAAAAATAAATGTAATCTTATATTTTCGATTCATTTCTGCCATCATATCCAATAAATCTTCGGTGGCTTTTGAATCCAGATTGGCTGTTGGTTCATCGGCTAAAATAAATTTTGGTTTTGATGCTAAAGCACGCGCTACAGCTACTCGCTGTTGCTGTCCGCCTGATAACTGTCCCGGACGAACATCAAACTTTTCGCCTATTCCAACCTGTTCCAGAAGTTCCTTTGCGCGATCGCTGCGTTCTTTTTTCGATTTGCCTTGCAACTCCATAATAAAGGCAATATTTTCGCCGGCACTGAGTACTGGAATTAAATTATACGATTGAAAAACAAAGCCGATATTTTGCAGGCGATAATCGATTAATTGGCGCGAACTTAAGTCGGAAATATTTTTACCGTCAATAATCACATTTCCTTCACTTGGTTTGTCTAGTCCTCCAACCATATTAAGAAAAGTCGTTTTTCCACAACCTGATGGCCCAACAATTGCGGTAAATTCGCCTTGTTCAAAAGCTAAATTAATACCACGAACAGCGTGTACGGGAACAACTGTTTCATTGTATACTTTATGTAGATTTTCTATTTTTATAATGGACATATTCTTTTTTTTTAAGTGATTTACACATTTTTTATTCTCTAATAGCTTCGGCCGGATGCAGTCGTAATGCCTTTAGAGCGGGATAAATGGAAGCCAAAATGGCTGTTATCATAATCATTAAACTTACCTCTAAATAAAAGGAAAAAGGTGCTTTGGGATAGATAATAGAATTGATACCATAGGCATTCATTCCTTCGGCAACAGCGCTTAAATCTAAACCGTATTTCTGAAAATAAGCGATAAATACTGCGCTGAAAAGCATTCCAACTAGTCCGCCTGTAATTGAAAGAAATATAGTTTCCCACATAATCATCAGGAAAATGCGAAGTTTGTTCATCCCGATAGCCATTAACATGCCTATTTCGCGCACTCTTTCAAGAACAACCATCAGCATGGTATTTACAATCCCAAAAGCCAGGGCTAAAAGAATAATGCCGACAAACAACCATGAGAAATAATCCATAGAGGCAATCATCATATTCAAAGTGGGATCAATTTCTTTCCAGCTACGAATGACAATTTTGTCTTCTTTCACTTCGGAGGCAAATCTTTTTTGCAGCGATTTTGTTATCGTCTGACTTAAATCTGTGTTGAAAAGGCTTACTGCAATTTCGGAAGTGGTTTCCACGGCTACACCTACCAAAGAAGCAAGATCTTCTTTTTTAATATAGGCCTGAACGCCATCAAACATGTCGTTTTCTGTATTATAAATCCCTTTTAAGATAAAGGCACCGTAAGCTACATCTCCATTGATCTCAGGTACCGACAACACTAGTTTGTCGCCTATCTCAGCATTGAGTTTTTTAGCTAATTTACGACCTATAACTATGGGGATTTGATCTTCTGATTTTAGGTATTCACCTTCCATCATCGTTTCATATAACTTGGTAACTTGTCTTTCTTTATCCGGAAATACGCCATTTAAAACTACACCGGAACTTGCATAGGAAGTACTAATCATAGCTGTAGATTTCAGACGATCGCTGCTTCCTTTTATTTCTTTAATTTGATTTAATTGCTTGAGGTATAGTTCCGGTTGATCAATACTGTTGTTGATATCCGCATTAAGTAAAAATGCCGGATTATGAAACTGTAAACAAGCGGTTTCGTTTTTAATGGCATTATCCACTCTTTGCAGCATTCCTCCCATCATAAAGGCATACGAAAAAATGCCGCCAAACAAGCCAATGGTAATGGCACTCATAATAACGATGCTTCGGGCTTTATTTCGCCAAATATTTTTCCACGCAATAAATAGTATCATAGTTTCAATTTTATTTATGAAATGCTTTAATTAATTGTAATCGATATGCTGTTATCAAAGGATATAAAGCAATGGCAATGGCGATAATAAAAATAACCAGCGCCTGATTATAAAAGATACTGAAATCTAAGGAAAAGGGAATAATCGCCTCCAAATTGTAGGTGGCCATCATATCTGCCAATTCTCCTTTTAATGGTATGGGATGGAGAAAAAGATAATAGACCAGAGGATAGCTTAGTACAATGCCTACTATAACACCAATGATAGCAAGGATTATAGATTCGATAACCAAAATGATAGCCAAACGGCTTCTTTGAAGTCCTACGGAAATCATTACAGCCATTTCTCTTCGTCTTTCCATAGTCATCATAAGCACGGTACCTAACAATCCAAAGCCAACGATCATATACAAAATGCCAAGCATAATAAGGCCACTAATATTATCCGATTGTATACTCTGCACAATCTCTTTAAGCATTTCGCTCCATAACAATACATCGTATTTCTTATTTAAATGCGAAAGAATTTCGGCGCGGGTTTCGTCGATTTTATCATTGTCTTTTAATTCTATAGCAATAGAACTTACTAAATTAGGAACATAAGGCGAAAAAGTAGCTTGTGCATTGGGCAGCGTCATATAAATTAAGCTTCCATTTTCTTGGGGTGTTGCAAATTTTAATATTCCGCTTACCGGAAAAACAGCTGCTGCAGTAATACCCTGATAACCAGATCCAATGATTACCAAACTGTCTTTTAATAAGGTGATTTTTTCAATCTTTTTTTGTTCTAAGCTATCGGATGAGTATGTGTTTTCGATATCTACTTGAATAATTCCTAGAAATCGTGCCAAGTCTTCGGCTATAAGCACGCCCGCATCATTTTCTTTTAAAAACTTTCCCCAGACTAGTTTTTTGGCTAAGGCTCTGTGCTCATTTTCTATCTCTGGATTTATGCCAATAATTAGTGCACCTTTTGTTTTGTCTTCGGATGAAGTTAGGCAAAAATTTTGCAGTTCTGCAATTTGGCTTTTTACATTAGCCACGCGGGCAATTGTATTTTTTAAACTATCGCTATAAATGATGGCTTTATTGATGCTTTGATTTTCCCAATATCCTTTTCCTTGCACTTGCATATAACCAACCTGGTTAATAGCTGCTTTTGTCATATTTTCGTACGAACCAAGCTGCATAGAGCGCATAAAAATAGAAAATACAACTGCCAGATAAATAGAGACTATGGTGATTATGGATCGCTTTTTATTTCTCCACAAATTGCGCCACGCGATTTTGAAAAGTGTTTTCATAGGCGGTTTTTTGATTAATTGGGTCTGACCTGCTTCATCATTTGTTGCGAAAACATGTCGCTCGTGATCGATGGATCATCAAACTTAATCTTATCAATAAAAAGTATGGTTTGCTGTCCTTCTTTTTGAACGGGTTTAATAATTAATTTTGAAGGTATTAGCCGTCCATCCATTCGTTTAATTTCCGAAGAGATTTGTTCGTTTATGAGTTCGTCGTTTTTTCCGTAATATTCGGCTCTAAGACTAAAATCGTGTTCTTTTGATATCCATAAAAAGACTTTATTCCAAACAACAGGAGCTTGAGGTAAGGGAAGAAGTTCAATTTTATAACAATCGTATCCATCCAAGTTTTGTTCACCCACAATTTTGTGCGTGTAATCTACAACTAGTGAGCTTTCTTTCATCAACTCATCGTTGTTAAAATCGGAACCCATCCAGGAACTCATCATCATACTGGGTGGAATTTTAATCATTCTTCCGATGCTCGGCATCCAGTTCCACATATTGTTCTCTCTTTTAAGAAAGACTTGTCCTTTATCTCTTGCCGGTGCTGTAATATAAATTAAATAATATTCAGTGCCCATCGACCAACTTTGCATACTTACCGTACGGCTCCATTCCGGACGAACAATTTGCATGGTCATTGTTGAACTGCTGTTTATGCCAAGCGTGATATTTTGTGCTTTTCTTACTATTTCTCGTGCTCTTAAATCATCGGTCTGTGCAAAAATACTTAGCTGATCAAAAAATAAAACCAAGCATAAGATTAAAGATAATTTCTTCATGTATTAAGGGAGTTTATAGATTGTTTTTAAACGTTGTACACAATATTCTTTAGAAAAATTTTCAGGATCAATAATATAATTAATGCTTAAACCATCAAGTATGGAACCTAAAAAACGTGCCTCATCATAGGGTTTGGCGTAACCAAGTTTTTCGAATAATTGAGTAAAATTCTGAATTACAGGCATTAAAAATTCCATTAAGCTATCTTTTATTAGCTCCATCACATCGGTTTGCATCAATACCGAAAAATAAAGCTTCCAATACTCATAATCTTCTTCCAATAAATCAAAAGTGATGTCGATTAATTTCGAAAATTGTTCAAGACTGTAGTTCTCCGTTTCAAAATGATATTGTTCGAACATCGATTTTAATCCGGCACTTATAGTTTCTTTTAAAATAAGTTCTTTACTGCTGAAATAATTGTATATAAGCCCTTTAGATATTCCGGCTTCGCCGGCAATATTGGCAATAGACGCACCATGATAGCCTTTTATGGCAAATACTTTTAATGCGGAATCAAGAATTAATCTTCTTTTTTCTTTGCGAATGTCTTCAAATTGAATACTTGTTTTTGGACTCATTATTATTGACTGAACGTTTGGTCAAAGATAGGTGATTTGTATTCGTTTGTCAAGATATTTTTTTAAAAAATTAGGATTAAACGAGAATTTTTCTAAAATCAGCCCCGCTAGGCTCCTGAAAAACAGAGAGTTCGAATTGGGGGATAACCGCCAAAATATGATCGAAGATATCGGATTGAATGCCTTCGTATTCTACCCAACTTTTTATTCTGCTAAAAACATATATTTCCATCGGGATTCCTTTTTCGGTTGGACTCAGTTGGCGAACCATAGTAGTCATTTCGTGATTAACGTAGGGGTGATTTTCGAGGTATCGGGTAAGATAAGCTCTGAAAACACCAATATTTGTTTGGCGTAAACCATTTACCAATAAACTGGTATCGGCATTTCTTAACTTGTTTTGCTTCTGAATATTTTCTTCGGTTTCTTTTATATAATCACCTAAAAATTCAAATTTCGAAAAACGTTCAAGCATTTCCGGAGTACAAAATTTTACGCTATGCATATCTAAAAGTATGCTCCGTTTTATACGTCTGCCATCCGATTCTTCCATGCCTCTCCAGTTTTTCACCGAATCAGAAATCAAACTGTAGGTAGGAATGGTGCTAATTGTATTGTCCCAATTTTTAACTTTAACCGTTGTTATCGATATATCAATAACGGTTCCATCAGCGTCGTATTTTGGCAGACTAATCCAGTCGCCTTCCTTTACCATATCAAAAGCAGCCAACTGAATTCCACCAACAAAACCTAAAATTGTATCTTTAAAAACCAATAAAAGGATTGCCGAAACGGCTCCTAATCCGGCCAAAATACTGGTAGGATTTTTATGCAAAAATGTACTAATTATGAGAATAAAGATAATGAGCCACACAAAGAGCTTGATGATTTGAGCAAAACCTTTAACCGGTAATTTTTTGCTTTCAGATTGATCGTTATACGCCTGGACAATTGTATCTAAAATGGCGTTGAAAACATAGGCCACAATAATGTATTTGTAAACGGTAAGGATAACCGAAAGCGAAGCGATGATTTCGTCATAACCATGAAATATAGGGGTTACCGTCCAGCCGATAAAAATACCGGGAATGAGATATGCTGCTTTATGAAAAATCCGGTGTTCCAAGAGGTAATCATCCCATTTTGTTTTGGAAGTACGGATAAAACGTGCGATATAAGTTCTTAAAATCCATCGTGTTAAATAAAACAACGCAATCGAAATAAGAAAACTAAAGAAAAGGAGTATATAATTAGAAATGAGGTCGGCTTGCTCAGTTTGCAGGTTTAGTTTTAATAAAAATTTGCTGATGTATTGATCGCTTATTTCGAAAATATTAGCTAAACTCATAGGCTTAAATTTTATGCAAATTTATTTAATTTACAGCTTAAACCGAAGTTTAATTTGATTTATAAAAAGAATGCAAAAAAAAAGGCTTCATAAAAGAAGCCCTATAGAATAGAAAAAATTTTATTGATGAATATAATCGCAAAGCTTTTGCTTTATCTTTTTGAGTTCATCGGGTTTCATTTCTTTTTTATAGATCCGAACCAAATCAACCAATCCTTTTGCCCTATAAAAAGTAGCTAAGGCCGCGTCAAAGTTTTTGTCGTCGGTGTTGTATTTGATATCCAGAATGGCTTTTTCAAAAGCATACCATTTTAGTTCCGATTTCATTTCGAAATAATGCATTTCGTTATTCCGTTTATCGTGAAAGAAGCCGGGCTCAATTTCTTCCAGAAAAAACACTTTGTTTACTTGTATAATACTCGAAAATTCATTAACTTTTTTATACTTTTCAAATCGAAAACCCTCATCATAAAGTGCATCGACCAATTGAAGAAGGAAAGTGTAATTTGATAGGCCTTTAATCCTTATGGCCGCAACTTCGTTGTTTTGAAAAACGATTTGAGATGGAACAATGTCTAAATCCATCTTAAACGATTTCTGTAAAACCATAGCTGCTCTAATCAATGATTCGTTTGTGTATTTATTTTTTGTAAGTAAAAACAAAGAACCGGGCACTTTTTCTTCAGGAACAATTCCATGATAGCCTGGAAAAGCATGGGCTGTTTCTAAAATTAAATTGTTGCCGCAAATTTCTGGATTTAGAGCAACTAATGATTCTTTTTTGGTAATCGTTCCGGATACTTCAATCGTATGACTCATGTTCGTTAAATTTTTATATGATGTCACAAATATATACAAATGCAATTAATTAAACAATTAATTTAGAATCCTTCTATATTAAATTAACTAAAAAATGGGAAGC
>JAFGHU010000078.1 GCA_016929955.1 Bacteroidales bacterium | reverse complement strand
TAAACAAGTTCTAATAGAACATTAAAAAAACATATAAATGAAAACAAAAAAGAAAATAGGTTTCCTAGTTGTTGTCTTGCTATTATTCGTGGTAAATTCTTGCCGCCACATAGCTATTATCGATAGTAGTGTAGAAATAGTCAGCCGGGGTATCGATATAGCGCTTAATGATTCAGCATTAATTTATGGATCAGTAATTGCCGCAGGAACTGAAAATATGCCTGAACCTGGCGCGAGCATATGGATAGAAGGAGCCGATATTAAAACAACCAGCGATGTTTGGGGACACTATAGCCTTCAAATATTGCCGGGGACATATAATATAAAATGCCTTGGGCTCTATAGTGATGAAAGGTTTACCGCAGTCTTAGATAATATTTCATTATTGCCCAATGAAAAAATTGAAATACGATTTTATCTTGGATGTATCGTTGAATAAATATTAAAAAAATCGAAATAATGAAAGGGATAATTTACATTTTAGCAACTGCGTTTATTTGTTTTATTGCTGGGTATTTCTTTATTAGCCTATACAATATTGAGTATAAACCTGTGAACATAAAAATAATTGCTCACTTCAATGAAGAAGTAATTTCAGGTAATACCTTAATAACACAAGTCAATGATATAAAAGATAAAAACATACGTAAACTATTTGCCCGGTTTGATGTTGTTGAATTACAAGCTGCTTATACGAACCGATACAATAATAAAGGTTTTTTAAAACAGGACATCAATACCTCTACACCGAGTAGCTGGCAACATATTATTTTGAAAGACAACGGCAGGGCTGAAAAACTGGTTGCCAAATTAAAGAAGGAAAAAGGTGTTCTTAATACCTATATTGAAAAGCCCATAGAATTGAGACCAGGTATTGCCCCTACTGACTCGGAATACGGAAGCCAATGGCATTTGAATTCGATTAGTTCTCCCTTAGCAGATATAGATGCGGAACAGGCTTGGAATATCAATACAGGCAGGAGTGATGTAATCGTTGCCGTGTGCGATGGCGGTGTAGATTACACACACCCCGATCTGGATCTAGGTGACAGGAGCCGAGTAATAGCAGGATATGATTTTGGAAGTGGAGATAATGACCCAATGGATGATTTAGGTGAAGCCACAGGTAGTTACGGAGGACATGGCACACACGTTGCGGGAATTATTGGGGCAATCCCAAATAATGGACAAGTAGCAGGTGTGATGTGGAACTGCAAAATTATGCCTATAAAAATGGTTGGAGGAGGTTCTCTTACTTTTAGCTTTCCGTTTGGTACTTATAATTGGGACTTCTCTACAACAGCATTCCCCTCTGATGTGGCTGATGCCATTGATTATTCTGTAAATAATGGCGCTCATGTAATAAATTTAAGTTATGGATTTGATGACATGGGTGCGTTAATAAATGATGTAATACTTAGGGTTCCTCTTCTGTATGATGCTATCTTAAATGCATATAATAGCAACGTTGTAATTGTTGCCGCAATGGGGAACGAGTATGAAAGAGGAAACCCTACACAATATCCAGCAGCATTTTCAGAGGTTATTGCGGTTGGGAATACTACGAATGATAATCCTCCAACAAGATGGGGGTCATCAAGTATCGGCTCCCATATATGTGTTTCAGCGCCTGGTCGTAATATTTTGTCAACAATTCGCGGGGGAGGAACTGGTAGTAAGACCGGCACATCCATGGCCGCACCAGTGGTTTCGGGAGTAGCTGGCTTAATAATCTCACAGGGAATGGATCGTAACTTTAACCTTACCAATGACGATGTGAGACATATACTTGAACGAACAGCCGTAGATATTGGAACGACAGGTTTTGACAATGAAACGGGCCACGGGATTGTTAATGCTAATAATGCTTTACAATTACTTGACGAGCCAAATGAAGTGTTCCACTATAACACTACTGGCGGTACGTCTGTTAAAACACAAACATTATCTCAATGGATACTACTGAGTAACCAATGGGGGCTTGCTGCTGGAACATATACCAACGTTGATCAATACAAAATCACCAAACATATTACTTTTGATGTACCATTCTGTTCAACACCTCAAGTATGGATGCGTGAGAGGGAGAGTAAAAGCTTAAGTTATGCCAATCCAAATAGTGGAAGACCCTATGCAATAATTACAAATATTACCAATACTGGGTTTGATCTGGAATATGTGGCCTATTATGTTCGGTCCAATATCATAGGGCAAACTATTAACAAATGGATTCCTACAATACCGGATTCAACTAATGTTGCTTATACTGCTTTAGGGGAGGCCGATTTTGCTAGTACTATTGGTCCTATTTCAGGCTCATCTTCTATTTGCACATCCAATTCCACTTATACAATTAATAATCTTCCTTCTGGATCATCTGTTAACTGGACGCACAGCAATAAATTATCCTATGTGAGCGGACAAGGAACGGCTAATTATACGGTAAGTGCATTAAGTAACTCTATTGCTGTTCCAGATACTATTACAGCAACCATTTCAAATGTTTCTTGCCAAGATATAATAATCCATAAAGAAGTTTATTTAAGTCCTGATTTTTCAAATTTCGAAATTCAGGTTCCTGTTTCTCCCATAAACGGAGATTACGATTTTGTTGTTTGGGCATCCGGACTCCCCTCTCAAATTACGAATTACAACTGGACTGTTTCTAACGGATATATTGTTTCTCAAGATTTAAATGAAATAATTATTCATCCAACTTCTTGCATAGACCCACGACAAAGACCAGTTACAATAAATGTAACTGCTATTAATGATTGTGGCTCGGCAACTGCATATGCATCTGTGCCTGTAGATTGTGATGGGGGAATAATAAATCCGCTATCTGTACAACCAAACCCCGCAAACAATTATATTGATGCAGAAATAATTAATGATGATTCAGAAATAGATAATAATGAGTTACACATTAAATTATTCAATAATAGATCAATACCCGTTTATACGGGAAATTCGAATCAAAAATCATTTAGGGTTCAAACGAGTCATCTTCCACGTGGTTTGTATATACTGCAAGTGATTTATAAAGAAAAAAAATATAGTAAACAAGTATTAATCGAACATTAAATATTACTCAAAAAGGCATGAGGTAGAATTGCTTTCATTTATTATAGCATCTCTATCTTATGTTTTCTATTTTATAAATATTCCCTTTTTTTCCAAACTATTGAACAAATACATGCGCTTGCAAATTCTCAAAACCAAAACATCCCTCATAAAAACACTTTCCATATTTTGGACATATTTTACTTGGTTTCCCTCATTTTTTACACAAATAATCTTGGCGTAAACCTATTCAAGCATCTATCTTTGTAAAAGAAAATCAAGTATGGCTTTCGACAATTAAAAAAATAAGAACAACCAAAAAATTGAACTTTCTCATAGGTTAAGAATAAATAGATAGTGTTTTTAAGAGCTGATGTGCATGGTCATCAGCTCTTTTTTTATCGCCTATTTCGACTAATTTCTTAGCTTTGTGTAATGGCAAAAACTAAAGCTAAATATCGCTTCCGTCTGTTTCTCTGGATTAATCAGTTTTTTGTTTTATTGCTACTATTAACCTATATAGCGCCCTATATTCCGCCTCAACTTTTATGGCCTTTCTCCATTTTCGGATTGGCTTATCCCATTTTACTCTTAGTCAACATCCTGTTTATTATCGTTTGGCTATTGCTACTCAATAAAAATATACTGTATTCACTTTTGGCAATTCTTATTGGCTTAGGAACTTTAAATAAGCATTTTAGACTTAAAAATCCGGATAAAGAACAGACCGAACAAGAAATAAAAGTCCTCACTTTTAACGTAAAAAACCTTTCGAACAATAACGAAAAATATGCAGATATCAATATTCGTTCATCAATACTCAACTACCTCGACGATCAAGACGCCCAAATTATTTGTTTGCAAGAATTCCAAACTTATCCTTCTAAAGGTATAAATACGGTAAAAGAATTTCAAGAGCGATTGGGCTTTCCCTATTTTGCCGAAAGTCGCTATGTTTTGCAAAGCCGGTTTAAGTTTGTAGATCTTATGCTGCTTTATTCAAAATTTCCCATAATCCGGCAAATAGAATTGCGACATCAGGACAAAAGCTATGCGTTAATTGCTGATATTCTGTATAATAGCGATACCATCCGCGTTTTTAATATTCATCTGGAATCCAATCATTTTGGAAAAAACGAATACGAGATTTTTAGCACTCCCGAAAGTACCACAGTTGAGCAACCAAGCGCACAAGTGTTGCCGCTTTTATCAAAAATTGCGAAATACTCAAAAATTAGAAATATACAAGTTGATAAAATCTCCGAAATAATTAAAAACACACCTTATCCTTATCTAATTTGCGGCGATTTTAACGATACACCCGCTACTTATTCCTATCAAAAATTAGCAAAAAACACAAAAGACACTTTTATTGAAAAAGGAAAAGGTTATGGAAATACATATAATGGAAAATTGCCCGCTATGCGGATAGACTATATACTTAGTGATACCTGTTTTAAAGTGAATCAATTTGAAATTGGAAAAATAAAATTGTCGGATCATTTTCCGATTTTTAGTACGCTGGCATTACCTGCTAAGAAATAGTTTCAGCGCCCAATTTCTTTTCTATTTTTGCATTAAAGTATTCAAAACATGGAATTTAAACTTATTTCGTCATTCAAACCTACGGGCGATCAACCGGAAGCAATAAAACAATTGATAGAAGGTTTGCAACGTGGAGATGAAGCACAAGTTTTACAAGGTGTAACAGGTTCGGGAAAAACGTTTACGATGGCCAATGTTATTCAAGAACTTAAGCGACCAGTATTGGTGCTTTCGCACAATAAAACACTTGCGGCACAACTTTATAGTGAGTTTAAACAGTTTTTCCCTGAAAACGCAGTTGAATATTTTGTTTCGTACTACGACTATTATCAACCCGAAGCATATCTTCCAAGCTCTAATACCTATATCGAAAAGGATTTAAGCATAAACGATGAAATCGAAAAACTTCGATTAAGCACCTCCTCTGCTTTATTGTCAGGGCGCCGCGACGTTATTGTTGTTTCTTCGGTTTCGTGTATTTACGGCATCGGCAATCCGGAGGATTTTACAGAAAATGTGATCTTATTAAAAAAAGGCGATCAAATAGAAAGAAACAAATTGCTCCTGCGCTTGGTTGATAGTTTATATTCCCGAACGGATGCGCAATTTTCCAGAGGTACTTTTCGCGTTAGAGGAGACACTTTAGATGTGTATCCGGCTTATGCCGATACGGCTTTTCGCATAGGTTTTTGGGGAAACGAAATCGAAACTTTGGAACAAATTGATCCGGATAACGGACGCGTTATCAACGAAATGGATCAGCTCACCATTTATCCGGCCAATATTTTTGTTACCACCAAAGACAAGATGAAATCGGCGATTTTCGAAATCCAGAACGATTTGTTTAAACAAATCGATTATTTTAAAGAAGCTCAGGATCATGCATCGGCAAAAAGGCTGGAAGACCGCGTTGTATATGATATAGAAATGCTTAAAGAATTAGGGTATTGTTCAGGAATAGAAAACTATTCGCGCTATTTCGACGGACGAAAAGCCGGTAGTCGCCCCTTCTGCTTGCTCGATTATTTTCCGGACGATTACCTCACGATTATTGATGAATCGCACGTAACCATTCCTCAAATCAGAGCCATGTATGGTGGCGACCGATCGCGTAAGCAAAATTTGGTTGAATATGGATTTCGTTTGCCTTCGGCATTGGACAATAGACCGCTAAAATTTGAAGAGTTCGAAGCCATTAGTAACCAAACCATATTTGTGAGTGCCACGCCTGCCGATTACGAATTACAAAGAAGCGAAGGCGTTGTAGTTGAGCAGGTTATCAGGCCAACCGGACTTCTTGATCCGCCTATAGAAATTCGGCCAAGTCAAAATCAAATCGATGATTTATTGGATGAAGTTCAAAAACGAATTACCCTCAATGAGCGCGTTTTAGTGACAACGCTAACTAAACGAATGGCCGAGGAACTGAGCAAATATTTTATCAATTTAAATATAAAAACAGCCTATATTCATTCTGATGTGGATACGCTGGAGCGTGTTGAAATTATGCAGAATTTACGTCAGGGTGTAGTGGATGTTCTTGTTGGTGTTAACTTGCTCAGAGAAGGTTTAGATCTTCCCGAAGTATCATTGGTTGCTATCTTAGATGCTGATAAAGAAGGCTTTTTGCGATCGGAGCGCTCTTTAACGCAAACAGCAGGAAGAGCAGCCCGAAATTTAAATTCTTTGGTGATTATGTATGCCGATAAAATTACGGCATCGATGCAAAAAACCATCGAAGAGACCAATCGCAAACGCGAGATTCAATTGCAATACAATGAAAAACATAATATTACACCACGGGCAATAGTTAGACCTATGGGAAATGCTTTAGATGGAAGCATTGAAAAAATGGCTTATGTCGAACCGGATAACACCATTATGGCTGCAGATCCTGCATTAGCCTATCTCACTAAAAATCAACTCGAAAAAGCAATTAGAAAGATTAGAAAAGACATGGAAGCAGCCGTAAAAGAATTGGATTTTATTCAAGCGGCTCAACTTCGCGATGCTTTGCAACTGCATCAAAAACAATTGGAAAAGCTCAATTAATCTAAACATTTTCGTGTTAATTTGTTTGGGGAAATCTATTGATAGACATTATTAATTCAATTATATTTGTGCAATAACGAGGGAGAAATATGAAAAAAAAGATTTTTGCAATTGATGATGAGCAAAGTATACGCTTTATCATCGAAAACACTTTTAAAAAAGAGTTTGAAATCAGCACCTTTATCAACGGGGAAAAAGCTTTGGCGGCAATGCAAACGGGCGCTATTCCAGATATAATTATTTGCGATATTGAAATGCCCATTATGGATGGATTCGAATTTATTAAACAAGTGCGTGCCAGTGGATTTTTCGATGACATTCCTTTGCTCATGTTATCCGGAAAAGAAAGCAGTAACGACAGAATAAAATGCTTTGAAACCGGTGCCGATGATTATATCATTAAGCCATTTAATCCAAAAGAATTACTTGCGCGCGTCAAAAGAAGATTGAAATCAATCGATTTGTATACCCTGCGTAAAGGATATTAATTGTCCCAAAAATTTACAAATATGACGGAGAAGGAGAAAGGTAAATTATTATATATTGGGAGAAACCAAGAAACAATTGATCAGCTCAGCGCTGCCAACAACGTAGATTTCATTTTAAAGGAGAATGGTTTAGAGGCTATTCATTGGATTAATAATAATATCGTTGAATATGATAAGCTGGATGCAGTTTTGTGTTCATTAAATGTTCAGGGAATGAATGCTTTTTCGCTATATAGCTATATGCGACTGCGGAATTTACTAAACAGAGTTCCTTTTATTGTCGTTGCGCAACGTTTTGAGTTCGCCTCGCGCGAATTGGCAAGATATCATAATGTTGACGATTATTATGCACTTCCACTCGATCTCGAAAAATTAGAAACACGCATAAGATTTCTGCAGAAATACAAAATCAAATATTCAGAAGGTAATGTAAAACAAACTTTAGAAGATTTCAGAAATCAGCCATACAAAACACCTTTTATTAAACGTGCTTTTGATATCGTAATGACGAGTTTAGCAATCATTGCTTTATCGCCCATTTTTATAATTACGGCCATTGCCATACGACTGGAATCTAAAGGAAAAGTTTTTTATTCTTCGAGAAGAGTTGGTGCTAATTTTCAGGAATTTGATTTTTATAAATTCCGATCGATGTATCCTGATGCCGACAAACGTTTAAAAGAAGTTGAACATTTAAATCAATATCAAAAAGAAATTGTTGGTGATGAGTGCCCCAGGTGCAAAAACCTTCCGGAAGGAACCTACTGTTCTGCGCCATTAGAGCAAGACGACAAAACCATTATCTGCGAATACTTCTATTTTAAAAAGAAAAATGCAAAAGCGGCATTTCTTAAAGTGGAGAACGACCCTCGAATTACCAAAGTAGGTAAATTTATTCGGAACAAAAGTATCGATGAACTTCCACAGCTTTTTAATATTCTTAAAGGAGATATGTCGATAGTCGGAAACAGACCGCTACCTGTGGGGGAAGCAACTGCCATCACAAAATCGCGCTGGTCGCGAAGATTTAAGGCAGCTGCCGGACTTACAGGATTATGGCAAGTTGAGCTGCGTGGTCACGACGGTGAGATGTCGGAAGACGAACGTTTCGAACTTGACAATAAATACGCTAGATTAAATTCATTTTGGGGAGACCTTATTCTAATTTTTCGTACCTTGAAAATCTTTGTTCAGAAAGGAAGCGTTTAATTGGTTTGTGTTTTCACTTTTTTAGTACAAATTATTAATTCTATGCCAAAACAGTTCAACATATCCTATACACGTTTAAGCGGGTTTTTTATTTCCTTGCTGATGCTACTGCTATTATTTCCCAAAACGCTTGTTTCGCAAGAGTTAGCTAACGAAATAAAAGTGTCTAACGAAAGTGTTTTTAATCCTATAACCGACGATATCACAAAAAAAATCCCTCCTTTGGATGTCCTGATCGATTCGGCACTAATCAATTCGCATCGCTTAAAATATTGGGATACGGAAATAAAAATAACCGAATATGAATTAAAATCAGCAAAACGCAATTGGGCAAACGGAATTTTTATTCAAGGCGATGCTAAAGAAGGAACCTGGACGAGTTTGAGTTATGTTCAAGATCAATATGGAAACGAAGTAGGAACACTTGGAACCACCGACCAGGGAAGATATACCATAGGATTAGGATTGAGAGTTCCCTTAGTAGATCTCTGGGATAGAGGAAATAAGATTAAACTCAATAAAATGCGAATTGAACGCAATATTGAGAAAATGCAAGAAGATCGCCAGGCCATAAGAGCAAATGTAATTAATCTGTACAACGAGTTGCTGATTCAACAAAATATGTTAAAGCTCGATATTGATAATATTGAGTTTTCGGAACTGACGGCAGAAATGGCCGACAAAGAATTTCAAAACGGGAAAATTTCGCTCAGCGATTTATCGCGTATTCGCGATAATTTAAATAGAGCACGATACCGCTATGTAGATAGTAAAACAGGTTTTATTAAAGCTTATGTTATGCTGCAAGAACTGACCGGTATCAAGTTTAACGAACTTAATAATTGGGAATAATGGATATTGTTCAATTTATTAAATTACTACGCAAAAACATGCTACTAATAGTACTTGTTCCTATACTATTGGCCGGATTAGTTTTTTATGGAACTAAAGATTTAACCAAATACTATATCTCCACAGCAACAATCTATACCGGTTTAGGGTCGGGATTATCCTTAGAATCTGAAGCAAATGCCCGCCTGGACTATTTTGGTTCTAAAATGGAATTCGACAATATTATCAATCTTTTTAAAGCCCGCGAAACGCAAGAAGAAGTCGCACTAAGTTTATTTATTCAAGGATTAAGTCTTAAAACCTGGGATCCACAATACATATCCAAAGAATCGTTTAAGCAATTACAAGAACTTGTACCTCAATATATTAAAAACATGATTGTTCTGCCAAACAAAAGCAGTAACGATTTTAAACGAACACAAATTCCACTTATATTAAACGATACCGTGGGATTGCAAGACAAGCAAATTCGCATTAAAAATAAGTACTACTTGGTACAATCCAACGAATCCCTTTTTAGCATTTCATCGAAATTAGGTGTTTCGGCAAGCGATCTGATGAATAAAAATACAATTACGAGCACAAATTTACAAACCGGAGATTCCTTAATTTACGAGCAGGAAGAATTGTTGGTTTACAAAAAGCCTGACCAATCTTTAGATACGATACCCCTTTATATACCGGATCCAAATTATTATTTAAAAGCAGAAATAGACAGCATTAGTTTTGTTCAAACACTTAAAAAATTTAAAAAATATTATGCCGATAACGACACAAACTATTTGTATGGTTTGCTGAATTACGAGCATAAATACTACAGTATGAAAGCTATTGATAAAGTCGAAGCCCGCAGAATTCAGGGTAGCGATTTAATCGAACTTTCATTTAAGACCTCCGATCCGGGCATTTGTAAGCAAACTTTAAATTTTAGTATCGATGCTTTTAAACGAAATTATAAAAAGTTAAAAGAGAATCAAAGCGATAATGTAGTAGCCTATTTTGAAGAAAGAGTTGCCGAAACAAGCATCAATTTACAAGCGGCTGAAAATCGATTATTAAAATTTAATCAAGACAATAATATCATTAATTATTACGAGCAAACCCGACATATATCTGAACAAAAGCAAATATTGGAAAGCCGCTATTACGATGAATTAATGTTATTTACAGCTGCAGACTCGGCATTAAAAAAATTAGATCAACAGCTCGCCAATCAAAAAGGGATAGCCCGCTTAAATACTGAAATGTTAGGCTACCGCAATCAGATATCCGATATTACATACAAGATTGCCGTTAACGAACTTAACGACTCTCCTGATCCTAAAACAATTAAAGCAATTGAAAGTTTAAAAATGGAGCAGGCTAATTTGCGCGATAAAATCAATCGAAATATCGACAGTGTATTTGGCATGCAGTTTTCGGCTCAGGGCGTTAGCTCTAACGAAATGCTTACTCAGTGGCTAAATAATTTGCTTATCTACGAAGAAACAAAAGCCAAAATTGCAGCTTTGGGTGAGCGAAGAAGTGAGTTTCAGCGTACTTATGAGCAGTTTGCACCACTTGGAGCAAAGTTGTCTCGGATTGAAAGAGAAATAAATGTGTATGAGCAACAATACCTTTCGGTTTTAAATAGCTTGAACCTTGCAAAATTAAAACAGCAAAATTTGGATTTGCAATCCAATATTAAAACGGTAGACTCTCCATATTTCCCACTTGCTGCAGAATCAACAAAAAGAAAAATATTTGTTGCTGCTGCTTTTATTGCCGGTTTAATGATGGTTTTATTTGTTATTCTGGTTTTAGAATATTTCGACAATACCATTAAAACACCATTCCGTGCAGAAAAACTTAGTGGATTAGAATTGTTAACTGCTTATCCACGTTTTACGAAAAAAACCTATGGAGTCGACTATGAATTTATCAGCAATAGATTAATAGAACAGGCCATACAGAAATTACGATCTATTCAGGAAAAAGAAAATCTTCAAAAGAAAAAACCGGTAAAACTATTGTTTTTTAGTACCCAAAGTACGGATGGAAAATCGTTTCTTCAAAGCGCAATAAATAAAAAATTAAACGATTACGGATACAATACGCTGTCGGCCAATTATAGATTACCTAATTATAAACCGGCCTTTTCGTATATTGCTCCCGAAAAACCAATTGAATATACGATAGATCACGATACCTTCAATAAAAAAAACATCAATGAGATTATCGATCTCGATAAAGAATCTGCCGATCTTGATTTTATTTTAATCGAAATCCCTTCCATAACACATTATGCTTTTCCGCCAAGCATAATTAAAGATATTGATATCGCTATAATGGTTGTCCGTTCAAATCGATCTTGGTCCAAAGCGGATAAAAACAGCCTAAACGGGATTAAACAATTCTTAAAATCGGAACCTTTTGTTTTATTGAATGGAGCAAATGCCGAATCGCTTGAAACTATTTTAGGCGAATTGCCGCGTAAAAGAAGTAAAATGCGCAGACTTTTTAAAAGGATTATCCAGCTTCAATTTTTCGAAAGCGAATCGCTAAACTCATGATAAATCGTATACTTCATATCGCCAAGGAGAAAAACCTCCAATCCCTTGCAGGTAATGTTATTACTGCTGGTTTTGGCTTGTTAAATTTCGTAGTTTTAACACGCAGTTTCGATAAAGAAATCTTTGGCGAGTGGATACTCTATCTTACAGGTGCCACCTTTGTCGAAATGTTTCGATTTGGGATTACACGTACTGCTCTTGTAAGGTTTTTAAGCGGTGCCAGCAAGGATGAAGAAAAAAAATTAATAGGATCGAATTGGTTGATCGGATTAGTCGCCAGTATTCTAATAGCCATATTGTTATGGTTGATTTTGTATTTTTTCCCTGCGCAAGTAAAACAATCCGGTTTTTATCTTTTTTTTAAATGGTATCCCATACTTGCGTTTTTAAACTTGCCCTTTAATAATGCACTCACTATTCAGCAATCGAAACAATTTTTTGGGCAAATTTTTATAGTAAAATCCTTGAACTCTATCCTCTTCTTTGTGGGTTTGCTTATAAATTTATATTGGCTCAAATTGGAGTTGATTTATGTAATCTGGTTTAATTTGGCGGTCGCAGGTTTTGTTTCTTTAATTACGATTTTATTAGGCTGGGATGGATTGCGCTACCTAAGGCATGCCGATAAAAAAACAAATATCAACCTGTTGAATTTTGGAAAATACACCACTTTAACACTTATTGGAACCAATCTGTTACGAAGTGCTGATACCTTTATAATCGCTTTAAGTCCACTTGGAACTGCCGCTGTGGCACTTTATAGCATCCCTTTAAAATTAACGGATTTACTCCAGATTCCATTGCGAAGTTTTGTCGCTACCGCTTTCCCGAAAATGTCGAAAGCTAGTATAGCTAACGATTTGAAAATGGTTCGCTATTATTTTTACAGCTACTCAGGCTCAATAACTATACTTTTTTTACCCGTAGCAATTTTAGGCTTTATATTTTCAGACTTTTTTGTTTTGATTTTAGGAGGTGAACAATATCTAGGTATCGATCCTATAACAGGTGTAAGTACATCCACTATTTTTAAAGTCTTTGCACTTTATGGTATTTTATTGCCCATTGACCGATTAACCGGCGTTGGATTGGATAGTATTAATAAACCCAAAAAGAATTTTTACAAAATCATATACATGGTTTCGGCCAATATTATTGGCGATATGATTGCTGTTTTTGTATTCAAATCGCTTATTGCTGTAGCCGTTGTTACAGTTATTTTTACTTTTTTAGGTGTTGTTATTGGATATCAATACTTAAACAAAGAACTGCTCTTAAAACCTAAATTAATATGGGTTGAAGGATGGAAAGTATATACGAATAAGTTTAAGGAATTTGCGAGCTAATTATGAAAAACAAAAAACAGTATACGAAAATACGGGCGCTTATCTTAAGCCTCTTTTTCCTTTTGGGATTCAATCAATTAGATGCCCAAAACGAAATGCGTTGTGCTGTTGAAATTGATGCAAGCATCGACGAATTAATCAGTCCTAATATTCAACCCGGCGATACTATATGCCTATTGGCAGGTTCACGTGGCGCACTGTATTTCAAAAACATAATAGGCAGTCCTGAACAACCTATTGTAATCATAAATAAAGGCGGACAAACCCTTATTGATACAGATTTGGCTTACGGTATAAAATTCGTAAATTGTCGTTATATTGTATTGAGCGGAGCAGGAAATGAAAACTACACTTATGGAATAACTATTCAAAATGTGAGCAATGGTTATGGCATAGGACTCGAAAGCAAATCTTCTGATTTTGAAATAGAAAATGTAGAAATTAGCAATACCAGTGTCTCCGGAATTGTGGCAAAAACAGATCCGGATTGCAGCTATACTGCTGTACGCGATAGCTTTACCATGTACAATTTAAAAATTCACGACAATTATATTCATCATACGGGTAACGAAGGCATGTATATCGGCAGCTCCATGTTTTTAGGCCATTATATTAGCGAATGCGATACCGTACTTTTTCCTCATATTATCGATGGTGTGGAAATATTCAATAATCGAGTTGAATATACAGGTTGGGATGCTATTCAAGTTGGGAGTGCATTAAATAATTGTGCAGTGCACGATAATCAAATATTTAAAGACTCACAGGCTGAGATAAGTTATCAGATGTCGGGCATTATGATTAATGTCGGTAGCCGATGCGATGTGTATAACAATAAAATCATCAATGGTAAAGGAACAGGCATTATAAACCAGGGTGCTGGCGGACAAAAATTCTATAATAATTTAATCGTAAATGCTGGACGAGATTATGATTTTGAAGATCAATCCAAACAAGAATTTGGTATTTTTTCCAAATACGCCTATATCCAGGCACCTGATTCTACTTTTCATTTTTATAACAATACGATAATTAACCCAAAAAGTGATGGGATTCGTATAATGAATTCGCATAGCGAAATCAATCGGATTATAAATAATATTATCATCAATCCCGGAGCATATAGCTATTATGCAACTTTAGGTTCGGTAGAATACGAGCCCAACGATGCTTATCTACATAATTATTTAGGAAGCAGTCCAATTTTTGCAAGCAATAATATTTTTCAACGGTCTGCCAAAAACCAATTCTTTGTCGATACGCTTGCTCAAAATTATCAATTGACCAAAGATTCGCCGGCAACAAATTGGGGTGTTGATTTAACAAGCTATGGAATTGTATTCGATTTGAACAATAATCCTCGGCCTTTTGAAAATTATTTCGATATTGGTGCATTTGAACTACAAACACTTACACCAATAATTTCGATAGATAAGGTCGTGCCAAACCTGAAAATATATCCAAATCCGGCCATCGATTTATTACACCTGAATTTTTTTCTCGACAAAGCCCAAAAATTGAACGTGCGACTAATTGGATTAGATGGTAAGGAAATATTCTTGATGCAAGATGTTTTATTCGAACAAGGTAAAAACGAAAAGACAATTGCATTAAAAGCCATTCATTCAGGAACTTATCTTCTTGTTCTAGAAAATGAAACAAAAAGAATGATTCAAAAAGTACAAAAATTTTAAACGATGATTACCTGGCCCATTTTTGTTGCTTTTTTCTTAGCTATTATAGCGGTATATTTTTCTGTGAAGCACGACGATGAAAAAGAGCTTAACGAAGGCAAAGAAAAAAATAAGAACGAAAAAGAGCCTCAAGAAGATCGCACCAAGAATCTCCAAGAAAACGACGAATCAAAGGCATAAGAGCTAATGCGAAATCCATTTGAAAAAAATACCGGATCATTAAAATTGCAGCATCCCATTGCAATACTTTTAACGATTTTGGCAGCTCTACTTGTTGGGAAATTAATGGCTACCGCAGGACTTTCAATTATTGCGGTCTTTATTGTACTCCCATTGGTTATTATTTTCGTGAATCGCGTTTTTTATATGCCCAAGATTGCTTTGTTTTCAATACAGTTGGCAGGTTATTTTATAAACGGACTCCCTCGATATACCGGTCCGGTAGTCCCCTACGGACTTGCTGCCGATGGTCTTTTTATATTAGCCTTAATTGCACTTATTTTTAAATACTTTTACGAAGGAGTCGACTGGAAACCAATGCTTAAAGATATTAGTTTACTCGCAACGGTTTGGATGGGTTGGGTATTTTTCGAGATTGTCAATCCTGAAGCAGTAAGTTTTGAAGCTTGGTTTGCCACCATGAGAGGAATTGCCTTTTATTTCTTTTTAGGTATCCCCTTGGTTTTACTATTGATGCGCAACCCAAAAGATTTAGAAATTTTCTTTTATATCTGGGGCATAATGACCATACTAGCTACATTAAAAGGAGCCGTTCAACTCTTAATTGGTTTAGATTTTGCAGAACAAAAGTGGATGGATGCCGGAGCCTACGAAACGCACTTGTTGTTCGGAAAACTTCGTGTATTTTCTTTTCTAAGCGATGCCGGTCAGTTTGGAGCCTCACAAGGACATGCCTTGGTTATGGGAGGCATTATTGCTTATGAAACAAAATCGCTTAAAAAGCGAATTTTCTTTGCCATTGTTGCACTAATGGGAGTTTACGGCCTGCTTATTTCTGGTACTCGAGGAGCCATAGCGGTTCCAGCTCTTGGATTTTTTACGTATTTGATATTAACAAAAAATAGCCGGCTTATCTCCCTGGGATTATTTGCCGGACTTGCCTTGTACATATTCTTTGCCCACACGAGCATATTACAGTCTAACTATCAGGTGGCTCGATTAAGAACTGCTTTTCATCCCGAACAAGATGCCAGTTTTCAGGTTCGCTTGGATAATCAAAGGATCTTAAAAACCTATTTGGCTTCGCGGCCGATTGGAGGTGGAATTGGTCATGCAGGCGTAAGAGCAAAAAAATATGTACCTAATGGATTCTTAGCTAATATTGCTACGGATAGTTGGTATGTATTAATTTGGGCCGAAAATGGAGCCATCGGTTTATTACTGCATTTTTTCATTCTTTTCTTTATTGTTTTAAAAAGCGGCTATTTGATTATGTATAGAATAAACGACCACGAACTAAAAATAAGAATGATGGCAATCCTCAGCGGAATAATGGGTATTTTACTTGCCAATTATGGAAATGCCGTAATGGGTCAGTTTCCAACTTCTATCAATGTGTACTATGGAATGGCCTTTTTATTTATGTCGACTTATTACGATAAAACAATAGCAAAACAACGCCTTAAAGGAAATGATCCGTTCGATCTTTTGGGTGGCTTTTTTAAAAAACAAAATGTACGTTAACGTACAGTTTATGTCTCCTTCCGCACACAAAACCAACCCTATAAAAGCCATCGTTTTTTTCTAATACCATCGTTTTCAATCCTTCATAATTAGTGGCATAGAAATTGATTCACGCGAGACCAATGCGTAAATTTATAAAACCAATTTTACTACTGCTACTTGGATTACTCTGTTTTAGCGGAAATCTTTTTTCACAAGAAAAAAGAAAATATACGACGACTCGAATTCAAGGAAATGCCCCACGAATTGACGGGCATCTTGATGATGCAGCATGGAATCAAGTAGAATGGGAAAACGATTTTACGCAATATCAACCATTTAATGGCGGAATAGCATCACAACAAACGGCTTTTAAAATACTGTATGACAACAACTTTCTTTATATAGCGGTGCGAGCATTTGACAGTATACCGAGCGATATTGTAAATCGAATGTCGAGACGCGATGGCTTTCAGGGCGATTGGGTAGAAATCGCTTTTGATAGTTATCACGACTATAGCACTGGTTACTCTTTTACAGCAAGCGTTGCAGGCGTTAAAAATGATGAGTTGTATACAAATGATGGTTCTGGGCACGACCGAACCTGGGATCCCATTTGGTATTTAAAAACGAGCATTGATAAAGAAGGCTGGATAGCAGAAATAAAAATTCCTTTTACACAATTGCGCTTTAGCGAAGAAGAAAATCAAGTTTGGGGATTGCAAGTAAAACGATTTGTTTATCGAAAAGAAGAACGCAGCCTTTGGCAGCATGTTTCTAACGAACAAGCCGGCTATGTTAGTCGCTGGGGAGAATTGCATGG
>JAFGHU010000077.1 GCA_016929955.1 Bacteroidales bacterium | reverse complement strand
CTTTTATTTCAATCCGTTTTTCGTAGGATTCAAATTTTGGGAAAAATGCATTATTGCCATTTCGCGAAACAGACAAAACTTGTTCGTCTAGTTTTCCGAGTAGAGGTTCGGTAAAATATACCGGATGATGAAAAAGCACAGAATCGGCAGAGAAATTGGCCTGATGCATCGGAATTGTATACTGATTAAGTTCAGCATAAACACGATCGGGGTCGTAATTTGCACGTGCCCAACTGAGCGTTCCTTTCCTCCCTTTCCAGGTGTTTGAAAAGGGGAAATAAATCCCGCTGGTATTTAAAATTGTTGTACTGTCGCCTTTAGAATAGCCGCTCAATTTTGAGTTCTGAAAACTATATTTTAAAGTATCCTCAATAAATTGAATAGTATAAGCATCGGTTTTGATCTTCCATTTTATGGATGGACCTGAAAAAAGGATGTCTTTTGTAAAAAAATGAGTGGAAGCCTGCAGAAAAGTAGAAAAATCGCGTGCATTTTTATGTTCAATAATATAGTCTATGGCAGAAAGCCAGTTGATAATACTTTCGTTTGAATTACTTGTTTCCAAAAGATGATCAAGCGTAGAAATATAATAAGCAAAATAAGGGATAGCCGACATTTTATTCTGCTGCATTTTTTTTGCACTGCTCGTTATCTTTGATTTGATCGTATTGGAATAATGACCGGAGTACCATTTTAAGTTTAATTCCTTAAGGAGTTCTTCGGCCTGTTTTGATTTGCTTTTGGGCGTTTTTTGGATATAATGTTCAAGCGTAATTAGCTTATTTAAGGTGTCTTCCTGAGAAATTGGTGCTGAATGATGGGCAAATGTATTTCCGATGCTAAGTAGGGCAATGAATAGAATGATGTATAACGTTTTATTGAAATTCCAAAAAAGAGAAACCGGAAGTTGCATATGCTATTCATGTTTTTGGAAATAGGTATCAAAGATAAAAATTCGCTACTGTATTTGGTGATGCATCGTTTATAAATCGAATTTATTTTTTAACATTTTGGGTAAAACTTCAATATTGAAGCATAAAAAAAGAGGAAACTAACACGAGCTTCCTCTTTAAAAATAATAAACTTGGCGTGATTATTTTTTGTTTTTAACGTATTTCATTAGCCACTGATCTGTTTCCCACAACATATGCATTATCGATTCTTTGGCCACATAACCATGCATTTCAGCAGGCAGCATAACAAGGCGAACGGTTGCGCCATGTCCTTTCAGCGCGTTGTAATAACGTTCGCTTTGCAAAGGAAAAGTACCTGAGTTATTGTCGGCAACACCATGAATTAACAACAATGGTGTTTTCATTTTATCGGCGTGCATAAAAGGTCCCATGGCATTATAAATCTCGGGGGCTTGCCAATAGGTTCTTTCTTCTGATTGAAAGCCAAAAGGAGTCAGCGTTCTGTTATATGCACCGCTGCGCGCAATACCGGCAGCAAACAAATCGGAATGAGAAAGCAAATTCGCGGTCATAAAAGCACCATAAGAATGTCCGCCAACAGCACAACGTTCGGGGTCTACAACGCCTCTTTCTACACCATAATCAATTGCAGCTTTAGCATTGGCTACCAGCTGTTTAACAAAGGTATCGTTTGGTTCTTCATCGCCCTCTCCAATGATTGGAAACTCAGCGTTTTCCATAATGGCAAACCCACGTTTAACCCAGAAAATAGGTGATCCGTAATTTACTCGTATAAAACGGTGTGGAGAAGTCCGAACCATGCCAGCCGTACTTGGGTCTTTGTATTCGCGTGGATAAGCCCACATTAATAAAGGCAAAGGTCCGTCTTTTTCTTTATTGTAACCTTCAGGTAAGTATAGCGTTGCACTTAAATCAACACCATCGGCTCTTTTGTATTTCACAAACTCTTTGCTAACTCCACTTAAACTTTCGTATGGATTCGGGAAATTAGTAATTTGTTTTGGCGCAATTTTTTTTGTGATATTGCGAATGTAAAACTGTGGGTTTTGTGTTTCTGATTGAATATTGGTAATCAGGAGCCCTTTATTTATATCCAAAACATCCACAATAGTTTCATAGGTTTCTTTTCCATCGGCTCGCCATAAGCGTGTTGTAGTTTTCTTTTTAATATCGAAACGGTCGATAAAAGGCCGATTTCCTTCGGGAGAATAGCCTTCTCCATCCAGGTATAGATATTTGTTTTTTGTAATTAGCAAAACACTTTTACCAAATTCATTTTCTACACTTACAAAATTTCCGGGATCATTATATAAATCTTCAGAACTTTGATCGAACAAAATTGTAGGGTTTTGATTATCGATAGATGGATTAATTAAATAGACTTTTTCATTTCTGTTTTTTCTCCAGCGGTCATACGCAATGGCAATTTCGTTATTGCCCCAACGAATTCCGGCAAATCGGTTAATGGTTGATACCAAATGCTTTTTCACATTCAGGTCGAATGGATAATCGGCAGTATAAACCGCATCCCGGAATTCGACTTCATTACGAGGATCTCCACCATCTAAAGCTTCAACCCAATACAACTGAGCAGGTTTGTCGTTTCGCCAACTTACTCTTCTTGGTCCGCTTTCCGCAGCATCAAAGCCCTGTGGCATTTCTTCGATAAGAGGTAATTTCTGAATGGTTTTAATGAATTTACCATTTTTGTCTAATAAATCCAGTTTTGCAGGAAAGCGATAATAAGGAACTAAATAGGAATAGGGTTTTTCTATCGTACTTACCAAAATATATTCTCCATTGGGGGAATAATTAAACCCACTAATAATGGCAGGTTCAGATAAAGTTTCTGTCGATCCATCGAGTTTTACGCGCACCAAAACCGAACTTGCAAAATAATCGAAAAGAGCGGCATCGGTTCCGTTTTTTAATAAATCCTGATAGGTTCTTGAAGGCGCACGTTTGCCCATATTTTCTTGAATAACCGGCCCTGTAGGCGTTTCGTCAACATCGGGCATTTCTCCACGATCGGGATTTACAAATAAGCAAAGCAAAGATTGTCCATCGGCCGACCATTCAAAAGCGCCACGAAAAAGACCATTTATACCGCCATTACTTAAGCGAGTTGCTGTTTTGCTTGCTATATCCAAGACCCATAGTTCTATGGTTTTTGCCAAGGTATTGGTAAAGGCAATTTTAGAATAATCGGGCGACCAGGAGATATTTCCTATTTGTGGATTTTTGGGCAATCCTTGAATAGCAAATTCTTCGCCACTGGCAACGTTTTTCAACAGCAGATTTTCGCTGTATCTATCCCGACTTGATCCATTGTTTTTTGGATTGATGCG
>JAFGHU010000076.1 GCA_016929955.1 Bacteroidales bacterium | reverse complement strand
TGATACGCACAAAATACATTCCACCTTGCCAGCCGGAGGTGTTTATTTTATATTGATTGCCTTTAAGTTTTACTTTCTTGGTTTTTAATATTTGCATTTGGTCGTAAATCTCTAAATCCCATTCGGTTGATGTGTCTATGGCTTCACTTCTTACTGATTCTATTGTTAGTGTTGTTTCATCAGTGGCAGGGTTGGGCGAAACAGACAAAAACCAATTATCCACTACTTCATAGTATAACTCATGCCATGTTGATCCACAAGTATTTGCTACTTCATATCGGATAGAACCAGCACCTAAATCTCTCCCCGCTCTATATTTTCCCAATGGCCGTCTTTTAAAGTATAATTAACATCGAACCCTTTTCCAAACCTGAAAGGCACATCCATTCCTTTTACTGCCTCGTCTTCTTCGAGCATGGCAGCAATGTCAAATTTGGGCATTTTAAGTACAGGAGATTTTTTCTGTGAGATTTTAAAATTTGGATAGATTTCAAAAGCTTTGTTTTTATCATAAGATTTTGTGTTGACCTGCGCGAAGGAGATAACGACTTTTGACAGAATTAACAGAATAATTATAATCTTTTTCATAACTTTCTATTTTATTTCAAAATTTATTTTAAACTTAATTAAATCGGTTACCAATTCAGGTTCCCAAAAGGGTTTCCCAAAAGGGAATGCATAGGCAAATTGGGTATAATACCTGCCCTTAATCAATAGAGGCTGTTTAGTACTCTCAAATTGTGCCCAAAAATACACCCAGTCATCTCTTTCATCATGCCATTGAACTGCAAATTTATAATGTTCTTCCCCTGGAGGCAACAATCTTGAGATTTCAGAGGTCGTATTATTTATAAAAGAAAATGGTTTTCCATAAGATTTATCTATAGAACTTACCGCACAAAAATCATTTAAATTATAGAATCCATAATCAAAAAAAGGGAGAGTATCTTTTGTATTGTTCTTTATTGAGAACTGAAAAGTAAAATTTTCGCCTTCGTTAAAAACGGTGGCAGGTTCTCCTTGTTCGTTAAGTAAACAGAATGTAAACTCTATCCCATTAACTTCTTGCACTAATACAGGATTTATATCACCAATTTTTATTTCAAAGACATCGTCTTTTTGGCATGCTGCTATTAAAAAAGCAAATAGCAAGATAACTGGACTAAACTTTAAAAATTTTGTTTTCATGTTTTTATTATTAATAGCTTATAAAAAATGTATTTAAAATCGGCAACCAAAGATTATTTCCATACAATTAACGCCTGCAATCACTCCTGAAATTTGACCCACCAAAGAGATTCCCTAAACAGGTTTTTCTTTCTTAGTATATGACCTCTTACATTTAGAGATATAAACAGTTCAAAGTTAAAAACGAAAGCAGGCAATATCAAGCAATTGTATAAATAACTGTTTTACTCTTATCCACTATATCTATAATGATGCAAAAAACAGCCAAAAGGTTGCGTGAGCCTAGGAAAAATGATAGGAATCTAAAAAAAATCCTAATTAAATAATCAGCTCGAACGTATCATTTAGTTGCGGAATCGTACAATCCCACTGATAAACTTCTTCCAGTTTATTCCTAAAAGCTACTGCTGAAGAATTTTCACCGTGGACTATAAAAACTTTTTTGGGCGCTTTTTTGATATTTCTTAGCCAATCGATTAGCTCACTTTGGTCGGCATGCGATGACATGGTAGTGATATGTTCAATCGTTGCCCTTACATTGAAAAACTTGCCTCGTAATTTAATCGACTTTCCACCTTCAGCAAGTGTTCGTCCACGTGTTCCTTCCGCTTGATAACCCGGGAGTATAAAAGTAGCATTTGGGTTTCCAAGTTGTTCTTCTAAATAGCCTAAAATTCGACCGCCATTCATCATGCCGCTGCCGGCAATAACAATATGCGGACTTTTATTTCGTGCCAACATTCTGGTTTCTTCTATCGAATGCACAATTTTTGTGTTTTTAAATACTTTCTGAAAATCATCCGAATCCATACTCAACCATTCAGGATATTTCAAAAATAACTTGCTCACATCCACACCCATAGGACTATCCAAATAAACAGCGATATCCGGAATTTTTTTGGCTTGCTTGAGCTGCCAAATCAAATACATAAAATCTTGTGCCCGATCAACTGTAAAACTGCTTACAAATAAAGGCCCATGTTTTAATAAGCTATCGTTTATGATCTTAAGCAATATATCTTCTGTAGATTCTTCAGGATGTTCACGATCGCCATAGGTAGATTCAACAAATAAATAATCGGCTTTTTCAGGCATTTCGGGTGGCAAAAGCATAGGATCATTTGGCCTACCAATATCACCGGAAAACACAATCGTCTTTTCATTTATAATGAGCTCAATAAAAGAAGCGCCGGGAATATGCGCATTGTGCCGAAAGCGAAATTTGATATGCTCATAAACAACAAAAAATTGATCAACCTCAACAGTACGAAGAAGAGGCAAGGTTTTTTCGACATCTTTTAAATCGTATAATGGCAAAGCTGGTGCATGCTTAGAATATTTGTTTTCATTGGCATGCAAAGCATCTTCCTCTTGTATTTTAGCACTATCGGTTAAGATTATCTCGACTAAATCAGCCGTTGGAAAGGTGGAATAAATTGGGCCATCAAATCCTTGTTTAACTAATCTGGGCAGATAACCGCAATGATCTAAATGTCCGTGCGTCAATAAAACAAGATCAATTTCCGCTGGATTTATAGGGAAATCCATCCAATTAAGCTCACGCAAATATTTAAGTCCTTGAAAGAGTCCACAATCGACCAGTATTTTTTTATCATCAAGCGTTAGCAAATATTTTGAACCGGTAACTGTTCCGGCGGCGCCTAAAAAGCGAACATTGTATTTGGAATTCTGAGCCATAACCTTTGTTTTTCTCAAAGTTAAGAGAAATTTTCTTTCTTTCAAGATTATTAGCGATCAAAATATAGAATTTAAATGGTTTCTTTTACACCACCTCTGCCACCGTAAACGTGCTTCCCCCAACAAAAACTAAATCATCCTTTGCGGCTCTATTTTGGGCTATTTTTAATGCTTCTTTTACACTCGAATAAGCTTCGCCAACTAAACCGATTTGATGCGCTTTATCTTGAAGAATTTTAGCATCTAATCCTCTTGGAATATCGGCTTTACAAAAATAATAAACCGCTTCTTTTGGTAACATTGCTAAAATATTTCCAATGTCTTTATCGTTAACAACACCCAATACAAAATGTAGATTTTTATGAGGAGTTTGTGCTAATTGATCGACAATATAGCGTATTCCATCCTCATTATGCGCTGTATCGCAAATCGTTAAAGGACTATGGGATAAGGTCTGCCAGCGACCTGCAAAATGCGTATTCTTCAGTACGTTTTCTATGCCTAATTTGATTGCATGCAGTGGCAATTTTAAATACATAGCGGCCGCAATAACCGTTTTTAAATTCTTTAGTTGATAATTTCCCCGCAATGGAAAAACAAGGTTTTCAAAAAGCATATTTTTGTTGTAATCAACGCGGAAAATATTTTTAACGTGATCTATCAACTCCAGGCCAACCCAATCTTCAGCATAAAATATCGGCGCGTGTTTCTCCTCGGCTTTTCGTTCAAATACTGTGCGAAGTTCTGTTTGTTTTTCACCAATAATAAGTGCCGTATTTTGCTTAATTATCCCCGCTTTTTCAACAGCAATTTGAGACAGAGTATCGCCTAAAAACTGCATATGATCCTTCCCAATATTCGTAATAATGGAAAGTTCCGGATTTACAATATTTGTGCTATCCAATCTACCGCCCATGCCGGTTTCTAAAACTACGATATCTACCTGCTCATCAGCAAAATAACGAAAGGCCATAGCCATAGACAACTCGAAAAAAGAAGGTGAAATTGACCCGAATTTTTCGGAATATTGTTCAACAAAATCAACCACAGACTCTTTGGACACCATCTCTCCATTCATACGAATTCGCTCTCTGAAATCTTTCAAATGGGGCGAAGTGTAGAGTCCGGTTTTAAAACCAGCTTCCTGATAAATAGAGGCTAGCATGTGCGCGGTCGATCCTTTTCCGTTGGTTCCGGCAATATGCACCGATTTAAATTTCTTTTCCGGATGATCTAAGCTATCCATCAACGCATAAGTATTGTCGAGATTGGCTTTGTATGCAGCAGCGCCTATTCGCTGAAAAACCGGTAATTGGCTATATAAATAGTGTAATGTTTCTTCGTAATTCATGCTTTAATAAACCTAAAATAATAGACTTCATTTCAAAAATATTTTCCTTAGCAAAACTCCCTATTTTCTCTGAGAATCTTCGTGAAATAAATCTTCCACAAAAGTATGCAAAGCCCACACAAAGGAATATATAAATAAAAAATTAAAGTCAAAAAAAGTGATTTATTCCATGTTTTGAATACTTAAAAAAGCTTCCGAAATGAAATCAATAATATCACCGGCGATCAGACTGGCTTCGCCTTTATTTTCGGCAGCAAAATCGCCTGCTAAACCATGCAAAAATACGCCTAAAATTGAAGCCTGCAAACTCGAATAATTTTGCGCTTTTAAGCCCAACAGGATTCCCGTTAAGACATCGCCGGAGCCACCTGTGGCCATTCCCGGATTTCCTGTAGAATTAAAAAGCACAAGTCCCTCAGGCGTTGCAATCCGCGTATGCGCACCTTTTAAAATAAGATAAACCTGGTGTTTTTTGGCAAAAGCGATTTGCTTATCCAGGCAATCAAAATCATTTTTAGCTTTGCCATCTAACCTTTCAAACTCCTTAAGATGAGGAGTTAATATCGACTGAGGAGGCAAAAAGCTTAACCAGGTTTTATTTTCGGCAAGCATATTCAGCGCATCAGCGTCAATAATCAAAGGAAGCTTACTTTCCTGAATCAGGATTTTAAACGCCGATTGGCTGGGCTTGGCAATGCCCAATCCCGGACCAATAGCAATGGCCGAATAAGGATCTAAGCGGGGCGTTTTAGAGAAGACTTCTTCATGTCCATCTAAACTAGTCATTAATTCCGGAACGGCTGTGGGAATAATCGACATAGCACTTTTTGGATGATGCACAGAAACCAATCCAGCTCCCGAACGCAAAGCTGCTTTTCCGGCTAAAACAGCGGCTCCCATTTTGCCTATACTTCCGGCAATAAGAAGCGCGTGTCCGTAAGTTCCCTTATGCGCATACTTGGCTCGAGGTCGAATCAATTCTTTTGCCGTACTCGATTCGTTAAAAAAGAAGGGCGTTTCGGTGGATTGAATGTATTTAGAAGATAATCCGATATCCAAGACTTGCCAATCGCCCACATAAGTATCATTTTCGGGCATAAAGAAAGCCAGTTTAGGAAACTGAAAACTTAAGGTATAATCGGGCTTAAAAACGTTTGTATTTTTAGTCATAGAAGATTTATCGGCATACAATCCGCTGGCAATATCAATGGCTATTCTTAAGGCTTTCTGATCGTTTAAAAAAGCGATTAGCTTGGCCGATATTCCTGATAAAGGCTTGGACAATCCAGAGCCAAATAAAGCATCAATGATCAGTTCATTTTCTTGAATAGCCGGAAAATCGTTTTCATTTTCGATGCTATTAATTTCTAGTTTATTTTCTAAACGCTCTTTATTCCGATTAAAATCAGTGGAATATTTAGCTGCCTGAAGAACAAAAACACGAACCCTATATTCTTTTTCTATGAGTAAGCGCGCAATGGCTAATCCATCTCCACCATTATTACCCGGGCCACAGAAAATAGCGAATCCAAGCGTGTTTTCGATGCGTTCGCTTATCCAATTTACACAGGCTGTGGCTGCTCTTTCCATTAAATCGATGGAGGAGATCGGTTCATTTTCGATGGTAAACTGATCGGCTAAACGGATTTTATCTACTGTAAATATTTTTTGCATTTTACTTTGATATTTTATTTAGTGATCGCAATAAAAATGATTTAAAACAATACTTTTTCGATCTTCTGTTTTACTCTTTAGTGAAATTTAGTGCTTTTGAGCTTTTGTGGCGAACAATATCCTGCCACTAAAACACCAATTCACTAAATTACACAAAATAAAATGACAAAATAGTTATCAAAAAAAGGATTCATATATAGCTGAAATCATTTTTGTTATACTGTTTTTCTTTTAATTCTCCCCAAATAATTAAAATGTTCGTCTTCATAAATTAACTCCGCTGTAAACCCAAATTGCTCGGCATAAAAAGCCAAGTTTTCGAAATCGATAAAAAGCCAGGGAAAAGGCTCTCCTTTCATATAATCGTATTCGACCTGAAATTCCACTTCGCCATAATACGCATCGTTTAAATTCAGCTTATAACTTCCGTCTTCCTCTTCAAAGAGATAAATTAAATCGGAAGAATCGAAGATTATCTGTCCATTTTCATTTAAAAGCGCATCGCATGTCTTAAAGAAATCTGCAAAGCCATCCAAACTTTCGATCAATCCAATGCCATTCATTAAAAATAAAAGCGTATCGTATTTTTCGCCTTTGATTTCGTAAAAATTTTCACAAGCAACCCTTTCCACACCTTTCTCTTTGGTCAATTGCACTGCATAGGGCGAAATATCGATGGCTTTAACTTCGATGCCTTTATCCTGCAGTATTTTAGCGTGGATGCCCGTTCCGCAACCAACATCAAGTGTTTTGCCCTTTACCAAATCAAGCGCCTGCTTTTCTGTTTCGGGCATTTCTTCATAGTTTCTAAAGAAGTGCGCCAAGTCGTAGGTTTCATCTTCTGCCTTATCGCATATAACGTTTAACGTTGATTTGCCTTCTCCTTTAATATAGTTCGACAAAGCCAAACCCATCACATCCTTATCTTTACTCAGTACTCCTTTTTTCATTGATACGAAATTACGAAATTCTTGCTTCCAATAAATACAAAAGGCCACCACTTAAGCGCGATGACCTTTAACTTTTTATTTGGTGTATTTTTAGTCCTGAAGATCTTTTACAACATCAATCAGCTCAGGAAGATCCATACCGATATTTTTTAAATGCTCGATGGTTGGAACTCCATTTTTAGTCCATCCACGGCGCTTATACACGGCATCGAGTAATCGTTCGTATTGATCCAAGCGATATTTACGGGTAATCTCTAATTTTTCTTCTACTGATTTACCAGTAGGATCGATTCCGATAATATCTTTCATTTGGCTATCGTAGCGCTCTTCGCGCGATAAATATTCCTCTTTAGTCACGGGACCTGCTGCGCGATAAGGTTGTGCATCGTGTTTACGCAAACCAAAACCACGACGAATATTAAAAATCCGTTGGAAATTATAAACGCGTTCCGATTGACGAATCATTTCGTGTTTATCAAAACTCATATCACCGGTAACTGAGCGATAAATTGTTACGTAATTATCGACGTGCTCAGGCACTTTTGCAGGCTCATCCGTTTCGCCATTCGTTTCCGGCTCTACATCGTTCCAAGGCAATTTACATAAACCTTGCAAGCCAAACCAGGTGCGGAACATGGGGAAATAATGCAAGGCTTCTGCTTTATCTTCGAAAGTGGGTATTTGATTGTTTACCATATCCATAAAAATCAACCAGGCTTCATCGTGCTGAGGGCCTTTATTCGTCATCGCATAACCACCTTGTTGTGCCAAAGACTCTTTAGAAACATATTGAGAATATTCCAAGCCTTTGTTTTCCATACCAATATCGTTGATAAATTGGGCATCGCCCCAACCATTTTTGATAAAAAGCTCTTTTAATTTACGAACACCTAAACCGGCTAGTTTTCCAAAACCCTCGCCCTTGGCAACAGCATGCAATAAATTCATAGCCGCATCGGCATTTCCAAAGTTCAATTTAAAACCTCCGGTGCGCTCTTCATTCAAAATTCCAGCTTCGTAGCATTCCATCAGGAATCCCATAATAGTTCCCCAGCTGATGGTACAAATACCATAGGTATCGCAATAAAAGTTCGATTCTATTGTAAAATCGGGATTAAAGATTCCCATAATAGAACCTAAGGATGACGCAGATTCGTACTCTGGCCCTTCGACCAAAACGCGACTTCCTGAATAAGGTCCGGTGCGTAATAAATAATTATCAACGCCTTTTGCGCAAGCCATATTACAACCAATCCAACAACCATCCGGAACACCTTGTGTAAAGAATGATTTATACACATCAGAATGAATTTTATCAGCTTCGTCAGACATTCCGTATTTAAAATTATTAACCGGGAGCAAATCGTAATCGTTCATAATATTGGTAAGGTGAGCCGTTCCTTTTGAACGCATTTCTGCCTGACTGTCGTCTAACTCACGCATTTCGCGATTAAAACGCTTACCGCGTTCTTTAATCGCATCCAGATCAACTACATTATTAAGATTTCCACTAACACCAGGGATTTTTACAACTACTGCTTTAATTTTCTTGTTACGGAAAACGGTTCCGATTCCACCACGACCGGCTTGTTTTAAACGTACTTCTTTACGCTTTGGATCGTAGAAACTGAAATTCAACATCCCAATCAATGAATTTTCAGCCGCATCACCGGTAGAAATAACACCAATATTTCGCTTATCACGATCATCGTCGGCATACATTTCAGTCAATCGCTCTGCTAAAATATGGCTATCTAGTGGCTCAATTGGCGCCTGATAAATTTCAACTTTATGATTTACACCATCAATAAAAACAATTACATCTTCCTCTGCTTTTCCTTGAATTTCGAGGGCATCAAAGCCGGAAAACTTTAAAAATGGACCAAAAAATCCACCCACATTGCTATCGATCGGAATATTGGTTTGAGGCGAAATAGAAACCACTAAGGATTTTCCTGATCCTGAATATTGCGTAATTCCACCAATTGGACCTGAAGAAATATTGATTTCATTTTCAGGATCATCCCATTTTGTTGTTGGCTTAGTAGCATCCCATAGCAAACGTAATCCGTAGCCTTTTCCACCAATGAATTTCTTTTTCATTTCAGCCGGAACCGCCTTTTCTTTAATCTCTGTGGTTCCCACATTCACATATAAGGTTTTGTCGGTATAGCCCTTATCCAAAGCCTTCCAGGTGTAGTTCCAACTTTTCAAAATTTTATGAGCCGCTTTCATTTCTTCAATAGTAGCCATTGTATTTATCTTTTAATTTTAGTTCAATTTTCCACAAAATTAGTAAACAAAAACGGCTTGCAATTTGTTTTTTCTTGAAATCGGATAGGTTAGTTTTTGCATATCGAATATATTTCGCAAAAATCAAATGTATATATCTGATATTATGCGCTTTAAACTCTGTTTAGAACGAATAAAAATTAGCATTCTAACGGAAGAATTCGCAGAATTTTCTTCTTTCCATTCCGGTACTATACATTAAAGAATACGGATGAGCTCTTTTCTCAAGAATCTATCCATTATGATGTTGATGAAATGCTTTTAATCGGTATTCCAAATCGCCAAACTGACTTTCCTTTACCAGCGATGTGCAGGCTCTTATACCTTCAATTCTTTCGCTACCGGTTATCGCCAATGAGATAGCGCTTATTCCATAATATACCAACTCGTTTAATAATTCTACCCCACTCATGCCCGGATACGAAAAAGTGAAATAAAATCCGTCGGCAATGGGCTCATTTTCATCCTTGTCATAAACAATTTCAAAGCCGTTATCCGTAAACAATTGTTTCATCACTTTAGCTTTACGGCCGTAAATCTTAACCTCTTCCACAAAATTAAATTTTCCTTCATTTGCCGCTTTTAAGATGCCATATAAGCCGTATTGAGCAGAATGAGATGTTCCTGAGCTCAAGGGATAAATCGTTCCAAAAACCATAGAATAGCCAAAGCCATCGGTAACATAAAAATTCAATAGGTTTTCGAATTTTCTTTGAAACAGGCCATCGCTAATCACCATCATTCCAATACGCTCACCGGCATAACTAAAGGCTTTTGAAGAGGAGATAAATAAGATATAATTATCGGTATACTGAGCAACTGAAGGCTGAAATGGTGCTTTTCCGGGCTGTGAGTAATCTTTCCGAAAATCCATGGCAAAATAGGCCAAATCTTCCATCACAACAACATCGTATTTGTTGGCTAAATCGCCAATTATTTTCAATTCATTTTCGGTAAAGCATATCCAGGACGGATTGTTTGGATTCGAATAAATTACAGAATGAATATGTCCTTTAGAAAAATAGCTTTCCAGTTTCTCGCGAAGCGCCTCGCCTCTGTAATTGTATACATCAAAAGTTTCGTAATTTAAATTCAGCACTTTGTGTTGCATTTTATGCACCGGAAAACCGGGATCGATAAAAAGTGTTGTATTTCTTTCTTTATATATGCGCGATAAAGCCAAAAAAGAAGCAAAACTCCCTTGCATTGAACCTACAGTAGGCAAGCAGCCTTCTGGGTTTACATCTACATTCAGAAAATTCTTTACAAAAGTTGAAATTTCTGTTTTCAATGGCGCAATACCCTGAATATCAGGATAAATAGCAGCAACACCATTTTCTAAAGCTTCTATTTGGGTTTCAACGCCAAAAGTGTTGGGGGGCAATCCCGGAATGCCCATTTCCATCCGGATAAATTTTTCGCCCGTTGCTTTTTCAATTTGGTCGACCAAACGTTTAATTTCACGGATAGAAGCTTTTCCAACTTCCTTAATACCGCTTTCCTTAATTTTTTGACTAACAATTGTTGAATTAATTGGTGTTGTATTCATAGCGCTTTATTGCTTAAAAATTAATTTTTCTTACTAAATAACTGTGCTACTGCTAAAATAGTGCCCAGGGCAATTCCCAATAGTGCAGCAAATAAAACCTGAAAATCAGGCGCTAACAAAAAAGTAATGGTATGTGCCGGAATCCAGAAAAAGGGAATGGTTTTTTTAAAAACAAAATTCCACATCGAATCCCAGTCTAGATGGATAAAGATTTTGCTTACTTTTATTGGTGTAAAAAAGCCCTTTAAAGTTCCTTTATTGGCAATAATATGCATATCCGTAATCTTATGCAGCGTCATCATTACCGGTGCATAAATTAAATTCATTGCTACACTTATAGAAAAAGCTACGCCAACTTTTTGCCAACTCAAAGCAGATTTCATAATTATCGGTGCATTTTCGAAACCCATATAGGCTAAAAAAGCGGGTGTTCCGATGGCGAAAATCACAAATGCCAATTTGATTGTTAAGCCCAATACACCCCAAACTATAGCACGGGGCAAAAGACCAAAACCCTTTTCGATATAAGTGCCTTTACGAATTCTAAGGCCAATAACTTCGCCCAAAGTGGCTAAAATGGCAAATTTGATAAAGGCCGTAATCATCCCATGATTTCCATTAAAATCGTTATAAAACTGATACACCTTAGGGAAAACAAAGAAAGGGAGAAAGAAGAAAAAAAATAGGGCAAAAAATAAGACGTCTTTTTTGAGCATAATTAGCTTTTTTCTGTTGGCAAAGGTCGAAAATCTTTTTCTAAAAACCTTTTATATTAACGATTAATCGGCGATTTATTTACGACAAAAGCAAAATTTTCAATCGTTCGCAAAGAAAGTGCGGCCATCGTTAAAAAAAAGGATAAAAACGGAGAGCGGAATGGAGGAAGAATATAAACAAATTGATTGACGGAATGCAAAAATTAACGAACTTTGTTCGATGATTTCAGATAAAAAAGGACTCGAGCACCTCAGTTTAATGCTTATTGAAAATAATGTAAAACACATTGTATTTTCGCCCGGAAGCCGAAATGCTCCCTTAATTGCAACTTTTCCTCGCTACCCGGAATTCACTTGCTATAGCATTGTAGATGAGCGCAGTGCAGCTTTTTTTGCATTAGGCATTGCTCAAAAAACCGGCGAAACCGTAGTGCTTAGTTGTACTTCTGGAAGCGCAGTTTTAAATTATGCCCCTGCCCTGGCGGAAGCCTTTTATCAGAAAATACCTTTACTAGTACTATCGGCCGACAGGCCTGAACATCTTATAGATCGTGGCGATGGACAAACCATTCGTCAGCGTAATATTTATGCAAATTACATAAAAAAAAGCGTCCAACTTCCTGAAAATCCGAACACCAAAAGAAGTCTGCTCAATTATCAAAAATTAGCGCTTTCAGCCATTCGGGCAACCCAATCACCCGATAAAGGACCTGCGCATATAAATATTCCATTTGCCGAACCCATTTACGGTCAAAAAGAAAAAGAGAACCCCGTTTTAACACCTATCGAAATCACAAATAAAAAAGCTAACATCCTGGAAAGTGAGTTTGAAATGCTGGCAAAAACCTGGAACTCAGCAAAAAGAAAAATGATTATTGTAGGGCAACAAAAACCAAACAAAGCATTGGATACTTTATTGGAAAAAATTAGTCAAGATCCAACAGTAATTGTTTTAACGGAAACAACTTCCAACCTTTCCTCTCCCAATTTTATCAATTGTATTGATAAAACACTCGCAAGTATTTCAGATAAAAACCTGAGCGATTTTTTACCTGATTTACTCTTGACCATTCATAGCAATATTGTTTCGAAAAGAATCAAAGCTTTTTTACGGAACGAGATAAAATACGAGCATTGGCATATTGATGAAGCCAATGAAAATATGGACACTTATTTTCATTTGAGTAGGGTAATTCCTATTGAAGCTTCTTGTTTTTTCGAAAAAATGGACGCTCTTACCAAAGGTATTTCGTCTGATTACAAGGCGCTTTGGTTAAAGCAAAAGCAAAAAACGGAAAGCATACATTCTGCATTTGTTGATAAGGCGCCATACTGCGATTTAACGGTTTTTGATGAATTAATCAAGCATTTACCCGCAAACACAAATGTTCATTTTGCCAACAGCACACCTGTTCGTTATTCGCAGCTCTTCCATGTCCATCCGAGCCTACAAGTAGCATCTAACAGGGGAACTTCCGGCATTGACGGCGCAATATCTACGGCAGTAGGGGCTGCCTGGGTAAGCGAGCAAATGACCACCGTAATTAGCGGCGATCTTAGCTTTTTCTACGATAGCAATGCTTTGTGGAATGCATACTTATCACCAAAACTTCGGATTATCGTAATCAATAATAATGGAGGCGGCATATTCCGCTTTATCGAAGGTCCGGGAAAATTGCCGGAATTGGAACGTTTTTTCGAAACAAAGCACCATCGCGAAGCCCAATCATTGGCCAATGAAGCAGACTTAATTTACTGTCGTGCAGATTCAGAAGCTAGTCTAAAAGAGGCCCTCAACGATTTTTTTGCACCAAGTGATAGAGCAAAACTTTTAGAGATTTTTACACCCAATGAGCTGAATGCAGAAGTATTAAAAAACTACTTTAAAGCGATGGCTTAATTCAAATCGATTGGCTCGATCATATCACCCGGAATCATAAAAATATATCCATCCGATTTGCGCACAATTTTTAATATCTGCAAAACATCAGGTGTGATGCCTCCTGTAGAACCATGATCGACCTGAATAGGCCCAAGCCTTTCCATCAAATCAATAGCCAAGGTATTTAGCGATTTACTTCTTCTCCCAATATTGAGTATAGAATACAGCATGGTTTCTTTTGCCCGATTAGGCGCTTGATGAATATTTTGCTCGATACGCTTCAAATATCCTTCAAAAACAACATCACGAATAAACCCATTTTCTTTAGCCAACATAAATATTATGGTATAGGCATGGCGTAAAGTATATTCTCCACGCTCGTTAATCCATTTATTTGCCAGTTGCAAATTGCCTTTAAAAGGAGTTAAAACATTGCCAATAAACGCATCGCTCAGAAGATAAAAGTTAACGTCTTTGTCCCATTTATCAATTAATTCGGCGGTCATCTGATTTTGATCAGTCATCATAGTTGCCAAAATCTGCACTTCCGGAATTTTGGTTTCCCATAGCTTTAATGCCATTTCCTGATTTTTACCAAATTCCTTTTTATAAAATTGCAAATAGGTGTATTTTAAGCCCAAAACATTATCAGGGCCGCCATTGCGTATATATTCTTTACGCAGTGCTTCGGAAGCCAAACCTTTTAACTCCTCAATAAACTCAGAAATAATCATAGGCAGGATTAGCTTAAAATAGTTTCGATAAATAAATCAATTTCTTCTTTGCTTGTATCGTAAGCAGTCATAATGCGATATTCATCTTTTGCTTCGTCCCAGGGATAGAAAAACTGAGCTTGCTGCATTTTTTCAGCCAGTTTTTTGGGAATAATCGCCCAAATTCCGTTGGTTTCAATTCTTTGAGTGATTTTGATTTCAGGAATACGCGCCAATTTAGCACCTAAATATTGAGCCATTTCGTTGGCCTGGCGAGCATTTTTCTCCCACAAATTATTTTTCAAAAGCGCAGTAAACTGAACGGAAATAAAACGCATTTTTGAAGCCAGCTGCATGCCTTGTTTACGGAAAAGCTCAAATAAATCGGCCAATTCCGGTTTTAAAAAAACAACAGCTTCGCCAAACATCAAACCATTTTTTGTGCCTCCAAAGGAAAGAATATCAACACCTGTATCCGTAATCATCTCTTTCATTGAGCAATTTAAAGCAACGGCGGCATTGGCTATTCGAGCACCATCTACATGCAAAAGCAGCTTGTATTTATGTGCCAAATCAGCAAGGATTTTTATTTCAGAAACCGAATAAAGCGTACCTAATTCAGTGGCTTGCGTTATGGAAATTATACCCGGAACAGATTGATGCGGATAGCGATCGGCTTTAATATGTGGCAATATCATTTCAGGGGTTAACTTTCCATCTGTGTTTGCAATATCAAGCAATTTTGTTCCCGCAAATTTTTCTCCTGCGCCACATTCATCCACATTAATATGCGCATGCGATGAACAGATGATTGAATTAAACGAACGGCTATTACTTGCTAAGGAAATGATATTTGCGGCCGTTCCATTATAAACAAAATAGGTTTCGGCTTTCTTACCAAATAATTTCTTGAATTCTTGTTTCGCTTCTTCTGTATACGGATCTGCTCCATAAGCAGGCGAATGGCCTTGATTAGCATTAATTAGGGCGTCCATTATTTCAGGACTGGTTCCTGCCCAATTGTCACTGGCAAATGATTTGATCATGGTTTACATTTTTTCACAAAACTATTAAAAATTAAGCTGACTGAAGAAAAATTATTATTTTAGTAGTCGATATGCACACTATAACATATCGTACTTTTATAAACACATTAAACAAATCCAAAATGAACAAGATCAACCTCTATTTTTCTATTTTAATTGTTCTCCTATTCGTTTCATGTAAGAATGATCAAAATTTAAATGTTCAAAATGCACAAGATGAAAAAAAACCTAGGGTAGACACCGCTGATTTGACCAATGATTTTTATGATAATGCGGAAACCTATGATTTAAAAACAAATGATTTATTTATTGAAGGCGAGATTTCTAATCCCGGAAATGTGGATGTTTCAAATTTAAAGCTTCGAAGCATCATCGTTAAAGAAACGCTTATCGACGGTCGTGGAGATCAATTTGTTGGGGCTTATAAATACGAGGGCTATTCGCTTTATGATCTATTGAATCAATCCTATTTAGATAAAAGAAATGCCGACACATTCAAACCCATCATTGATTTATTTGTTGAGATTGAAAATGATGAAGGTGAAAAAGTAGTTTTTAGTTGGGGAGAAATTTTCTATCCAAATCACTTACACGAAATTATTATTGCGACTAAAGTTACCCGAATTGTGCCTTCCAAAACCAATGAGCTCTGGGACTTGCCAGCGGCCAGTAAAATAGTTGTAGCCAGCGATTTGATTACCGAAAGAAATATAGCTCAACCGAAAATAATTAGAGTTAAATCTTATCCTAAAAACCTAATTGTTGAAAAAGGAAAATATCCCCTTTTCTCGCCAAAAGTCGATTTTTATTTTGAAAATGAAAAAAAAGTAACTCTTTTTGAAAATCCGAAGCAAATTCCGGAAACGACTTTACATACCATCTTTTATGGTAGAGGACGAGGTATTCACAGTACACAACCATTTACAGGAATCGATTTAAAAACACTATTTAAAGATAAAATCGAAAGAAGCAAAAAAGCTATACGCGAAGGATTATTTGTTATGGCAGCTGACGATGGTTATCGAGCCGTTTTTTCTTATAGCGAAGTTTGCAACAGAAATGATCAAGCCGATATATTATTGATTTGTAATCCTGAAGTAAAAACGGATGGAATATTCAGGTTGTTTCCGAGTTGTGATTTCTTTTCCGATAGAGCCATAAAAGGGTTAAATACCATTTATTATTCAGAGCATCAATTGTAGGCCGGTCAATCTGCTTTTAGATAGGGATTTACTTTAGTATATAAACTATCCGATAAAATACCGCCTCTAAGAAGTTGGTATACTCCTGAAAACTTACCTAATTTGTTGCGCTCCTGAAAAATACTTTTGGTTGTTTCATAATCGAAATAAGGATGCCGAAGCAAATCTTTAAATTCTACAGTATTGATGTCGATCTTCTGAATTGTTGTATCCTGAAAAAATAAATAGGGCAAAATAGCATGCAATCGAATACTGTCCATTTTATAAAGTTCGCCCAATTGTTCGAGTCCTGTATAGCCGCCCAAGCGATTTCTATACTTGACTATCTGACCGGCATAAAACGGACCAATTCCCGGAATTTTTAATAAGGATAAAGAATCTGCTCTATTGATATCCAACTTTTCGATTAATGCTGTTTGAGCAACCCATTTTGAAATCACGGTATCCCTTTTTTCGTCCATTGTACTTTTAGGAATTAGAACGAAATCTTTAAGTTGGTTATACAGATCATCATTTAGTCCATAAATTTTTTGAAGATCCTCCTTATTAACAAAAGAACCTCCTTTTGCTTCATAGTTGAGAATGGTATTTACAACAGATTCAGGCATCCCCATATCAAGCCATTTTACTTTAGGAAACTGATTGGGATTAAAACTATTAGGTGGTTTTAAAACGATATTCGCTTCTTTTTTATACGCTTCTTCCTTCGTCCCCGCAATGGAAGTTTTTATTTCAATAGCCTTTGCTTGCCATTCCTCAATTTCGGCCAAGGCCGCAGAATAATCATAGGTTTCGGAGGGGTAAAGGCGAGGTAAAAAATAATTGATTGTAGCCGCTATGACAATAAGGATAATCAATACAAAAGCTCCTCGCTCTTGCGATTTATTAAAGCTAAAAAATGCTTTTATTTGATTTTTAAATGATTGCATAATATACGACGAATATACAATCAAAAAATCAGCCTAGGGGTTCAAATGAACGAACGTCAGAGACTAATGATCAAACAAGCGCTTATCGCAATTAAACGTTGAAAAATTAAGGAAAAGAGTGGGGAAATTTCCTATTCCCACTCGATGGTTGCAGGTGGCTTAGAACTAATATCATAAACCACTCTATTCACCCCTTTTACTCTGTTTATAATAGCATTCGAAACTTCGGCTAAAAACTCGTAAGGCAAGTGCGACCAATCAGCCGTCATGCCATCTGTTGAACTAACAGCGCGAAGAGCCACTACATTTTCATAAGTACGTTCGTCACCCATTACGCCCACGGCCTGAATTGGTGTAAGCATAGCTCCGGCTTGCCATACTTTATCGTATAAGCCTTTCTCTTTTAAGCCTTGAATAAAAATTGCATCCACTTCTTGTAAGATGCGCACTTTTTCTGCCGTCACGTCACTTAAAATTCGAATCCCTAATCCTGGTCCGGGAAATGGGTGTCTGTTTAACAATTCCGGCTTCATTTTCAGCGCTTTACCTACACGCCTTACCTCATCTTTAAATAAGGACTTTAAGGGCTCAACCACTTTTAATTTCATATAGTCGGGTAAACCACCAACATTATGATGTGATTTAATAGTGGCAGATGGACCGTTGATTGACACCGACTCGATTACATCAGGATAAATGGTACCTTGAGCCAGCCATTTAACATCGCTAATTCTTTTCGCCTCTTCATCAAACACATCGATAAAGGTTTTGCCTATGGCTTTGCGTTTTGCTTCAGGATCTCTTAATCCGGCAAGGGCTTCATAAAATTTGTTGGCCGCGCGAACACCAATTACATTCAAACCCATATCGTTATAGGAATGAAGCACTTCCTCAAATTCGTTCTTACGAAGCAAACCGTTATCTACAAAAATACAATGCAAATTTTGGCCTATGGCCTGATGCAAAAGCATGGCAGCCACAGAGGAATCCACGCCTCCTGACAATCCTAAAATAACTTTATCATTGCCTAATTGGGCTTTAAGCTCATCCACTGTTTCCTCAACAAAAGAGCTGGGCGTCCACGATTGCTTAACACCACAAATATTGACCAAAAAATTCTTTAATAATTGCGTGCCTTCGGTAGAATGATAAACCTCGGGGTGGAACTGTATACCATAGGTGGGTTCGTCTTTGATTTTGAATCCGCCAACAGCGACATCTTTTGTGCTTGCAATAATTTCAAAAGTATCGGGTGTAGATAATATGGTATCGCCATGCGACATCCACACCTGACTCCCTAAATTCATTCCTTCCAACAAATCACTTTCCTTATTGATATAGGAAAGATTAGCACGGCCATATTCGCGAATTTCTGAGGGCAAAACCTCACCGCCATCATGCTGCGCTAAATACTGAGCTCCGTAGCAAACACCCAAAAGCGGAAATTGTTTTCGGATTCCATCCAAAAGGGGTTTTGGAGCTTCATTATCGCGCACGCTAAACGGACTCCCTGAAAGGATAACCCCTTTAATATGCCTTTCTATTTTTGGAACTTTATTGTAAGGATGTATTTCGCAGTATACGTTTAACTCCCTGATTCTACGCGCTATAAGCTGCGTATATTGCGAACCAAAATCGAGGATCAATATCATTTCTTCCATGGCTGCAAAGATATAAAAGCATTTATAATCTAGAACGAAAAGCGAGAATAAGTCAATAAAAAAGCGGGTATGCTATATCCTAAACTGTAGTTCCGTTTTAGTCGAGCATAATGCTTAATGCCACGACTCCCGGACCAGCATGAACAGCCAAAGCCGGTGTGGCAGGAGAAACAAACTCAGGATCAAGTCCCGTAAGCTTTTTCATTTCCTGAATATAAATTTGAGCTGTGGCCTCATTATCGGCATGCGAAATAGCATAAGCCCATACTTTATGGTTTTGCACAATAGCTCTCATCTCTTTCTGAACCAATGCAATACTGCCTTTTTCGGAAAGCGGCTTTCCGAATAAATCTATTTTTCCTTCGTCATTAATGACCAAAAGTGGTTTTAAACTCATCATTTTCCCAAACAAACCTTTAATCGGACTTACTCGACCGCTTTTCATCAGGTATTTGATTGTTTTTGTACTGACGAGCACTTTTGTTTTCTTCGACCAGGCTTCCATCCTATTTTCAATATCGGCTTTGCTTGCTCCGGCCTCTATAGCCCGAGCAGCTCTTAATACAATTAAGCCCAATCCACTTGCCGTTCGCTTTGAGTTAAGTACCGAAATTTCTTTGTTTTGCTGATTGGCCACCGTAGTTCCGGCTTTATTGCTATTCGACCAAAGTCCACTTAAAGCTGCACTGAGATGGATAGAAACAATAGAATTAAAGTGCGAACTAAGGTATTCGTACTTGTTTAAAAAATCGTGGTAACTGGGTTGCGATGTATTTGGATAGATTTTCGAGGAATCCAGTTGTTTATAAAATTCGTGAGGCGACAAAGTCAGACCATCAATAAAAAATTTCTCTCCAAAATGTACTTTTACCGGAACAACTAAAATTTGATATTGGTCGACAATATGCTGCGGTAAATCGCAGGTTGAGTCTGTAATAATACCCGTACTTAACTTTCTTGCAGCAGCTAAATCGTTTTGCATTACCATATCATCAACTTTCTGATAAGTAATATTGCCATAGCTTGAAATCTGCTGAAATACTTTTGCCGGAGAATCGGTATGAATGTGCAAACGGATTTTTTTTGATGTTCCGGCAATAACCAGCGAATCGCCTAAAAAATCGATCTGAGAACGAATGATTTCTTTCAGTTCAGGGCGACTCTCGTCTAAAATCAATAATGCCTCCGTACAATAACGGAAATTTACATTTTCGTGCGAAATATTTTCGTTCAGATTTTCGATTTTAACCACATTTCTATTCCGAAGAATTTTTCGGATATCGCCGTGCTTAAAATAATCGGTCATCCCTTCCAGAAAATGAACAAAGGCTTTTCCTCCGGCATCTACTACTTTCTTTTTTGCTAGAACTTCTAATTTTTCGGGAGTTGCCGCCAAGCTTTTTCTTGCTTCACTCAGCGAAGCGAGTATGAGCTCATTAAAATCGTCGATAAAATCTTTTAGTTTATCAATGGATTCTGCCCATTCGCGCATTACCGTTATCATTGTTCCTTCAACCGGATTACTTATCGATTCGTAAGAATAGCGAACCGCTTGTTTTAAAGCATTGGAAAATTTCTCAACCGTTATGTCTTCTATATCCTGTATACAACTGCTAAAACCGTATAAAAACTGAGCGAAAATGATACCGGAATTTCCACGAGCACCAATCAATGCAGCATCTGCTAATGCTTCGGCAGTATCTTTTAAACTGCCTGTAGGAATATGCGTATCCACTATGGCACGCATTGTAGAAGCCATATTTGTGCCCGTATCTCCATCCTGAACAGGAAATACATTGATTTTATTTATTGCATTTTGATGCTTAAATACTTGCTGAGCTCCGGCTAAAAAACTAAAATAAAAGCGTTTCCCGTTGAGTACTTTAGTAT
>JAFGHU010000075.1 GCA_016929955.1 Bacteroidales bacterium | reverse complement strand
TAATCTTCATTTTTCTGTCTTTTCACCAACTCTTTTGTCGAAAGCAATCCGCAAGCAGCAAAAATATCTTCACCCCTTGAAGCGCGTATCGTCGTTAAAATCCCTTTTCTTTTTAATCCTGTTTGAAAACGAAGGATAGTTTCGTTTGATGAACTCTCTAGAGGGGTTCCCGGAATAGGATGAAAACGGATCAGGTTAATGCGGCATTTGATGCCATTCAATATTTTTGCGAGTTCGTTAATGTGTTTTTGTTGATCGTTTACATCTTTAAACATTATGTATTCGAAAGAAACACGGCGCTGACCGCCAAATTCGAAAGCGCGAATTTCATCTAGTAGTTGAGGAAGGTGGTACACACTCTCGATAGGCATTAAATTTTTGCGTTCCTCCTGGAAAGGACTGTGCAAACTTACCGCTAAATGCGCTTTTGTTTCCGCCAGAAATCTTTTCATTGCCGGAATGATACCGATAGTGGAAACGGTTATTCTTTTCGGACTCCAGGCCAGTCCGTAATCGGCAGTTAATATTTCTATGCTTTTTAAAACTTCATCCAAATTATCCATGGGTTCGCCCATTCCCATATAAACCACATTGGTTAAATTTTCGAATTCGGGCAGATTAAAAATTTGGTTTAGAATTTCGCCAGATGTTAAATTGCCCTGAAAACCTTGTTTTCCCGTCATACAAAACAAACAACCCATTTTGCAACCAACCTGAGAGGAGACGCATAAAGTAGCCCGATCGCCGTCAGGAATATAAGCGGCTTCGATAAATTGATGTTGTTTAACAGGAAATAAGTATTTTTTGGTGCCGTCAACAGATTCTTGTACACTTGTAAAATCGGTATAAGAAAGGCTATATTTTTCTTCTAGTTTAGCACGTGTCGATTTTGACAGATTATGCATTTCATCAATAGATCGAACACGCTTTTGATACAGCCAGTTTGCAATTTGTTTAGCGACAAATTTTTGAAAGCCCAACTCAATAACGATTCCTTGTAACTCTAACAAGGTTTTTCCAAACAAATTTTCTTTGATCATTTTAAAAATAAATTTCGGCAATAATATGATTATATGGAACTCCTTTTTGAATCAATATATCGCGGACATCCACTACCAATTGCGAGCTTCCGCATATATAATAATTGATTTCAGCAGGTAATTTTTCGAGTGTTGAAAGGTATTCTGTTAAGCGTCCGGCGTAAATTCCTTCTTTATTTAAACTCGACGAACATTGGATATATTTTTCATTTAAGATTGTTTTAAAACGATCGGCAAAATAAAAAGATTCCAAGCCTCGCCCACCATGAATCAAGGTTTTAGATTCGGCCATACCTGCTTCCAGCATCGAAATAAAGGGGGCTATTCCGGTTCCTGCTGCAATCCACCAATCAGCATTATTTCCACCATAAAAAGAACCAAAGGGATGTGAACAATAAAGCTTGTCGCCCACTTTTAGTTCAGCTAACCGGGGCGTAAGAAAACCTTCTGATTTTATATTAAATAAAATGCGGTATTCTTTAGCTTTGTTTCCGCTGGCAATACTGTATAGGCGAGGTTCTTCTTTTTTATTTAAAGACAAAGCCAACATCTGTCCCGGACGAAAATCTTCTTTTCTAGGCATAGAAATGGTAAATACACCGGGAGCTATCTCCTGAATTTCAGTAACGATTGTTTCAAAAAGAGCAGTTTTCACAATTAAATTCTAATAAGTAATTCTTTGCAAAAGTAAAGAAAGGAAATGGTTATCTTCAAAATAAAAAATGCACCAACCTTAAGGAAAGTGCATTTTTAAACCAAATTGCTAATTTTAGATCTTAGCCAAAGCCTGATCTAAATCAGCTATAATGTCATTAACATCTTCAATGCCAATAGATAAACGAACTAAGCCTTTGCTGATTCCGCCTTCCAACTGCTTTTCATCGCTTAATTTTGAATGGGTCATACTAGCAGGATGTTGAATTAAGGTTTCGATTCCACCTAAAGAAACAGCCAATAGCGCCATTTTTACAGAATCCATAACCGTTTTTCCGCCTTTTAAACCTCCTTTTACTTCAAAGGAAATCATTGTTCCCGGGCCGGCCATTTGTTCTTGTGCTAATTGATACTGAGGATGAGATTTTAAACCGGGATATCTTACCCATTCAACTTTTGGATGATTTTCGAGATAGTCAGCTACTTTCTCCGCATTTTCTTGAGCACGATCGATGCGGATAGCCAAGGTTTTTAGTCCGCGGCGCGTTAACCACGCCTGATGAGGATCCATATTGCAGCCCACATTCATCATAATGGGTTTCAGTAATTTATAATCTTCTTCTGTTTTTGTAACAACCATACCTGCAACAATATCGGCATGTCCGTTGATAAATTTTGTCATCGAATGCAATACAATATCAGCACCTAAATCCAATGGCTTTTGCAAATAAGGCGAACAAAAAGTATTATCTACTACAAGTTTTAAGTTATGCTCTTTAGCAATTTTTGCCATTGCTTTTAAATCGGTAATTCCAATGGTTGGGTTTGCAGGCGTTTCAATGTATAAAACCTTTGTGTTTGGACGAATGGCCTTTAAAACATTCTCGATATGCGTGGCGTCTACATAAGTCGATTCCACATTAAACTTTGGATAAAGGCTTTCCATAATGCTTCGTGATGGGCCATAAACGGCATTATGACTAACCATATGATCTCCAGCCGAAAGCAATCCCAAATAAACTACATTTACAGCAGCCATTCCCGACGATGTGGCTATTCCACCAAAGCCATTTTCTAATTCTGCCACGGTCTTTTCCAGTTCTTCGATGTTTGGATTTCCTAATCGTGTATAGATATATCCATCACTATCGCCCGAAAAACAAGCTGCGCCATGGTCGGCACTTTGAAAAGAAAATGTAGAAGTTTGATAAATTGGTGTAACTGCACTTCCTTTAGTGTCGTGGAAGCCTCCTGCGTGTATTAATTTGGAATTAAATCCTGCTTTTTTAGTATCCATTGTCAATTATTTTTGTTGTTTTTTTTGATAAGCAAATATATAAACTTATTCGATATTTTTAATCATTAATCCTATGCGCTTTCTATCCGAAGCCAAACATTTTCAAGTATTTTACTTAGGTCGGAGTTAGGCTTGTATTCAATAACCGTTTGTTGATTCACCATTGCATCGACAAAATCACGATTAAAAGGTATTTTTGCCAAAACTTCGATGTTTTCGGTCTGGCATAAATCTTCTATCTCTTTACTGATATCCGTATTCAGATCGAACTTATTTATCAATACAAAAGATTTTAATTTAAATCCCTTAGCCAGTTCAATCAAACGATGCAAATCGTGCATGCCCGATAAAGTTGGCTCGGTAACCATTACTGCTACATCAACTCCGGTTAAGGTTGAAATTACCGGACAACCAATGCCCGGAGGGCCATCGATAAGTATGGTTTCGAGTTTTAGCTCTTTGGCTTTTTGTGTTGCAAAATCGCGAATTTTAGTCACCAATTTTCCTGAATTATCTTCTCCGATTCCTAATTTTGCGTGCACCATCGGGCCAAATCGGGTATCCGATTCAAACCAGCGACTTTCCCTATTTTCTTGCATTTTGATGGCATCAACCGGACAAGCAATTTCGCATAATCGACAGCCGTCGCATGAGAATTCTGATATTGTGGTTTGGCCATCTACCAAATGGATAGCATCAAAACGGCATAAATCTTCGCAAATTCCACAATTTGTGCAAACTTCAGGATCGATTACCGCAATTTTTCCGCCTTCGTAGGCATGGCTATTTAAAATTGTGGGTTGAGTAGTAAGAAATAAATCGGCAGCATCTACATCACAATCGACCAGAATTTTATTTTTTGCAATTGAGGCAAAGGCAGAGGTAATGCTTGTTTTTCCAGTACCGCCTTTTCCGCTAACGATGGTAATTTGGTTCATTTAAATTGAATTTGATATTTTCGAATAATTGCAGGTATTTATGATTAATCTCAGGCACTTCATCCACCATTATTTTTCCTTCAGAATAGATTCTGGCTAAGTTTTTATCGAAAGGAATTTCCATTAAAAGTGGGATGTTTTCGTTTTTTAGATACTCGTAAATAGCCTTATCTCCCAAACCTGCCCGATTGATGACTACTCCGAATCGGCCTTTCATTTTCCGCATGGTTTCTACCATTAGTTTTAAATCGTTTAATCCAAAAGGCGTTGGTTCAGTTACCAAAACAGTATAATCTACATCCTTAATGGTTTCCATTACCGGACAGGAAGTGCCTGGCGGAGCGTCGATTATGCGCAGCGCTTTATCATCGGTAGAATTCAAAGTTTTTGCAATTACCGGAACGGCAAGAGCAGATCCAATTTCGATTTTGCCTTCTACCAGTTCGTTGGCATTCTCGAGCTTGTAAGTATTGACTTCGCCCAGTTTCTTGTCTTTTTCAATTATAACGTTGGGCTGATTACAAACATAAGAACAAACGCCACAACCATGACAAAGATCCTCAAGTACAGCAATATGCGAAATGGATTTTACAAAAAGTATGGCATTGTATGAACAAGCCGCGGCACAATCGCCGCAATAAACACACTTGTCTTTATCTATAACAGGGATTTTAATGTTTACGTCCGATTTTGATTTGAGTTCACCTTTCGTAAACAGTTTAATGTTTGGTTCCTCCACATCGCAGTCGACCAATTGAATTTTTTGATCCAAACTTTTTTGTAAAGTGTAAAATAAGTTAAGCGAGACTGTGGTTTTGCCAGTGCCTCCTTTCCCGCTTGCAATAGCAATTTTATAATTTAACATTTAATGATCGCAATAATTGGCGCCTTTTTCCAGACGGTTTAATACTAAATCAACTGCCAATTCGCTGGCGGGCTTTTGAGCTACTCCAACAAATACATTGATATTATTATTTAAAAATAGCTGAATAGCTCTTTGTCCCATTCCGCCTGATACTATATCTGTAGCTCCTAAATTAGAAAGCCAGGCTGGAAGTACTCCAACATCGTGGGGTGGCGGAACTAAAAACTCTTCCTTTATAATTTTATCGTCTTCCATTTCGATAAGCGCAAATAATTTGGCGTGACCAAAATGACCGGTCATAATGCCATTTTCAACAGGGACTGCAATTTTACGTTTCATAGGTATTGAGTTTGATTATAAGTTTAAAACTATTTGATTAACTATTTTCCAAGAGAATATCTTCAACCGTTTTTTCCGCATCTGAGAATACGACCATTTCTACGCCCATACTTTCGAGCGCCGCTTTTGCCTTTGGTCCAAAATCTGATGATAATAATTTATTTACTCCCAGATTTACGATTTGTTCGGCCGCTTTTGGTCCGGCACCGCCAGAAGCATCCTTAGCTTCATTAATATAGAACTGGTAATCTTTGCTTTCAGTATCATATACTGCAAAATAAGCACCACGACCAAAGCGAGGATCCATTTTTGAACTCTTGTTGTTTTCTAAAGCAGTAACAGCTATTTTCATTTTATTGTCGTTTTTGTTTATTTTTTATTCGATTAATATTGAAATGATGTGCAGAATTTTCGCGTACAAAATGCACTTGACAATTGTTGCAAACCAATGTTTTGCATGGGATTCCGGCTTGATGCTCTTTTTTGTCGCCGCAGGCCGGACAAATACAATAGCCTAGTTCGCCCATTGCATTACGTTGAACATCAGGTATATAGTCATTTTCGTGAAGTGTTCCGTTGATGTGTTCGATTTCTTCCGAGCGACAGACCGGACATGTTTTGCCTTTATTCGTTTGTGTTTCTCTAAAAGTGGTGTCGCAAGTTAAACATCTATACCATTCATGGTCAAAAGCTACATCGCCACCGGCTACATAGAGCACTCTGTTTTCTACCAATGCTTTTGCCATTTTGGTGCGCGCCCTTTCGTAGATTCGTGTAAATGTAGGCCGCGACACATTCATTTCCTGAGCGGCATCCTCCTGCGATAGGTTTTCGTAATCAGCTAATCGCAAGGATTCATATTCCTCAAATAACAATTGAATACGCTGATCTTCGTCTAAGTTTTTTCGTAAAGGACGAAAGCCATATCCAATGGGAGGCTTTTGTAATCTTCTTTGTCGTTTTGGTCTTGGCATCTTTTCTTTTGAATTCAAGGGCAAAAGTAATGAACATATGTTCATTTGCAAAGCATTTTATTCTTTTTTTTAGAAAAAACGTAAAAAAGCCAAGAAATTGAAAAAATGGAGTATTATACGCGTTCTTTAACTAATCCTTTCTTATAAGCTGTTAATAGTTTTTTAAGATCGAGTACTTGCTCTTTAAGATCGGTGCCTATATCTGTATCGGCAACTCTTTTTCTTGTAGCATTTGTTTCAACAATTTGTCGAGCCGAAACTATATCCAGATTATTTTTTACCGCTTCTTCGATGGATTTAAAATGCTTGTGTTCGACCAGAATTAAACCGTAGGAGTTATAGATAAGCGTATAGCCTGATAAACCGGTTACTTTCTGATAAGGTACAGACATACCTCCGTCGATTACAAATAGTTTTCCGTTTGCTTTTATCGGACTTTCGCCTTTTTTTGCTTTTACCGGAACATGGCCATTAATAATATGCGATCGCTCAGGATCAAGGTCGAAATTTTCGAAGATTTTGTTGCAAGTTTCTTCTTCGTTTCTGAATTTATAGTAGGGATTTCGAATTTCTTCGTGTGTACTTTCGTCGGCAATAAAATAACGCTCAAAAGTAGTCATCCTATGTTTACCGAACAATGGAGAATACGGACCGGTCCATAAATACCACATATAGGCTTTGTCTTTTGGATCAGCATCAGGCCTGTTGCATGTGAAATAAGCTCTTCGGGCTATAATGTCCAACTGATCGAGCAGGGCTTTTCCACTGTATTTTTTCTCGCCTATAGTCATTTCGTAAAACGTGCCGTCCTCATTCATAGGAATACTGCCATGATACATCAGGTTTGAGTTATAGGTTAAGTACATACTTCCTTTTGCATAAAGCACTTCGATATGTTTTTGGAGCATATCGCTTTTCCGAAACGACGATTGCAGGCGATTCATCAATTCCTCTTCAGCTTCGCTTAGTTTATAAGGATGTTTTGGATCAACTGTAGGGAAATGACTGTCTAATAAAGGATACTCTTTTCCATCGATATGAATAATTCCATTTTTATAATCAATTTTATCGAGCAATAAGCGATCGTCCATTTCAAATTGTGGATTCTCTTTTATGATTTGCGCCTCCAACTTAAATTGAATTATTGCTATGGCTTTATGCATTTGCTTAATCAATTCGATGCTTTTCCCGTTTTTATCGCCAGTGCCTTTTGGTGTAAAAACTTCGGCCGGATCGTTACCATAATGCTCCATGGCAAAAGTGGCTAAAGGCAATAAATTAATTCCGTAAGCATCTTCTATAGTATCGAGGTTTATATAGCGTGCGCTAATCCGAAGTACGGTAGCAATCAGTGCTTTACATCCGGCAGCGGCGCCCATCCAAATAATATCATGATTGCCCCATTGAATATCAACCGCATGGTGATTCTGCAAAACGTCCATTACTTTTTCTGCCGAAGGCCCTCTGTCGTAAATATCACCAATAATATGCAAGCGATCAATCATTAGGCGTTGAATAAAGTGAGAAATTTCAATTACAAATTCTTTTGCTCTGTCAATTTCGATTATTGTACGGATAATGCCGTTGTAATATTCGTGTTTTTCCGGACCACTTTCATTCAATAATTCATCAATGATATATGCATAGGCCGGTGGCATGGTTTTACGAACTTTTGACCGTGTATATTTATAAGATGCGGCACGGGCAATTATTGATAAGCGTTGAAGCGTTATCATATACCATTCCGACAAATCTTCGATTTTTTCTTCCTGAATAATCATTTCCATTTTCTCCTCAGGATAATAGATTAAAGTGGCCAGCGCATCCTTTTCGCTTTTTCTGACACTTAAACCAAATACGTCTTCAATTTTACGACGAAC
>JAFGHU010000074.1 GCA_016929955.1 Bacteroidales bacterium | reverse complement strand
CATAAATATGGCCACAAATGAATAAATAGCTACACTTTCTAATAAGACTTCCATAATTAAAAGATCCATCTATAACCAAAAAGTAAAGTAACACCTATATGCACAATCATAATTACAATCATTAGAATAGCAAAAGGCAGATGCACTACATGCCAATATTCAAAAAGCTTTTGCATTAATTTTAAACGTTTTATTCGCTTGTTTAGCGTAATCTCACTTTTAAAAAGTTTTAGGATTTTCCTTTTCTCCTTTCGCTTTAGGCCTTGAGTTTTTAATTCATCTTTAATTATCCTTAATCTGTTTTTCACTGAAGACGACTCTGTTTCAAAAATTTCGAAAAATCGATCTTTGATTGGATAATTTTCCTTTAATTCCTTTGTAATATTCGACCTGAAATCCTCTATCTCGGATAAACTCATGGCCCTTCCTTCAATGGTCTTGGGTATTTGAAGATAAATAAAGCGCCCTATAACACCACTCAAAGCCACAGCAACCATGCTCCAGAAACTGATAGCTACCAGACCTCCAAATTTAAATGAAGTATGGAACAAAATAAGTAAGGGACCTAATGTGCAAAGAAAAATATGAAACTCGAGCCAATGTTTTAAAATCCCTATGCGCGAAAATTTTCTTATTCGTTTACGAGCCATGTATAAAAAAACGCCACTCAACATAAGGAAGGATCCAAGAATACCCAGTCCATGCCCTATACTTCCACTAGGCTTGAACGCATTGTAATCTGCCTGAAAAAATCTTTGATCTAAATCAACCAAATAATAAGATCGACCAATATAAATCAATCCGATAAAAGCGGCTACGACGATGGCCGTCATGCTTGATAGAAAAATTCGATGCGTTGTTGAATTCACGTAAAGCTTTGTTACATTTAAACACAAAAATAACGCGAATAATATTATATTGGTATTCTTATACCTAAATAACCAGCTGTTTATACGTATTCTAAATAGTGATTACTGATTGAATACCTGGGAAAAGGTGAAAATTTAAACTGCAAACCGCTTATACTCTACTCAGGACCCTTTTAATTCTGTTGCATTAAAGGTAAATGGGAGAAGGTCTGTAACCCCGTTAATGATCTGAACCCTACCTCCCGGCTCCGATAAAATGACCCGCATTTTAATTTGAAAAAGGTGTTCGTATTCAGCCATCACCTGACGACATGAACCACAAGGAGCAAGAGGCTTCGTAAATTTTACTTCATCTGATTCAACCGCCACAGCTATTGCCAGCATTGCAACGTTAGGGTAATGGGCAGATGCATAATACATTGCCACACGTTCTGCACAAGAGCCTGATGGATAAGCTGCATTTTCCTGATTATTGCCGGCTACAATCTCGCCATTTTCGAGCAATACAGCAGCCCCAACACGAAATCGGGAATAAGGAGCATAAGCTGATTTACAAGCAAGCTGAGCCCTGTCAAGAAGTTTACGGTCCTGAGAATTTAATTCATCGAAACTTTGATAATCTTCAATTTCGATAATATGCTGTAGTTTTTTCATGAGTTTGTCTTTCAAAAAAAACGCAAATGATTAATAACATTACGCACTTATACACTTTGCGGGGCGCAAAGTTACAAAAACTCATGAATTCTCCGCTTTTATTCTATACGGAATATGGTTTGTGTTCGATCCGGACCAACAGAAATAATTGAAACAGGGACTTCTACCTGTTTTTCAATATAACTAACATAGTCCATCAGGTTTTGAGGCAACTCTTCCAGTTTTTGAATACTACCGATATTGGTCTTCCAACCTTTTAGAGAATTAAACACAGGTTGCAATTTAGGATCATTAATTTCATAAGGGAAGTAATCCATTCTCTTTCCCCCATAGTTATATTCATGACCAATCTGAATTGTATCGAAATTATCCATAACATCAGCTTTGGTCATAATCAGGTCGGTAACACCATTTAACATAATGGCATATTTAAGCGCAGGCAGATCGAGCCAGCCACAACGACGGGGGCGACCTGTTGTTGAGCCAAATTCGTGTCCGCACTTACGCAATTCTTCTCCAACTTCATCAAACAATTCTGTTGGGAAAGGGCCGTTCCCCACGCGGGTGCAATAGGCTTTAAAAACACCAAATACACGACCTATCTTTTGGGGTGCAACGCCAAGACCTGAGCAAACCCCGCTAACAATGGTGTTTGAGGAAGTAACAAATGGATAGCTGCCAAAATCGACATCGAGCATGGTGCCCTGAGCTCCTTCTGCCAAAACGGTTTCCCCTCTTTTTAATGCATTATTCACAAACAACTCGCTATCTACCAGTTGCATCGAGGTGAGTGTTTTCAGGGCATCGAGCCAGCATTTTTCATAGGCATCGAAATTTTTAGAATCGATCTGAAATGTATCTAAATCGTAGCCGTAATTTTTAGCTGTTTGGATGTGCTTTTCTTTTCTTTGATTGTACTTCTGCTCAAAATCATCGCATAAAATATCTCCAACCCGAAGTCCGGAACGACTGACTTTATCGGTATAGGTCGGGCCGATTCCTTTTAATGTGGAACCTATTTTTTCTCCTCCTTTGGATTGCTCATAAACTGCATCCAACAAACGATGGGTAGGCAAAATGAGGTGTGCTTTTTTTGATATATATAAATTTTTCTGCGGATCGATACCGCTTGCTTTCAATTTTTCGATTTCCTGTTCAAAAATATAAGGATCGATAATTACTCCATTTCCAATCAGGTTTTTTGTTTCAGGATGAAAAATCCCCGACGGAATGGTATGCAATACATGTTTTTGACCATTGAATTCAAGCGTATGACCTGCATTTGGACCACCCTGAAATCTTGCAATGATATCGTACTTAGGAGTAAAAACATCAACAATTTTTCCTTTCCCTTCGTCTCCCCACTGTAAACCTAATAAAACATCGACTCTCATATATTAAACTTTTTTCCTTGATACCTTATGACACAGGCTAATGCGTATATCAAATGATTAACAATTAAAGGCAGACACATAATGCCTCTAAAAGCATAGCAAAGATAGGAATAATATACTTGAAGATTTATCCTTATTTTAGAGAAAAATGAAGCTAAAACAGAAAGAGGGCCTATCTATGTTTAACAGTGGCCACACGCGCAGCAGCGGCTTTTTTGGTGTTGCAACTTCCATAAAAAGTCAGGGAATGGCTGTTAATGGTAACCCCCAAAAGCTTTTCAACCGAGTTTTTTATTTCCTGTAAACGAGGATCACAGAATTCCAGTACAGATCCATCATCAAGGCAAATAAAATGATCGTGCTGACTGAACTTGAACGACTTTTCAAATTGAGCACAATTGTTTCCGAATTGATGCTTGGTAACCAAACCGCACTCTAAAAGCAATTCCATGGTATTATACAAAGTAGCTCTACTTACCCTGTACTTGTTGTTTTTCATTGTAACATAGAGCGTTTCGATATCGAAATGACCATCGGTATTATATATTTCTTTCAAAATGGTATAACGTTCAGGCGTTTTTCGTTGTCCATTTTTTTGTAAAAATTCTGTAAAGATCTTTTTAACCGCCTCGTAGGTCTCTTTTGTATTCGTGCTTTTCATTCGCTTATTGTTGTTGAATTTAATCTGCTTTTTTGGTTAAAATCTGGCTTAGCTTAAATTCATCTTTTAAATAACAAATATGATACGACTACATGATCAAATCGTGGGCATAAAGATATGAATTTTTTTTATTTGGATTAATTACAAATAGATAATTTTTAATCAGCAAAAAATACAATATAAATCGATTATTTTTGCAACTCAATCTATTCAGAGACAAAAGTTAATTCCACTTAATTGAAGTCTTTGTTTTTTACTCTTGAAAAATGAAAAAAGTGTATACCCTTTCCACTTGCGATACCAGCAGGAAAATTTTAAATCAGGCGAATCTGGCTCAGCTTGGTTTTGAAATTAAAGACATTAAAACATCGGCAATTACAGCCGACGAATTGAGTGAAATGCATGCGCTTTCCGGTTCGTATGAAGCATTGTTTAGCCGTCGCTCCCAAAAATACAAGAGCATGGGATTAAAGGATGTGGTACTTAAAGAAGATGATTATAAAAAGCTGATCTTGCAGGAATACACATTCTTAAAACGTCCGGTAATTATTGATCAGAATCAAATATTTATTGGAAATAGCAAGGCCAATGTGGATGCCCTTTTAAAACACCTTGAGAAATAATTTAGCGATTTAGCACTTCGTCGTAGCGGCCCGAATTTACTTCCTCTTCCAGTGTATTGTACCATTTCTGTCCATATTTACGAATCAAAGGCTCTTTTAAAAATTGGTAAACAGCCATTTTTTCGTTTTTGCCCTTTACACGGGCAAGATCACAAATGCCCCAGTGATGGTAATTCAATGCATCAAAATCCTTGTATTCGGTAATCCGAATTGGATATAATGAACAGGATATTGGTTTTATATTTGGAATTTTCTTCTCGCGATAGGCTTTTTCGATGGCACAAAGAGCGATTTTATTTTCAAAAAAAACAAAAGCACATTCCGCATTATTTACCAATGGAGTTACCAATTTTCCATCAACATCATAATCGTATACTCCGTTTTTGGCCACGACCTTACGTCCTTCTTCGGTCATATATGGCAGAATTTTGTCGATAAAATCCTCCAGCTGACTTATTTCATCCACATCGAGCGGAGCTCCGGCATCGCCTTCCACACAGCAATCGCCATGGCACGCATTTAAATCGCAACTAAATTGCTTTTTTATTACCTCTTCCGAAATGATGGTGTTCCCTATTGAAATCATGTGGCAAAAGT
>JAFGHU010000006.1 GCA_016929955.1 Bacteroidales bacterium | reverse complement strand
CGAATCGAATTGATCTTTTGGAACCGTATTGCGATAGTAATAGTCCAGATGCTTTTCGTAGGAAATTTGCCCGGAAGGCCGACTCCATATAAATCCCTCTTCATAAGCACTATAAGCAAACCGATTACTTGTACTATCGAGTAAATTTTTACTCCACCGAAAATCCGATATATCTAAACCCAATTGCGGCAATACTGTTGCTGCAAAATCGGGTTGATATCCCAAATGCTTAATAATTTTACCCCGATAAGCGGAGTCCAATACCGGTCCGTAGAATAAAAGCGGGATTTTATGATAGGCGGCCTCTTGCATAATATGATTGCGATAGCTATTGTGCGAGTGATCGGCGATAAGGATAAACAGGGTGTTTTTAAACCAATCTGATTGTTTTGCTTTTTGGAAGAATTTTTGCAGACTCTGATCCGTATAATAAGCAGAGTTGATGTATTGTCTTTCATTGCCGCCCCATGGGAGCACTTCTTTTTTGGGTTTAGGTTGGTCGTAAGGCGAATGTGAGCTCAAAGTAAACAAAGCAGAAAAAAACGGCTGTTCCGTTGTATTTAGGTCGTCGGCCATTTCTAGTAAGGTATACTCGTCGTGAATCCCTAATTTCCCTCGTGGTAGCTCAGGATTAAAATCAACTCCTTCTTTTATTTTATCAAAAGCATTGTAGTTGATATAGCTTTTGATATTTCCGTAGACCAATTGTCCTCCAAAGTAAAAAGAAGTCGTATAAGCTTCTTGATTTAATACATGAATCCAACTAGGCAATCCCGAGTATTTTTCGGGATGAACTGTTATTGAAGTAATGGGATGAGCAGGATAGCCACTAAATATGGAAGCCATAGCTTGTTCTGATCGCGATCCGCTGGCATAAAAATCATCAAAAAGCAATGCGTCTTTTTCTAAGGAATGAAAAAAAGGAGTAATGCCGGGTTTTCCTCCAAGTGTTTCTATTAAATCGGCCGACCAACTTTCCAAAATAAGCATTACGATATTTGGCCTTTCTGTTGTAAGTATTTTTGGAAATCGATTAGATGTTGAGTTTAATAATTGATCTACAATTTGTTCCGCTTCATTGTTTGGCATCTCGACAAAAGGATTTCTATCGATATGTCTTTTTTCGAAAATGCCCATAAACAAATTGAAGGCAGAATTTGTGGCCGCACTATTTAATATCTGATAGCTAGAGAAATAAGATTTGCTCCGAGTAATTGGAATACTCTTGCATCCATCTCTTGCCGGTATAAACAAAAGTGCCGATCCAAGAATCAAGAACAGAAAGGCATGACTTGACTTGATTTTTATTCTTAAAATGGGTGTAAAAAAATAATGTGAGTATAGATAAATGCCGACGTAAGTCAAGCCGCTCAAGAGAACGATTAACAAAATACTCTCGCCGGTTTGGGCAGAATTTATGATTTCGTCGGGATGGCTTAAATAGCTAAAGGCCTTATAACTCAACTTTGTTCTCCACTCGGCGTATAGGCCTAGCTCTACTATATTGATTAACAGGAAAGTAAAAAGGATGAGCCCCGTATAAATCTTATTAAAGTTGTTTAGCCATTTTGGACTGGATAAGATTTGAAAAAAATGAATAAAAAATGGAATTATCAGAATATAGGTAGCAGTAGTGATATCTAATTTCAAAGCGTAATAAAACGTGGCTACGATTTCGGTAAAGGCGATTCCATCATTAAAAATAGTTTGTAAATAAGCCAGAAGAAAGAGCAGTCTTGCAAAAGCAAAAATGAATAACCAATAGATGTATTGCTTTAGTAAAGATTTGATTATCCGCAACATATATATTAAATGAAAAATGCTGTTTTTCGCTAACAGAAAAACAGCATTTGGATTTTAGTTTAAATTATTTTGCGTAGTTTATCGCTCTCGTTTCACGAATAACTGTAATTTTTATTTGACCGGGATACGTCATTTCTTCTTGAATTTTCTTTGAAAGATCGTAGCTTAATTCCATGGCTTGATTATCATTAATTTTATCTGCGCCAACGATAACCCGCAATTCACGTCCGGCTTGAATGGCATAAGTTTTAACAACACCTTCGTATTCTAAAGCAATATTTTCTAATTTTTTAAGACGTTGAATATAAGCGTCTACAATTTCGCGACGAGCACCGGGTCTTGCACCTGATATGGCATCACAAACCTGTACAATAGGAGATAGGAGTGAGGTCATTTCAATTTCGTCGTGGTGAGCTCCAATCGCATTGCAAATTTCAGCGCTTTCACGGAATTTTTCGGCCATTTTCATACCCAATAAGGCGTGAGGCAAATCAGGCTCATTTTCAGGCACTTTGCCAATATCGTGGAGTAAACCTGCACGTTTTGCTTTTTTGGTATCTAATCCAAGTTCAGCGGCCATAGTAGCGCTTAAATTAGCAACTTCGATGGAGTGTTGAAGCAGGTTTTGACCGTAAGAAGAGCGGTATTTCATTCTTCCTACCATTTTAACCAATTCGGTATGCATATTATGGATTCCTAAATCGATAAGCGTTCGCTTTCCGGTTTCCATAATTTCTTGTTCTATTTGTTTCTTTGTTTTGTTTACAACCTCCTCAATTCGAGCAGGGTGAATACGTCCGTCTGTAACCAATTTATGCAATGATAAACGTGCAACTTCTCTGCGTACGGGATCGAATCCTGATAGAATAATGGCGTCAGGCGAATCATCAATGATAATTTCGATACCTGTCATTGCTTCCAGAGTCCTGATATTTCTGCCTTCTCGACCAATAATACGTCCT